>NZ_JAQEVU010000003.1:0-186520 GCF_027694345.1 Varibaculum timonense
CCCGAACCCGTAAATACTAAAAGAAATAACCCCCAAACGGTTTACCGCCCCCCAACCAGGGGGCGGTAAACCATATAACCCCAAAAACCCAGCAACACTCAAGGGAGACAGGCAAAACGCCCCGCACCCAACAACATACAGGGGGGAGATTGGCAGAACGCCCCCAACCAAAAAACGAGGGGAGACAGGCAAAACGCCCGACCCGAACTAACCAACCCCAAAAACGCGAGACCAGCAAAAACAAACCAGCCCCGCAAACCCGACAACACGCCCTCCAAAAACCCCAAACGGGGAGAGAACAAAATAATGCGAGCTGCACCCTAGCAGTGATGCCGAGGTTCGTTTCGTCCCAAGCAGAAAAAGCAAAAAACAAGGCGAACTACACCCTAGCCCTGATCCCAAAGACGACAAATACGCTCAAAACGCGGCAAAAAAACCGCCACCTGCCAGCGCCGAGCCTGCCCTTCAGAAAAAAGAAGCTCCAAATCCGTGCGAGAATCCCAATAAGCCGCCACCCGGCGACAAGCAGCAGGGGAAAGTGCATACTCTGCCCAAACCTGATTCTTATTAGCCCAGCAAGAAACATCTGCCCTCAGCAAACGGTAAAGCTCCGCTCGTCGAGAATCAATTTTCTCCCAAGCAGACACAGAAGTAACCGTATGAAGCTCCCGCGGACCTGACCGAAGGGGAAGCTGAGCACTATCCAAAGCCCTAACCTGTTTAATAGCCTGCCACCAGCGCCGACTATAGCGGCGCAACTGCCTATTAGCCATAAATGGACGTTGCGCTAAATCCTGGTAAGAACGAGGAACATTCAGCGCCAAATCCACTAAATCCCGGTTAGGTAACACCCCGACCGGAGCTAAATCAGCCTCGCGCGCCAGCCTATCGCGCTGCACAAAAAGCTCCCGCAAAACCCCAAGCTGAAACCCAGAACGTGCCCTACCTGCCCCCTTCAAATGACGCCAAGGTTCACTATCATGAGGGCGGCGGAAATGAGCAAGCGCAAAAGCAAACTCCTGACAAGCCCACTCCCAGCGTCCCGCATCTTCCAAACGCGAGCGCAACGCTAACGCCAAATCCACCAAATAATCCACATCGAGAGCCGCATAATCTAGCCAAGACTGTTTAAGAGGACGACGAGACCAATTCTCACGAGTATGATTCTTTGCGAGCCTCACCCCCAGCACGTCCTCGGTAACCGCCCCCAAACCGACCTGCTCAAACCCCAACAGCTTCGCCGCGATTTGGGTATCAAACAGGCGAGGAGGGTGAAGACCCACCCAATCCATACACTCCAAATCCTCTTTCGCCGCATGTAAAACCCAAGTTGAGCCCTGGCAGCGTGCACCAAAATCCGATAAATCCCCAAGCGCAATCGGGTCAAGCAAAACCAGTGGGGAACGCTCAGCCTTCGCCTGAACCAAATACGCCCTATCTAGATAGTGGATACCACAGGCTCGCTCCGTATCAAAAGCAACAAAGTCACCCGGATTAGTATAATCGCGCAGACACTGGCGGTAATCCGGGAGATTATCAATCAGGGACACCGCGCCACCACGCGGTCGATAAAGCGGATTGCTCATACCAGCCTTACCTGCCCCAGACGAGAAATACCGGCAGTCAGCTCTACCGCGTGACCAGCCATCATAGCTAAAAGACGAGAGATAGCTTCCCCGTGCGAAGCCAAATTATTAGCTAGCGGAGTCCAAGAGGCGCGAATCTCCAACTCTGCCGATTCCGAACGTTTATCCAACTCGCCAAAACTCGCTGAGTGAGAACGGGTAATCGAGCCAGCCGACTGAATAAAACTAGCCCCCGACTGAGTTAAAAAATCGGTAAGCCACGACCAACAAACCTGATCCGCCAAAGGCTCAGTAACCAAATCCACATCCACCTGTGCGTGCAGCATCGTCACCAGCCGAAAACGCCCCTGCCAGCCCGGCTGCTCTAAGGGATCGTAGAGAATCACCAAACGCCCCGCGCCGCCACTATTAGAGTTATCATCCAAGGCGGCACAATCCAGGCGAATCGCAGCAGCAAAAGGAGCAATCCCGTGCGGGGAGGGAATCTCACTAACCTTTACATGTGAATCATAGGTCGCGTCACGCAACGTGAGCAGAGCGTCGGTAAACTCTGTAGGCGGGTTCTGATTCACTACTTCAGCGTAAGCAGGAAAATGCTTCAAAAGTCGCTGCCACGCCGACAAGCATTAGACCTAGTGGTTACCTAGCGATTCTTCGCTCATGCCCTCAGCTTTTATTACTTCCCAAGAGGAGCACCCGGTGAAAGGAGTAAGTGTTAATCTCTGATGCCAAATTTCTCCAGCTACCGGCAGCGCTTTGATAACATTAAAAGGCTCAATTAACAGGGAGGCATTGTGGAAGAAAATACCGGCTTAGCATTTCAACCAGTTATTTTAGGAACCGATATCGGAACTTACGCGCTGGCCAGATCTTTTCACGAAGAATGGAAGATAAAACCCACTATCGTAACCACCCAAATCCTCGGGCCGATTATGTCATCCGGGATTATTGACACTCGGCTAGTTAATCCCGCCAAACTGGCAAATCCGCAATCAAAAATGCCACTCATAGACGGGCTAATCGCTCTCGGACCGGAACTGAAAAAAGACCATCCCGGCAAGGCACTGCTGCTAATAGCAAATATAGATTCTAATGTGCGTGACGTAATGCGACGGGAAAAAGAAATCAAAGAGCATTATGTAGTCGCGTTCCCCTCCCTAAAAGTTATTGAAGAAACCTCAGATAAAGTGAAGTTCCCGCTCCTAGCTAAAGAACACGGGCTGAACGTTCCCCCAACAGTCGAAATTGATTTTTCTACCTCTCTAGAGGGCGAAATAGCGAAAATCGAGCAAATAAAAGACCCATTTCCCTGGATTATAAAACCCGCCACCAGTGCAGGATATGAACGTTTGAAATGGAGGGGAAAAGCCAAAGTTTACTCGGTTGCAGACAAAACAGAAGCTAAAAAGCTGCTGGAAAACCTGTATGAACACACGCACGAAAATCCACAAGCACGTCGATTCGTGCTGCAACCGAGGGTAGAGGGCAACGATAGTTTTAACCTCTCGGTGACTGCCTACGTAGATAAACAATCTCGCGTAACTATGCTCGGATCTGCCCAAGTGCTATTAGAAGATCATTCTCCCACCGCCCTCGGTAACCCGGTAGCCATGATTACCGAACCCTACCCGCGCCTATATGAACAGGTGAGCAGCTTCCTGCAGGGAGTTGGGTGGCACGGTTTCGCCAATTTTGATTTCAAAGTAGACTCGCGCAGCGGGATTCCCTACTGTTTTGAAGTTAATCCCCGGATAGGGCGCAACTCCTACTACAACACTTCGGCGGGTATGAATCCGATGAAGTTTTTTGTCGAGGACGTAATCGGCGGTAAAAGCGTTACCCCGCAGCGGTTGAACAAACGGGTATATTACTCGATACTGCCCAAACATCTGGTACTTCGCTACGTAGATAAAGAAATGGGTAAAAAAATTAAGTTCCTGTATCGCCAAAAGAAAAATCATGACCCCCTGTATTACCCCGCAGAATGGGGGCTGAGTCTGCGGGGTCTGAAACGTTTAGCATATGTGGTGATTGCCCGGGAGAATCATTGGCGAAAATATCACCGTAACTACCCGGTCGCTAAATTCCGTGAGGGGGAAACCCGCTCCCTAGATACAGCGGAGCTAACCCGGCTCTAAAAGCACAAAGCTCGCAAGACCCCCCCCAAAAAAAAGAAAAACCTGGGGAGAGCAAAACGGGGAGGCTAATCACCTAGGGAGGGCTAATCGAAAACGATTAGCAAAACGTCCTCGCCCCCGATTTTTAAGGGCAGGCTGCCTAATAGACCATCGGTAAAAGAATAGTAAGAGCTAGGAATAGCGGGGCGAACCAGTTCGCCGATATTTTCCTGCTGCGTGCCAAGGTTCACAATCACCTGGGCACGCTCAGTCGATAATACCAGCAGATTTGCTTGGCGCTGAAGGGAAATAAAATCAGCAAACACTCCTTCGCGGCGCAGCCTAATCAAAAGGCGATGCCAGTTCAGCATCTTCTGATGTTTTTCCTCAGAAAGTTCCTGCCAAAGCAGCTTGGAGTTAAGGAAAGTAGAAAGCGCCTGGGGGATAGGAACCGTAACCTCGCCCTCATAAATTTTGTCCCAATCGTGCGAGGCGAACTCGGATTTACGTCCCTCATTAACCGCATTCCCAATAGTCTCATCTGGAAAATCAGTGAAAAACTGGAAACGAGAACGACTGCCCCATTCCTCACCTTGAAAAAGCAGCGGGGTAAATGGTGAAGCCAAAACTAAAGCGGCTTGACCAGCTAAAAGTCCGGGAGAAAGTTTCTCGCTAGGGCGATCACCTAAAGCGCGATTACCCACCTGGTCGTGGTTGGAAGCAAACCCAAAGAAACGGTTGCGTTCCATGTCCTCTGGAACTGGTGCACCCCAGTTTTTTCCTCGGAAACTCGAGTAAGTGCCGTTATGATAAAACACTTGCGAATAGATTTTGCTTAGCGCCGCGGTATCAGCAAAATCCTCGTAATAGCCTTGGGTTTCTCCGGTAAAAGCCACATGTATGCCATGATGAATATCGTCATCCCACTGACCGTCCATACCGTAACCGCCCTGTTCAACAGGGGTAACCATGCGGGAATTATTCAAATCAGATTCCGCCACCAACGTTAGCGGCCTGCCTAGATTCTGCGATAAATCAGCAACCCGAAGCGATAACTCAGCCAAAAAATGCAGTTTCGAATCATCTTTAATCTCGTGAACCGCATCAAGGCGTAAACCATCAAACCCATAATCACGCAGCAGCGCCAAAGCTGCCCCCAGTAAAAACTCCCTAACCAGGGTGCTATCAGCGCCATCCAAGTTATAGCCATCCCCCCAAGGAGTATGATGGCGAGCCGAGAAATAGGGAGCGAACTGCGCAAGATAATTCCCACACACCCCTAAATGGTTCAGCACTAAATCTTGAGTAACCGCAATCCCTAGTTCATGCGCCCTATCGATAAAATCCACCAAATCTTTAGGGGAGCCATAGGGATTAAAAAGGGCATATAAACCAACTCCGTCATAGCCCCAACCGCGCTCACCTGGGAAAAAAGCGGTCGGCATTAGCTCGATAACCTCAACCCCCAAATCTGCCAAGTAGGGGAGTTTAGCCCTAGCCGCTTTAAGCGTACCCGCAGGGGTAAAAGTACCTAAATGAAGCTCATACCAGACCTTACCGAGCAACTTTTCGTCCGGATGCCACTGACTTGAACGCGAAATAGCGCCAATATCAGCAGTTACCCCCCAAGTTTGACTGCCCGGCAGATAAAGACGCGCCCGAGGATCAGGAAAAGGCCCCTTTCCCTCAACCTCAAAAGCATAAGCGCAGCCCTCCGGTAAATCCTCCGGGGCAAGACACCACTGACCGCAAGGTATCATCGCGCTGCGCTGCGGGTTATCAGGAGCCCCCGTTAATAGGGTTACCTGCTTTTTTTCGGGAGCCCACAGCGGCACTCTTTGACACCCGGCGCGCAACTTCCAAGGTTTAAGACTGCCCAAATCAGTACTTTTAGAGGAGAAAGTCATTTAATCCACTCGCTCCAGTATCCGTGCGCCCCGCTTAAATAGCAGTTCTTCCAGGCTTTGCATCCCAGCAGAAAATACCTCATTAGAGCAAATATCTTTCCAAGAACCCTTTGGTAAAACCACGGTATGTTCGCTGCGGAAATCACCCTGATAACGCGCTAACACCCCCGGAAGGCGGCGCGCAATAGTTACGATTTGCGCACCTTCACGGGCAGTCCCGCGCGCAAACGCCACCGCGTAACCAGTAGAGAGGGCGAGTGGCTGGTAAGTAGCGTAAGCAGAGACAAAACAATCAGGTAAACGCCTGCGCAAACGCAAAATCGCGGCAGTTAAATACAGTTTTGACTGGTCAAGGGAAGAGGCGTCAGAAAAATCAAGCCCTTTGGTGTCAAGGTGAGAAAGCATTTTAGATAGGGCGCTAAAATCAACCGGGCGGCGATTATCCGGATCCACCAACGATGTTTGGGTGATTTCTGAACCTTGATAAACGTCCGCCACCCCCGGCATGGTTAGTTGCAAGGCTTTATTAGCCAAAATGGTGTAACCGGTGGCCTCACCAGTTTCAAGATGCCAGCGGGAAACAATTTCGGCTACCTGGGGGTCACAAATAATCTGATCGGCAAAATCAAGCAGCTCATTTTCCCGAACCGTATCCGGGTTAGTCCAGGTAGTCCAAGATTTTTGCTCCCTGATAGCTTTCACCAGATACTGACGCAGACGCGAGGAGGAAATCGGGCCGTCCTCATCCCAAGAACCGATTAACGTTTGCCACAACATATTCTCGCTGCGCCCATCCAAATCATTAGGGCGATAAGCTTGGGTTGTATCACGCAAATCAGAAACAATCTGGGTCCACAAAGTAGGGTATTGGCTAAGAAGTGCCAAACGCATCCGCACGTCCTCACCGCGTTTAGTGTCGTGGGTAGAGTTAGTGGTCATAGTGGCTGGCCAGTTAGTTTGAATATCGCGCGCAAATAGATGCAGATTATCAGCAGAAACCCCGAAAGCCTGCGGATTTGAGCCAACCTCATTTAGACACAACAAATGCGTCCAACGATAAAAAGTAGTATCCTCCACCCCCTTCGCCATTACAGCGCCGCAAACCTGCTGGAAACGAACCAAAAACTCTTGCCTATCCCGGTCACTTATATTCAAAGCAGCAGAACCGATTTCATCGCCCAACACCAAGGAAACAATCACTTCCATCGTGTCGGAATGCTCACTATCGAGCTGGCGCAAAGCCCTGGTCGCGGCAGATTGCACAATCTCACGCGAAATGTTGCTGGCAGGCTGGCCGACAGTAACATAAGAACGGTAAGCGGGCATTTGCATAATTAGTTCCCGCAAACAATCCAGCAAAGACCGGAAAGTGTAGTCCCGCAAACGAAAATCATTCTGACAAATCCGCCACAACAATTGCCCAATCCGGCGCACCTCCGCCGCGAGCGAAGTATCAATAATCTGCGCTTTAGACTGCCGTTCAATCTGCCGATAGGACGAGGGCGAATCCCCAGTAATGCTTTGCATCAGCGTACCCAGTGGCAACGAGGCACGTGAATCAACCTGAAGCGCAGTTAGCCGCCAGGCAGTGTCATAACCGGTAGTGCCACAAATCGACCAGTCGCTAGGAAGTCGCTCTGCGTCCTCTAGAATCTTTTCCCCCGCAATCCAAGCGCCCCCGGTAGCCTCAGATAACCAGTGAAAATAACCGGCAGGATCAGCTAACCCATCGGGATGATCGACCCTAAAACCATCAATAAAACCGGCATTGAACAGCTGCAGCAAAAGGGCGTGGGTGGAGTCAAAAACGTCCCGCTCTTCTACCCGCAGTGCCGCAAGGGAATCAATATCGAAAAAGCGGCGATAATTTAGCTCCTCATCTGCGACTTTCCAATGTGCCAGGCGGTAATGCTGCCGCTCTAACAGCACCTCCATTGGCAAAGCCTCGGTTCCAGTTGCCACCGGAAAATAGTGGTCAAAATAGCGTAAAACCCACTGTTTTCCAAGGTTGTCCTCGCCCGGAATTACCAGCTGCTCTAAAGAAATTTCCTGGTCAGCTAAGACCTGACCGATACGTTTACCCAGGATGGGCATTAAAATCGGTTGATCAATGTCGATATCAAACCAATGCGCATAGGGAGATTCCTTACCCTGCTTTAGCACCGACCACATGGGCAGATTAATCCAAACCGGAGTGGGAACTGCCATATGGTTCGGCACCAAATCAACGATAATGCTCAACCCCGCCCGGTGAGCCGCGTCAGCCAAATCCTCAAACGCGCTGCGTCCCCCTAATTCGGCAGAAATATGGTGATGATCCACCACATCGTAGCCGTGCATAGAGCCCGGAACCGCCTGCAAAATAGGGGAAAGGAATAAATCCGTGATTCCTAGAGCCTGCCAATATCCCAAATGAGCGATTGCGTCTTGAAAAGTAAAATCCTTACTCAACTGCAGGCGGTAAGTGCTGATAGGTACATGTTTACCGCTGGCGGGCATATGGGGGTGTTGGCTGGACACGGGGAACCTCCTGTTTTATGTTCCTTATTCCTGGGCGATTTCTCGGATTAAAACCACTACTGAACGGTCAAGTAACTCAAGTTCTTGCCCGGCGCTATAGAGCGTATCCGAGTCTGAGTACACGTCCTCTTGCATAGTAGAAATAGCTATCTTCCAACCGGAGCCGCACCCCGGCGGGAGAGCGAAAGTGCAAGGCTGAGGGTCAGCGTTGAAAAGCAGTAAGAAAGAATCGTCAATAATCGGTTTTCCGCGCGAATCTGGTTCCCTAATGGCTTGACCATTTAAGAAAATAGTCAGCGAGCGTGCCTCTTCATTGTTCCAGGCTTCCTCGGTCATCTTTTGCCCATCGGGAGCAAACCAGTCAATCTCGCCCAAATCGGATTGCCCGCCGCGAGAGGGTGCGCCCGCAAAGAAACGCCGCCGATGGAAAACCGGGTGCTGATTGCGGAACTTAATCAGGTGTTTGGTGAACTCTAAGAGTTGGAGCCGGTAGTCGTCCTCTTCAGCGTCCTCAAAGGACCAATCCATCCAGGAAAGCTCATTGTCTTGACAATAGGTGTTGTTGTTTCCCTGCTGGGTGCGGGCAACCTCATCTCCCATGAGGAGCATCGGAACCCCCTGGGAAAGGAATAGGGTAGTTAGGAAGTTTCGGTGCTGGCGTGAACGCAGCCTTTGAATCGCCGGGTCATCGGTAGGGCCTTCCGCCCCGCAATTCCAAGAGCGGTTGTGGGATTCCCCATCACCCCCGCCCTCGCCATTGGCTTCATTGTGTTTCTCGTTATAAGAAACCAGGTCATTCATAGTGAAGCCGTCATGGGCAGTAACAAAGTTGATAGAGGCATTAGGGCGGCGGCCACTTTGTTCATACAAATCGGCGCTGCCGCAAAAACGGGAAGCAAACTCGGGTAAGGTAGCGTAGTTTCCGCGCCAAAAATCGCGAACAGTGTCGCGGTATTTGCCATTCCATTCGCTCCACATGGAGGGGAAACCCCCCACCTGGTAGCCGCCATCACCCACGTCCCAAGGCTCGGCAATCAATTTCAGCTGGGAAAGAACCGGATCTTGGTGAATAATATCGAAAAATGCGGAAAGCTTATCTACATCGTGCAACTCGCGCGCCAAGGTAGAGGCGAGATCGAAACGGAAACCATCTACGTGCATCTCGATTGCCCAATACCGCAAAGAATCCATAATCAGTTGCAGTACCGCCGGAGAGCGCATGAGTAGCGAGTTCCCGGTTCCAGTAGTGTCAAAATAGTGGGCCTTATCGTCCTCTACCAGGCGGTAATAGGAGGCGTTATCTAGCCCCTTGAAAGATAGAGTCGGCCCCATATGGTTGCCTTCAGCGGTGTGGTTATAGACCACATCCAGGATTACCTCAATGCCCGCCTGATGTAGGTTTTTCACCATTTGTTTGAACTCTTGAACCTGACCATCAACCACATCTTGCGAACGATACTGGGCGTGGGGAGCGAAAAAACCAATAGTGTTATAGCCCCAATAGTTTGACAGACCGCGCTCTTGCAAGGTGGAGTCATTAACAAACTGGTGCACCGGCATCAGTTCAATCGCATTTATCCCCAGATCTTTCAGGTATTCAA
Source organism: Varibaculum timonense (assembly GCF_027694345.1). Classification (NCBI taxonomy): domain Bacteria; kingdom Bacillati; phylum Actinomycetota; class Actinomycetes; order Actinomycetales; family Actinomycetaceae; genus Varibaculum; species Varibaculum timonense. The sequence goes on from NZ_JAQEVU010000003.1 coordinate 9,732, forward strand.
TAGTCACCGGGTTAGCGATTCCCGCATAGGTGCCGCGTTCCTTTTCCGGAATCCGCTCATTCAAATGAGTGAAACCCTTTACATGTGCCTCGTAAATGACGAGTTTATGCAAGTCATGCCCGGGAGGGCGGTCATTTCCCCAATCAAAATAGGGAGTCGTAACCACCGAAACCGCCATATCTGCCAAGGAATCATCATGGTTAGGCTGGCTAGGATCAGCCCAGTCATACGAATATAGAGACTGTTTTGCCCCCACCACGCCATCAGTAGCTTTCGCATAAGGATCTAAGAGGAACTTGTTAATATCGCAGCGGTGTCCCGAAGCTGGATCGTAGGGTCCTTCAACCCTAAAGCCATAACGCTGCTCATCACGCAGTCCCGGAATGTAGCAATGCCAAACATGATGATCGACTTCGCGCAGTTCAACGCGTTCCTCACTGCCGTCCTCGGCGATTAAACAAAGATAAACTTTGGTTGCGACCTCGCTAAAAACAGCGAAGTTCACGCCAACCCCGTCATAGGTAGCGCCGAGCGGATACGGTTTTCCTGGCCAAATTTCCATACTTCTAGGTTTTCACAAAACTTCATATTTAGCACTAGCTAGCTTCCCATTTCTGGGAATAAGTTCTGCAATCAGCCAGGTGGAGGCAGAGAAACCGGAAAAATGTTGGTGAAAAAAGCAGGGGTGTCTGCCAGGGTTTATCGGGCCGATATAGGTAAAGAAAACCGCAACAAAAAGTCATAAAGTAACAGTGATGCATTTTTCACGGCGAGTAAGTCACCCAGAGCCCAACGCCATATCTTTGGCGGTTCAAAGACGGCGAGCACAGGGGAAAACGCTAGTTAATATCTCCGACTCCAATCCCACTCGGCACGGGTTAGGGAAAGGAAATAGCCCCTACCAGGCGAATCCGCGTGGATCGCTCGAAGCCCGACGCGCCCTCGCCAAATATCTTTCCGCACGGGACAGTCGCGAGGTGAATCCTGACAACCTATATCTGCTCAGCTCCACCTCTCAAGGATATAGCTGGTTAATGAAGCTGTTATGCGATTTCGGGGAGGCGGTGCTTAGTCCCACCCCCGGTTATCCCTTGATAGAAACCCTGGCTGACCTGGAAAATGTGCAGGTAGTTCCGTATAGGTATGCTTGGTTAGGGAGAAAATGGGAACTCGATCCGCTCTCGCTGATTGCAAGTGAGGGTTTTGCGGGGGAGCAAGGCGGGAGGACGTCGGGGACGGTATCGGCTCAGGTGTCCGATGAGCGTTTGCCAGGGCGAGAGTCGGGCGGATGTATGCTCGGGCGTGGTTCAAGAGGGTCTCGCTCGTTAATAGGGCGGGGCTCGGACAGAAGCTTGCTGGGGCGGGAGTCGGACAGAGATAGCGTCAGCGCCGTAAGTGATTCCGATGGTTTCCCGGTTATGCAAGCCTTCGAAAATGCTAGTACCAGTACCCCAAATGATTCCGCTCGCAGCTCAGGCGCCAGGGCCTTGATAGTCATAAACCCCTCCAACCCTACAGGAGCCTATCTGGACAGCTGCGAGCGGAAAACGCTGCTCAACTATTGCGCCAGACATTCCCTGCCTCTAATCGCCGATGAAGTATTCTATGATTTTCCCCTGCCCGCTGCGCCCTCTTCCCGCGCCCGCCTAGCCGGTTGCCCCCAAAACCTGACATTCGCCCTCGACGGGTTATCAAAAAGTCTGAGTGCCCCCGGTTACAAGATTGCCTGGTTAGAGGTATCTGGGCCGGATTCGTTAGTAGCAGAAGCGAAAACGCGATTAGATATAATCGCTGACGCATATTTGCCGTTCAGTGAGATTTTGGCTGGACAGCTCCCCGGTTTCTTGGAGGAAATTCCGCGGCAAGTTGCGCTAACTCGAGGGCGCTGCGCAGCTAACCTGGAGGTGTTAGAAGACCTGGTGGCAGCGGATTCGACCAGCCCAGTTACGGTGTTAGAGCCACAGGGAGGCTGGAACGTGCTGCTGCGTTTCCCCTCCCACGTGGACGAGGACGAACTGGTTAAACAGTTACTAGATGAGCAGGGGATTTACCTACAGCCCGGATACTTTTTTGATTTGCCTTTCAATGGTGCTATTAGCCTATCGCTGCTGCTAGAAGCGGATTCTTTCCGAGAAAATGCGGTGAAAGTTTTGCGTAGTATCAAGGCTTTAAGCTAGGGCGTTTATTTGTGGGAGTTCGCTAGGGGGCATTTGTCGGGAGTTCGCTAGGGGATTAGGAGTGGGTTTTGTGCGGGGGCAGGAGTGGTTAAGGGGGGTGTCCGGGATTTGAAAACCGCCAGTGGCAAGGGCGTTTAGTCGTCCCTCTGGGCGGTCTGGGAAATTTTTCCATTTAAATTGTGATTTTCACAAATTTGCCTTCTATTTTCGCTAATTCTCGTTTATGCTGGGGTATAGAACGGAGGTGTTAGAGATGGAAACCATTGGAGAGCGGATTGGAAGTGCTTGCAAGGATAGCGGTCTTAGTCAAAAGGCGTTGGCGGAGAAGCTGGATTGGGATCAGGCGCGACTTAGCCGGGTGATTAGCGGTAGCCGCAAAGTTAGTGCTGGCGAGATTGCCGAAATTGCGACTATTTTGGACGTTTCTCTGGATTGGTTAATTACCGGCTCTGACCCTTATTGGGTGCCGAAAGATGTTGCTGCCCGCCACGAATGGGATGGGGAGACCAAAAAATACCGGCATAACCAGGAGGATTTGGATGTTTTCCGTTCTATCGCCTTGGTCTATAAGCAGGCATATGGATGAGCATTTTGGAAGGAAAGACCCCGGCGCAAGTCTTGGGGCTGCTTGGGGGGAGAATTGAGATTGACTTTTCTTCCCAAGTTGAAAAGTACCTTGAGATTGACGTGGTGCAGATTGGACTCAAAGCGGGCGGTACCTGTTTATCTTTAGCTTCTCGCCCGGTCATTGTAGTTCCCAGAACTGATAACTGGTTTAGGCAAGTATTTGCGATTGCCCACGAAATCGGGCATATAGCTAACGACACTACGATTAAGCGGGACGATAAAATATCAGAGCAGGAACGTGGTGCTAATCGTTTTGCTGCCGATTTATTGATGCCAAAAGTACAGGTTGAAAGGCTGGTGCAGGACAAAGCTGAACCGGCAAGGTTCGCTAAGTTTTTGTGGGATTGGGGGGTATCAGTTGCGGCTTTGGTGAATCGGCTCAATAAGTTTGACTTACCTACCCCAGATTTTCTTTTCGAGGACGACAAAACAGTAGTTACCCAAAAATTCCTGGGTAAACATCTAAAAGAAATCGGGCTTACCTGGACTGATGTGCAACGGCGCGCCAGTTTATCGGGTGCGCAAAGATTTCCTGCGCCGCTCCTTGCTAAGCTCTACGAACAAGTAAATAGTGGGAAAGCACCAGCTGGGACCTATGAGTGGGCTCTTGGGGTGAAAAATACAGCCACAACTGAGGAGGAATCTGTCCGGCAGACGCCCGAGATGCTGTCGGCAGAAGAAGTTCTTGACCTGCTGGAGCAATAAATCTTGGCTGCGCTATTTTTCCATGATGCCTGTACTGTTTATTCTTTAGCTTTGGTGGATCTACTCCCTCGTATAAAGCAGCTTTTTGGAGATAAGCTTCGCTTAGCGCCTACGGTAATGCGAGAAGTCCAGTATCTTTTGCGTAATCAGCAAGATTTATTATCGCAGGTGCAGGAGGTCTTCTTTACTGTTGATATGCCCAATCCCAGTGAGCTCGCTCAAACTCAGGTATTTAAAAGTTATTTCGACACCCCTGGGCATGACGGTAATACGGACAATCTAGGAGAAGCAGAAACCCTAGCGATTATTGTCTGTCGTTACACCTGTAGTGACAATGTTTTGTTCGTAAGCGACGATGAGGATGCGGTTGTAATTGCGCAGGAACAGGAAGTGGTAAAAGGCGCTTTCGGGACGAGGATACTTCTGGAGCTGTTAGAAAAGAAAAGGCTAGTTTCTTCGCAGGAAAGAGCAGATATTCTTGCCCAGCTTAGCGAACATGGCCGTCATATTCTGTAACGTTCCGAGCCTTACTGCTCGAATATAGACACTCAATACTATTTCCGAGGGTGCAGGTGAGATGCGGTAAGGTCAAGAGCATGTCTAAGCGTACGAACACTATTGATGATTTTTTGGTTTGGGCGGGGATTATCCTGGTCGCGCTCTCGGCTATTTTGGACTTCTTTTTGCTTTTTACTGCTAACTATCTGCGGAATATGCTGTTTACCCTTCCGATCTGGGTTTTAGGCTTTGCTTGTTTTGTGATAATTGGGAATCGGGAAAAGAATAAAAAGACCCGTGGCAAGAAAAATAAGCGATAGGGTGTCGGTGACAGGGCTTGCCGGTTGGAGTTAGATCTCGAAGGTATCAGCGTGTGAGCCAGTTCGATTTAAGAACGATGTTTAGCTTCATGCAAAAACGTCTTTCATTGCTTCTTCGAAGCTGGTATAGCGTGGGTACTTTTCAGGGTGAGCCTTCATTTCTTCGTATTCCTGTAAGGCAGATAAGGTCTGGGCATTGGGAATATCACGCGATATTTGAAACGGGATTGCCTGATCTCGCACGGTTTGCCGCAAGAATATGGTGACCGCAGTAGTTAGATCCATACCCAGGTCTTTGAGTAAGAGCTGCGCGGAGCGCTTGAGATCAGCATCCAAATTGATGTTGGTACTAACTTTAGCCATCGTTACCCCTCCTGTTCTTACATAAATACTAGAAATATTGGAGTTAAAAATCAATGGTTATATGCGTAATATGGGTGTAATACGCATATGTTTACTATTCTTTGTGGTTCACGCCCTGGATACGGAAACTTTAGAACTGGATGAGGACGCCTGGGCAGTTGCTGCTAACTTACAGGCGCTGTTTTATTCTTGGGCGCGCGCTACCCTCGAGGTCACCTACCAAAATAACTAGGACGCGGTTGGTCAGGTGGCGGAGTTGTTACTGCGGATGATCAGGGGTAGTCGCAGGAAACTTCGGGATATGACGTGGCTACGCCTTTTCGGGAGTTTTTTAAGAAAAACTAGGAAGAGGGCGATTTTTAGAGGCTGAACTACTTACCTGCATCCCTAAAAAACAGGAAAAGCTGCCGTCTGGGCACTCTTGCCAGTAAAATAGAAATCGTCTGGTGGGTTTTGCTCATTTTCTAAAGTGCGAGGGGGAAGCATAATGTCTGCGAAAGTGCGTATAGCGCCCCCTCTTTATGAGTGGGCTTTGGCGCGTAGCAGGAAAACTGTCACTGACCTCGAGAAAAATTTTCCGAAATTACCTGAATGGGTATCTGGCGTTAGTGCTCCTTCTTTCACGGATGCAAAAAAATTCGCTGCCAAGACTAATACGCCTTTCGCATTTCTTTTTCTTGATACTCCTCCCGAAGAAGATCTACCTATAGCCGATATGCGTACGCTTAAAGATTCTGCGATTCACCAGCCTTCCGGGGATCTGCTCGACACTATTTACAACGCGCAACGCACCCAGGATTGGTATCGCGACTACGCCCTAAGCAATGAGGCAGAAAAACTGTCTTTCGTAGGTTCCGTAGGCGTGAGTAATAGCGTGATTGAAGTAGCAGCTAAAATCAGTGATCTCCTTGACTTTGGGTTTGATTCTCGAAAACGAATTGGCAATATGTCCAGTTTGTATCGCTACTTAGTCGACAAGATTGAAGAACTCGGAATCCTCGTGCTTACCAATGGGGTGGTAGGAAACAATACTCATAGAAAACTACGTGTCGAAGAGTTTCGGGGTTTTTCTTTAAGTGATGAAATTGCGCCTCTTATTTTTGTCAATGGAGCCGACGGTCATTCTGCGAGAATCTTTACCCTATTACATGAACTAGGGCATATCTGGCTAGGTCATAGCGCATTGTCTGACGCGAATTTATCTCTCAACGATTCCAATAATGCAAAATCTGAGGAACGCTGGTGCAATCAACTCGCGGGAGAGATCCTACTTCCCAGGGATGTTCTTGAGGGCGTGCACGGAACCAAGGTTACCGAAGAAACTGTTACTAAACTTGCGCGCGAAGCTGGCTGCAGCGTCCTGGTGGCGCTACGCAGCCTTTTTGATGCCAACTTTCTTAGCTGGAGTCAGTATCAGGAACTATATGGCCGGGAGTTGAGCGCGATAGCCGAAAGGGGTAGCACGGGGAAGCAAACTGGGGGTGGAGATTTTTATAAAACTCTGCCTCTGCGTAACTCTCCCACATTTACCCGCGCTGTGATTGTTTCTACCTTGGAGGGTAATACTCTTTATCGAGATGCTTTTCGGATGCTCGGCACCAAAAAGCCTCAAACTTTCCGTAACCTGGCTGAAAAGCTGGCGGTGGGTTAAATGTATGTGCTGGACAGTAATGTTTTTATCGAAGCCAAAAACCGGTATTACGGATTCGATATCGCTCCAGGATTTTGGGAATGGCTAGAGCATAGCTACGCGACCGGGAAAATCTGCAGTATTAAACCGGTTTATGATGAGTTAACTACCAGGGGTGACGAACTTGCATATTGGGTAAAGCTGAAGTCACATAAAGGTATTTTTACTGCTGTCTATGGTGATCAAGCTATCTATGATTTCCTCAGTCAAATTATAACTTGGGCAGAAGAAACGGGGTATAAAACTTCAGCGACACAGGAGTTTGCGGACTGTGCAGATCCGTTATTAATCGCCTTCACTGCTGTCCATGGATACACGGTAGTAACTCATGAGCGCCCAGCACCTAACTCCAGAAATAGAATAAAAATTCCTGACGTGTGTGAAGCGTTTGACATAGAATATTGCGACACCTTTACTATGTTCCGTTCAACCGGTGCGCAGCTGGTGCTTAGATAGTTTTCGCGAGGAAGGTTGCGGAGGTTCCAAAAAGTAGCTGAACGCTTCCAGCAAATAGATCGCCGCTTCTATCCCGGGTAGACCGATAAGTACGCGGTCTGTGTCCGCGCCTAATCACCCAGTCTAGATCCATAGTGGTCGCGTAGCTTCGGGAACATTCTTAAAGTCCAGGCGGCTCCCTGGGGCATTAGTGCAAACATCTTCCGGATTTGTATAGCGACCGTTAAAGTGGCGTTATGAACAATTTCTTTGACCTCGACTGTTTTTTACTGAACCCCGAACTATCTAAAGAAGTGAGTAGTGACCACGTCCGCACGTGGCTTGAGTACAAAGCAGGAGGAGGAGTAGAAGATCCTGATTCCTCTGATGGAGCTCGCTATTTTTATAAAGAGCTGTGGGGAGAGCGTCTAGGTATTACTGTTCGTGAATGCCGTAACACATTTAGTCGGAGACCGTCTAAATACGTCCAGGGGGATTGGATGTGTTCGGTGTGGACAACCCTTAAGTATGCTCTGCAGCAGACTTACAAAGAAAATGAAAATGGATATGTGTGGTTCCAAAAGCCCGATATTGAAAAAACCTTTACCAAAAATGGAGATGTAACGAAAAAGACTTTTGATGCAATCTTGAAGCACTTTGACGAATTCAGGGAAGTGTTCGAAGAAAAAACTGTGCAAGAATTTATTCGCTCAGCATACACTTCGGCAAATCTGATTATTGTGCCAGATGGATTTAATGTTAAGCGTAACAACCGAGCTACCGAGGATTACTGGGATTTAACTTTAAAGAAGTATTACCAAGATAAAGAGTCTCTTTTCTATAAACTTCGAAATGATGATGGAAAATATGACGTGGCTACGCCTTTTCGAAAGCTGCTTAAGAAAAATCAGGAAGAGGGCGATCCGTTGTGTCTTTCTCCTTGGATAGACGAACAAGGTAATCCGATTCTTTTGCCACATTCGCCTAATGATGATAAGGACAACTGGCGTGAGTTGATGGCAGAAATGACTAGGCGCATTACTTGCCGGCGTGAGCTAATGGCTCAATAGACCGGCTACAAAACGACTAGCCGCTAAGAATCGCTAACCGCTTTCTTCCTAGGTTAAATATCCCGCCCAGCCCCGCCCGGTTTAGTGGCGCCTAAAACCATATTCTCTATTCTCTGTTTTGGATTTTCCCGTTTACCTATTTGAGTAAACGGGAATCCGGGAGGAGAGTTTATTGCAGTTTTTGGTTCATCTTTTTGACTTCGGCGCGATCCACTAGCCAATTGAATAGCCAAATCAGTAGATAGATAAGCACTATGATGATGATTACCCCGAGCATATCGAAGCTAGAGCCCCACCATTTAAGGTAGCTGCCAGCTACAATCCCACAGATAAGTATGATTCCGAAATGCAGGGCGGTGTTGAGGATGAGCGGGCGGGTTTCGTTACGGTAAAGCAGCCCAGCGAAGTTACTAATGATGCCGTAGGCTGCGTAAATAAGCCGCTCAATTAATACTGCCACGTTTTCGTTACCAAAACTGTTTAAGAATTCTGGGACCCCAGGGTAATAGCTAGAGGAAGAAAGAGAAGAAAAAATAAGTTCAATACTGGTGCCGATAGTGATCCCAATGCAAGCCCCTACCAGGGTGAGACCAATTATTTTTTTAGTTTCCATGGGTTTTATCCTTTGTGTGAGTTAGAGGTTTTCTTCGGGGGGTTAGATTCCGAGCTTGGACTTGAAAGCTGGAAGTTGCCGGCGGGAAACGTAATAACGAGAGCCATCTTTTAGCTGGACACTAATCGTTCCCGCGAAAGAAAGATCAAGTTTCTTGATCGCGGCAATATTGACAATTTCCGATTGCGAAATACGTACAAAATCGCCTGCAGGTAGAGATTCTTCGAGTTCATACATTCGGGCTTTAATCCGCCAATCACCCTTACTGGTGTGGGCAAACACCGCTTTCTTTTTAGTAAAGAACGCGAGTATCGCGCGCACTTCCAACACCGTGGCGTCATTGCCGCTTGTTCCGATGAGGCGGCGAAGCGGGCGCTCGACTGCGGGGGAGGAAGAGCTATCCAAGCTACCGGAAGCGAGCCTTTGAATCGCTTGCACCTCAGCATCGACCTCCCGCGCCGTTACCGTCACGATAGTTTCGGTTACGGTGGGATCAATCGTGAGCGTGAATTTCATTCCGTTCCAACTCCTTTCCTCTTGCACTTACCGGCAATATTGCGCAAAACCAGGACGTTTGCGTATCTGCTACTTACAGTTAAAAGCCTTAATGCCGGCAGTACAAGTAATCTGAACTAAGCGGTATAAAACCCGTGCCAAGCGGGCAGATTTCGAGCCTCCCGCCCCTCCTCAAAGGTAGATTTTCTACCCTGAAAGTATCCCCAGAAAATGTCCGTGGTTGCTGCTGCCCTGGGAACTTGCGTGCAGTCGTTGTGGCGAAGACGCTACCGGGTCTATCTGTAATTTGTAAATACTACTTCTGTCGTGAAAAGTATTGATTTATTCGTGCGTTTAGCATACTATGCACGTAAAAGGAGGTCTTTTATGGCTACAACAAATATCAGTATTCGTATGGATGCAGCCTTGAAAAAAGAGGCGGATCAGCTATTTAGTGAGATGGGAATGAATATTTCTACCGCGTTTAACGTTTTCGTGCGGCAAGCTATCCGCGAGCGTGCCATTCCTTTCCAGATTCAACTAGGCAACCCCAATAGGGAGACGATTGCCGCCATGTTAGAGGCGGAACAGATTGCCAAAGACCCTCGCGTTCCCGGCTACGCAAGCGCCCATGAAGCATTTGCTGCCGCTCTTAGCGAGGGCGACTAATGACGCACTATGCCATTAAGTAGTCCTCGCAGTTTCGCAAATAACTGAAAGCTGCTAAAAAGCGGGGAAAAGACCTCGGAAAACTAGAGAGAATCGTTGACCTTCTGGCGAGCGATGCTCCTTTACCGGAAAAGTGTCGAGACCATGCGCTAACTGGTAACTGGGTAAAACATCGAGAGTGTCATATCGAACCAGACTGGTTGCTGATTTGCTATAAGCAAGACGACGTGCTGGTGCTGTCCTTAGTTGCAACCGGATCCCACTCAGATCTCTTTTAGAGTCCGAGCCACTAATCTGTATCTCTTAAAGGTAGATTTTCTGCGCTAAAAGCACTCCCGGAAAAAGGGGTGACAAATTGGGGGAGGCTCCCTATAATCGAACGTATGTTCGATAAGTCTGCTCAGTTGCAGCGCCTAGAAAGGGCGCGCCGGGTCTTGGCGAACCGTTCTCGCCCGGTAAAGCCGCTGGCTAGCGCTTATCAACAGGTAGCGGGCGGGGCGGGGCTGCTAGAGCTGGCCGCCGAAAAAATGGGGGAGAGCGGCTGGGCAGTATTCCTAGATTTTCCAGATCTGGGCTGGCAGCGAGCCTGGCAAATCGGCTTGGACTTAAGGCGGGTAATCACCATTCCCTATACCGGCGGCAGCGCCCTGGCATGCGCCCAACTTTTCGTTCCCTGCACGGCAGTCCTGGCTATCGGGATGGTAGATTATGGCCCGCAGCAACAACGGATTCTAACTGCGAAAGCGCGCCGCTCCGGCTGCGTAATTCTGTCTGCTCCGCCCTGGGCGGGCGCTATCTCCCTAGAAGCTAGCGCCCGGCACTCGACAAGTTCCCCTGGGGCAGTAACCGCTATAAAGGTGAGTGCGTGATGGATTCTCTACACTCTGCAACCCCGCCACCGACGTTATTAGGAGCGTGCCTGACCCTTGGGTTCCTCCTAACTATCCCGATTAAGGCGAGGAGGATGCGATGAATGACAGATTACTAGCCCTCTATATCCCCGAGTGGCCAGCCCAAGCCGCTAAGCTCCCCCTAGATGAAGCGGTGGCGCTATGCAGTGGCGGGCGGGTGCAGGCAGTCACGGCTCCCGCGCGCGCCGCCGGAATCAGGCCGCAGATGCGGCTAAAGCAAGCGCGCGTCCTCTGCCCCTCCCTGAAAGAAAAACCCTACTCACTGGCAGCTGCGGAACTGGCGTTTCAACCGGTTATCGAGGGCGCAACCCAGCAACTCTATTCCCCCAAGTGTTGGTTTCCGGGGCTGGTGACCGCCGCTTTAAGTCGCAGTCAGCGCCGCGCAGAATCCGATCTCGCCGAAAAGCTAACCGAGCAGTTAGCGCAGATAGGATACGCGGTGCAAATCGGAATCGCGCGGGGTACTTTAGCGGCGAGCCTATCTGCCCGCGAACAGCTACTGGTTTCTGATTCCCAGCTAATGCCGTTTCTTAGTGCGCAACCCCTAAGTAGCCTGGGATTTTTCTTGCGTCCGGGGATAAAAATAAGCGGATTTGATTTCTCCGACCAGTACCTAACAAAAATGACAGACAGCCTAACCCAGCTGGGAATCACCACTTTGGGGCAAATGTGCGCCCTGGGACGCCCGGCGCTGATTCGCCGGTTCGGCACCCTGGGGGCGCTTAGTTACGACTTAGCTAGCGGGGAAAATCTAGAGGACGCAGCCAGAGTAAAAACCGCGCCCGCCTCACCCGGTCTCTACCAATTCTTCACCCCGCCCGCCAGCTCCCTCACCCAGCTGTTACTGCCAGCCCGGGCATTAGTAGTAGAAATGTATGCCCGCCTGCGCGCAAACGGGCAGGGGTGCACCCAGGTGCAGTTTATTTGCCGCTGCGAAAACGGGAAAGTACTTAGCCGCAGCTGGAACCTGGGGGTAGAGGTCAGCAGCAAAGATCTAGTAGCGAGGATAAAACACCAGTTAGAGACAGTTACAGTTGGAGGCGGCGGCAGCGAAGCCCTGGGGGCGGTCTCCCAGATAGAGCTGCATCCCTTAAAGACGGTAGAGGCCCGCCAGGCAATGACCCCGCTTTGGGGACGAAACACGGATCCTCCTCAGGAAGTAGATCAGGCAGCCCGCAATGCCAGCTCTTTATTAGGTAAAAACGGGGTGCGGGTACCGCATTTAACCAGTGGATACGATCCGCGTTCAGTGATTGAACTAAAAACTTGGCAAGAGCGGGGCGCTCAAAGGCGGCCGCGCCCTAGAATCGGGGCGCTCAGTGGGGTAGCCCCGGAAATAGTGTTCATGCACCCCAAACCGGTCGGAATTATCGATAGTCGTGGACGGAAAATCCTGCCCGGACGTGACGGACAGTTAAAATCCCCGGTCAAATGGGTGCAGGTGGCTGGACGGAAAATCGAGGTGCAAAAAACCGAAGGTCCCTGGCCTATAAATGGACAGTGGTGGCGCCAGGATGCTCCCAGTCGGCTAGGACCGCGAATCTTTCTGCGGGTTTACGGCGAAGAAGAAACCTTACTGCTGGTGTACCGCAAATCCTCCTGGTGGCTAGACGCCTGGGAGGGGCAAAAATGAGCGGCTATATCGAGTTGCACGCCCATTCTGCCTATTCCTTTGCAGTGGGGGCGTGTTCGCCGCGCGAAATGGTGCGCGGGGCGAAAAAGCTGGGGCTATCTGGTCTAGCGCTGCTAGATTATGACGGAGTTTACGGTTTGATGGAGGCGCGCGCCGCTGCCCGCCAAGCCGAACTGCCCTTCCTGCCGGGGTGCGAATTTACTTTAGAGGACGAAACCCATCTGCCAATTATTTGCCGCTCTAGCCAGGGATATTCCGCTTTAACCGGGGCAATCAGTAGCCATCACCTAGCTGCCGGCAGACGCGAAGCAGACCGGCAAAACCTAGCCAAACTAGCCCAGTGGGCAAAAGGGCAGTGGCTAGTATTAACCGGCACCCGCGCCGGGCCGCTGCGGAGCGTGCTTTACCGCTTTGGAATCGCGGCGGCTACCCGCTTCCTCGAACAACTAAAAGAGCTGTTTGGGGCAGAAAACATAGCGGTAGAGGCCGCCTTAGCTGGTTTCGATGGGGAAGAGCGCCTAGCGGCACAGCTAGATCACTTGGCGCGCAAAACTAAGCTGCCGCTAGTGGCTACCAGCGCTGCCCGCTGTGCTAACCCTGCCAGTCAACGCCTAGCAGATGTTATGACCGCTACCCGCCTGGCGCGTCCTCTCGATAAAATCCAAGACGACTTGCCGGCTTGCCATGCCATGTTGCGTAGCGAAGCTGAGATGCTTCGGATTCATCGGCAATTTCCGGGCGCAGTCGATAACGCTGCCCAGATAGGTAAAGACCTGATTTTTGATTTTTCTACCCCCGCGCCGCATCTGCCTTTAGCCCGGGTGCCGCCCGGTTATAGCGCCGACTCCTACCTGGAGCAGCTTTCCTGGCAGGGAGCGCGTAGCCGCTACGGGGATCCGGTGCCAGGAAAAGCCGCAGAGACAATTCAGCAAGAATTGAAAGTGATTTTCCAAAAAGGATTCTCCGGATATTTCCTGATCGTAAAAGAGATAGTGGATTATTGTTTTTCCTCCGGTATCTATGTGCAAGGACGCGGCTCCGCCGCCAACTCCGCAGTCTGTTACTGCCTGGGAATCACCGCGGTAGATGCGGTACGCCACCAAATGCTATTCGACCGCTTCCTAACCCCAGACCGTAAAGATCTACCCGATATTGACCTGGATATTGAATCTAACCAACGCGAAAAAGTACTTCAGCACGTCTACGCCAAATATGGACGAGAAAACGCTGCTCAAGTAGCTAATGTGATTAGTTACCGTCCGCGAGCCGCCCTAAAAGACGCCGCCCGCGTCCTCGGATATGACGCGAGAACTGCCGCCAAATGGGCACGACTAGACCGCAACTCCTTACCGGAAAACGTACAAAAAATAGCGGGGCAGCTACAAAAACTTCCGCGCCACCTGGGGATCCACTGTGGTGGAATGGTGCTTTCCGATAAAGCACTCACCGAAGTAGCCGCGATTAACTGGGCAAATATGCCAGGGCGAACCGTGGTGCAATGGGATAAAGACAGCTGCGCCGAAGCCGGGTTAGTGAAAATCGATTTACTGTCCCTGGGAATGATGGGGGCGCTACGTACCGCGTTTGAAACTTTAGAAGCGCATGGCGAAAAATCGCCCTCCGGAAAGCCCTGGCGCCTGCATAACCTACCTCCGGAAGACCCGCGCGTGTACCAGCTATTACAGGCAGCCGACACGGTTGGGGTTTTTCAAGTAGAGTCCCGCGCCCAAATGTCTACCTTGCCGCGGCTAAAACCAAAATGTTTCTATGACCTGGTAGTCGAAGTTGCTTTGATACGCCCCGGCCCTATCCAAGGGCAAGCCGTAAACCCTTATCTGGCACGCCGCTTAAGGCGCGAAAAAGTCACCTACCTGCATCCGCTGCTAAAACCCGCCCTGGAACGCACCTTGGGGGTGCCACTTTTTCAAGAACAACTAATGCGGATAGCCAAAGATGCCGCCGGGTTTAACGGCTCCCAATCAGATAACCTGCGCCGGGCAATGGGACGCAAAAACCCGGGAGAACACTTAGCCGATTTGCGTGCCGAGTTCTTCAAAGGCATGGAAAAGAACCAGATCCCGCCACCGGTACAAGAAAAAATCTGGGCACAAATGTCCGGTTTCGCCGAATTTGGTTTCCCAGAATCGCACGCTTTTTCCTTCGCCTACCTGGTATATGCTTCTGCCTGGCTAAAAGCCTATTATCCCGCGGTATTCTATGCCGCAATCCTCGCTAACCAGCCGATGGGTTTTTATTCCCCGCAATCATTAATCTCCGATGCGCGCCGCCACGGCCTTAAAATTCTGCGCCCAGACGTGAACACTTCTCAGAAGGATTCCATCCCCGGAACCGATTTAGCCTCGCTAAAGCTGGGGCTAGCGGAGATTCGCGGAATACGCCCGGTTTGGATAGAAAAAATTCTTGCCGCTCGCAATGACAACTGTGGGCGGCGTTTTAAAACCCTAGAGGACTTTACTTCCCGTAGCCAGTTGCCTACATCTGCCTTAGAACTTCTGGCTACCGCAGGGGCACTGTCTTCCCTGGGGGTGACCCGCCGCGAATCCCTCTGGCGTGCGCCCCTGCTAGCCGCCCCGCAAAACCGTTTCTACCAGCTAGAACTGCCAGGGCTTGCCCTTACAGAAACCGCGCCACATTTCGCGCCCTTAACTACCGGGGAGCAAGTAAAATGGGACAGTTTAGCCCTGGGGATCAGCCTGTGGGGATACCCCACGAAACTGCTCAGGCCAGAACTTAACCGGCGCAGAATCCTCCCGGCCGCTGGGTTACGCCCGCAGTTAGCCGGCAAACGTATCCGGTGCGCCGGGATAGTTACTCACCGCCAACGCCCCCACACCGCCAAAGGGGTAGTGTTTTTATCTTTAGAGGACGAAACCGGGCTAGTAAACGTGATCTGCCAAGTTGGTTGCTGGCAGCGTTACCGCCGCCTCGCCCTCAGCCAAAACGCCCTAATCGTCAGAGGAGTGCTGCAAGCCAAAGACGGAGCCCTAGCCCTGCTAGCCGATAAAATCGAGCCGCTAAATCTGCCAGTCCCCACCAAATCCCGAGATTTCCGTTAAATCAGCGCAGGCAGGGCAAACCGGCGTACCTCCTTTGAAGATTAGAAGATGATTTCAGCTATTAACCCGCTATTACCGCACAAATCGAGCGGGCAGTATCCAAAAAACTAACCCAAACCATACGCGGGTAGTTTACCTAGGAGTAAAAACCTGGGGTGGAGCAAACCTAAAGCTCCACCCCAGGTAAATATGAAGATTCAAACTATTTACCAGTGCGAGCCCTGCGCGAACGCCGCGCCCCATCTAGTTCTTCTAGTACCAGGCGGCGCAGCGCCTTATCGGCATCTGGGTTCTCTGCCAACCAACGCTCTGTCCGCTCTACCAGGTCAAAGCCTTCCCGGCTTTGGAGAGCTAAGGGGTAAAGCCCGCCAACCAGAGACTCAGCAATGTGCATGGTGCGCTGATCCCAAATATCGCCCAGCGCCGCAAAATAAGGCTCGATCATATCGGCACCATCTGCTGGTTGCAGCCAGAGGGAACGCGCAATCCCGGCAGTCAAAGCATCAATCTGCCCATTGGTCAAAGAAGTATCTTCCAGAACCCGCTGTGCCCACTGCGCCTTGTTCTCTCGACCCGGCAGGGCAGCGTGCGCCAAGAAAGCATTCTCCCGACCGGTAATAGTGTCGTCACTTTCTGCCATTTTACGAATCATATCCGCGTTGGCCTGCCCATTAGCTGCTAAAGCAAAAAGCATATCCCAACGCAAATCCGTATCTACGTTTACCCCGTCCAAAACCGAAGCGTTTTCAAACCAGTCTTTAACTGTTTGCACCTCACGAGCCCCAGCTACCTGCAAGAATGCTCGCACCAACTGACGTTGCCGGTCAGAACCGGGCTGCGCGTCCTCGGCAAGAGCCTGCAGAGCGGGAGCCAACATTCTTTGAGCGCCATCCGGATTGGCTGCATAGTAGCAAAGAGCACCTTGAATATGACGCAAAATACCGCTGAGCACAGAAGAGTTGGATTCGTGTTTGAGCGCTCCCAGTGCCATTTCAAGATATTTAGAAGCCGACAAGTCCCCATCACGCACCATATCCCAAGCGGCACACATCACCACTGCTCGGGGCAGAGAATCCACGAAACCACCGACATGCGTATGTAGCAGATTCCAAGAATCCTTATCGAACCTGATCTTGGCGTACGCCAAATCCTGGTCATTGAGCACATATACGTCATGTTTAGTGCCAACTAGCCCCGGAACTGCAGTTACCTCACCTTTAATATCCACGTCGGCGCGACGCGCAAGACATAGCTTCCCGTTAGCATCAAAATCATAAGCACCCACGGTAGTGGCATGAGGGCGTAGACTGGTTCCCTCCTGAGGCAGGGACTGTAGGATTTCAAAACTGCTAACTTTACCGTCTTTGTCTCGCTCAATGCGAGATTCAAGTTGTGTAATACCGGCTTGAAGTAGCCAGACTTTACTCCAATCCTTAAGGGAGCGTTCGCTGGTTTTTTCTAACTCACCCAAGAAATCGGCAAGGGTCGCATTGGAATACTCGTGCTGGGCAAAATAGTTGTGGAGGGCGACCAAAAAGTTATGTTCACCAACATAAGCAACCAATTGGCGCAGCACGCAAGCGCCTTTGGAATAGGTGATGCCATCGAAATTGACTTCCACATCCGCCAAATCGGTTATAGGAGCCACAATCGGGTGGGTAGTGGGCAGCTGATCACAATTAACCCCCCAGACTTTGCGCATCGTAAACCCGGTCCAAGCGTCACTAAAAGAAGTCCCTTCTGCCATGCACCAGTACGACATGAACTCGGCAAATGATTCGTTTAGCCACAGGTCATCCCACCATTTCATAGTGACTAAATCCCCGAACCACATATGAGCCAGCTCGTGCAAAATCGTATTGGTAAGCTGCTCTAGCTGCGCCCCAGAAGGTTTAGTGCGGAAAATGTATTCATCTCTAAAAGTAATGCAGCCAGCATTTTCCATTGCCCCCGCGTTATATTCGGGAACAAAAATCTGGTCATATTTACTGAAAGGATAGGGGCGAGCAAAGCGGGATTCGTAAAAACGGAACCCCGCAATGGTTTGCTCGAATACAAAATCCGCGTCCAGATATTTAGCTAGCGATTGCCGGCAGTAAACCCCCAAGGGAATAGTGCGCCCATCAATACTGGTAAGTACCGATTTCACGCTATGGTAAGGACCGGCAACCAGGGCGGTAATGTAGCTAGACAGTAGGGGGGTGGGGGCGAAGCGGAAGAGATTTTTCTTCTCCTCTCCTGCCCGCTCTACTTTTAACGACTCCGGTTCGGGAGTATCCATATTGGAAAGCACCGTCCAGCTTGCCGGTACGCTCACATTGAACTGGTAGGTAGCTTTCAGGTCGGGTTGTTCAAAACAGGCGAATACCCGGCGGGCATCGGGTACCTCGAACTGGGTATAAACATAGGTGAGGCCATCGGCCGGATCGGTAAAGCGGTGCGCGCCCTCGCCAGTATGCATATAAGCGCAGTCAGCCACCACTTCTAGATGGTTTTCCGCCTTCAGGTCGCTAAGCTCAATCCGGCTGTCGCGATAACAATCAGTCCCCAAATCTTGTCCATTTAGCTGGATGGAGCGCACTTTAGGGGCAATTAAATCCACGAAAGTGCTTGCGCCCGCTTCAGCTTCAAAATCAATCACGGTGCGGGAGGGAAAAGTTTCCCCATTTTCCGATAGCTCTACCTGGACGGTGTAAGCCACTTTCCCGATAACGTTCTGGCGTGTTTGTGCCTCAATTTTTGTCAGGTTCTTCCCCGGCATTTCCTCTCCTGTTTTTGAAACTATTGTATGGCTTGATTTTACGGGTTGATTGTATGAGTGGCTATTCCCAAATTCTTACCCGCTCGCCTGGCTCCATCCAGAGTTTATCGGTGGGCGTGGTCTGGAAAGTCTCGTGGAAAGCATCCAAGTTACGTACCACCCCGTTACAGCGGAATTCGGCAGGTGAATGTGGATCAATCACCAGGCGTTGGCGGGCAGCTTCCGGGCGGATAGCGGTGCGCCAAACCAGCGCCCACGAGAAGAAAAACTCTGGGGCTAGATTACCCTCGTCCGGATGGGCATTCTTCCAAGCCTGAAAAGCTATCGCTAGTCCTCCCAAATCACCGATATTTTCCCCAATGGTTAAAGCCCCATTTACGTGTACGTCCTCTCCAATAAGTTCCGTGGGGGTGTAACGGTCATATTGAGCAATGAGGGCGCCGGTCCGTTTGGTAAATTCCTCCCGGTCAGCTTCGGTCCACCATTCATTAAGTTTCCCGTCCCCGTCATAGTGAGAGCCTTGATCATCAAAACCGTGACCGATTTCGTGACCAATTACCGCGCCAATACCTCCAAAATTGGTAGCCCAGGAAGCCTCCGGGTCAAAAAATGGAGGCTGCAATATCGCGGCAGGGAAAACGATTTCATTAGTGAGCGGCGAATAATAGGCGTTTACCGTCTGCGGGCTCATATGCCATTCTTCTCTATCAACCGGTTGCATTATTCGCCCGAGCTGAAAATCGGTTTCAAAAGCGCTAGCGGCGCGAATCATATCGACCAAAGTATCGCCGTCATTGAAGCTAAGACCACTATCGTCTCGCCAAACGGTGGGGTATCCGATTTTCGCAGTAAACTTTTCAAGTTTTTCAAGGGCGCGCTCGCGGGTTTCTTGCCCCATCCAGTCCAGTTTTTGAATCGCGCTGGCGTAGGCTTTTAGCAGTTCATCTACCAGTTTTTCCATTGTGGCGCGGTGTTCGGGCGGGAAATGATAGGTCACCCAGGCGCGCCCTAATGCTTGGTCGAGGACGCTCTCAACCGTACCAACAGCGCGTTTCCACAGCTCCGGGCGCTCAGGAGTGCCAGAAAGAATAGTTCCGTAGAATGAAAAACGCAGTTCTTGCAAGGTCTCAGTTAGATAGGGCGCAAAGGCGAGCACAATCTTCATTTCCAGGTAGTGCTTTAGGGTTGTTAAATCAGTTTTGGCCCATAAGCTCGAAAATCCTTCCTGGTAGGAAGGCATATAAAGATTAATTGGGGAGGCTTTATTTTCGAGTTTAAGACCAAGCCCCTGCGCCCAAGCAGCGTAAGCGAACCCGCTATTTTTATCGCTAAATTCCTCGAAAGTAGTGGGGTTATTGGTAGCTTGCGCGTCCCGGCTACGCACACTGTCCCAATGATGAGCCGCTAGCTTAGTCTCAAAATCGAACACTTCCTGCGCAAAGTCGGTTTCTTCCCCGCTTTGGCAAACTTTGCTTTCTAAGGCCATTTTAGCCAAAAATTCCCGGTATTTTTCCCGAATTTCCTGGTGTTCATCCTGATGGTAATAGGATTCATCGGGTAAGCCGAGGCCGCCCTGGTAAAACTGTGCAATATAGCGAGAGGGATTCTCGGCATCTACGCTGACCAAGAAAGCCACCGGGGAGTCAATTCCCTCTCGTTCCAACTCACCTAAGATTTTGGCTAGTTCATCGTGACTGTCAGCTGCTAAGAGTTTTGATAATAGGGGGGCGATGGGCTCTGTCCCTTGGGCGTTAAGGGAATCTAAATCCTGGTAGGCAGCAAACAGTTTCCCGATACGCGCACTATCAAAGTCCCAGCGTTCCTGACTGATTTCGCTGTTCTCCAGGCGAGCTAGCGTTCCTAAAGCAGCTTGTTCACATAGTTTGCGACACTTAAGCAGCGAATCTTCAACCAGGTTGCGAAAGGCACCATCTACTGCGCGGTCAGGTGGAATTTCGTAAGTGTCTAGCCATTTTCCATTTATATAGCGGTATAGGTCGTCTTGCACGCGAGGGGTTTTCCCCAGGGTAGTTTCACTCATGTTTTAAGCCTAAATAATTCAAGCGGTTTGGCAAACGGAAGCTGACAGGAAAGAATCATAATATGCCAGAGGGACATTCTATTCATCGTTTAGCCATCGCTTTTACCGAGCTATCGAAACTCGGTATTGCGCGGGCATCTTCCCCACAGGGACGGTTTTCTGAGGGCGCGGCCGCCCTCGGTAACGCAAAAATTACTCGCCCCTGGGCGTGGGGTAAACACCTGTTCCTAGATTTTGAGGTTCCGCAGCCAGCGACTTTGCATGTACATCTGGGTCTATATGGTTCTTGGAAGTTTCAGGCCGGGCAGGGGATAACCCTACCTGGTCACATCGGAGCGCCCCGGATGCCCGGAGAACACCCTGGCGATACCTATTCGGAAGTTAAAGGAGATTTTAAGCCTTTACCTCCCGGCGAAAATGTGCGGCTGCGGCTAGAGTTTTCGCGAGCGGTAGCCGATTTGTCTGGTCCTAACCAGTGCGAACTGCTAGATAAAGAGGGGGTAGATAAAATTTTAGCCCGCCTCGGCCCTGATCCGCTGGTGGATTCTTGCACAGATGAGGATTTTATTGAGCGTGCCCGCAAAACTGCTCGCCGGATAGGCGAAGTAGTAATGGATCAATCCTTTATTGCGGGCCCGGGCAATATTTACCGCGCCGAATGCCTGTTTCGTTGCCGGATTAACCCGAACCGGCAGGCGGCTAAAGTCTCGGTCAAACGATTGCAAGCTCTATGGGAAGACCTGCGTTCCCAAATGCGTAGGGGGTTAAAAGAGGGATTAATTTGTACTACTGATGATCCCTCTCAAGGGCGTTTTTGGGTTTACCAGCGTTCGAGGCAGCCCTGTCGGCGTTGCGGAACAACAATTCGCGAACAGGTTCTAGCAGGTAGACGCAGCTATTGGTGCCCGAAGTGCCAAAAGTAGGCAAGGTTTCTTCTTCTGGTAAATCGTCCTCGAATGCGGTTGCCTGCAAATGGGTTTAGCTATACGAAAATAGCCTAATCTGTGCGCAAAAACGCAGGGCACTCCCTATCTGTAGGCACGCCCTATTCAAAAACCACAGTGCGGTTACCGTTTAGCAGGATTCGCCGCTGGGAATACCAAGTCACTGCCTGAGCCAACACCCTACGCTCTACATCCTGCCCCTTTTGCACCATGGAAGCAGTAGAGTCCCGGTGCGAAACCGGAATCACCTCTTGGGCAATAATCGGACCTTCGTCTAGATCGGGGGTTACGAAATGAGCAGTTGCCCCAATTAGTTTCACTCCCCGCTGATGCGCCTGGTGATAGGGACGTGCCCCCTTGAAAGAAGGCAAGAAAGAGTGGTGGATATTGATTACTTGGCCGTGCAGGCGCTCGCAAACCTTATCGGAAAGGATCTGCATATAACGGGCAAGCACCACCAGTTCCACATTTTCCGCATCGATGAGGGCGAGCAGTTCTTCCTCTGCCTTTGCTTTAGTGTCTTTTGTCACCGGGATACACAGGAAGGGCGCATCATAGAACTGGGCGAGAGGCGCCAAATCCGGGTGGTTACCGATTACTGCCACCACTTCGAGCGGTAGATTCAGATTGCGGCGGCGATATAGCAGGTCAGACAGGCAATGTCCCTCTTTGGAAACCATAATGATGGTGCGAACCTTCTTGCCGACCTCATTGACGGACCAACGCATCGAGTACTGCTTCGCCAAGGGGGTAAAAGCCTCCCTAACTTCCTGGACGTTGCGCCGGGTGTGGATTTCTACCCGCATAAAGAAACTTTCGGTTTCGGGATCATCGAACTGTTGAGAATCGACAATGTTGCCCTCTACCTCGACAATCACTTTCGTTACGTCATGGACAATTCCAGGACGGTCAGGACAGGACAAGGTTAAGACCAGATGCGATATGGGTTCGTTCATGGCGCAAACTATATCAGCGACTGGGTGCTTCCTGCTTTTTGACACCAAAATTTTCGTTATCAAGATGTGATAAAGCGGTGACGTGAATGAAACTTTGCGCTAACATTGAAAGGTCTAAGTGGCAATCTGACCACCCGAACGATTCCAACAGGAGAACTCCATGAGCGAAAACAACTTGGCAGATCCCATAACCACCGCCGTTATCGGCGCCATCAGGGATGATGACCTGCCAGGTAACAGTTCTCTGTCGGAAGATGCCCGTAAAACCATTGCGGAGCTTCCTGAGGGGTCGTCCCTGCTGGTAGTAGTACGCGGGCCGAACCTAGGTGCGCGTTTCCTGCTTAACTCCGAGAAAATCTCGGTAGGACGCAAACCCAAGTGCGATATTTTCCTAGATGACGTGACCGTTTCGCGGAAACACGCCAACTTTGTGCGCGAAGGTAACGGTTATGCGGTACGGGATGCTGGTTCTTTGAACGGTACCTACGTAAACCGGGAGCGGGTTGAATCTGCGCAGCTAAAGACTGGCGATAGTGTACAGATAGGCAAGTACCGGATGGTTTACTATGCTTCACGGAGGGACTCCTAAAGTTGCAGTCCGCAGCGTCCCAGCGTCGCTTAGAGTCAGAGCCTACCGCCGGCACTTGGCCGGTCGGCGTATCCAATAAACCGGTATTTTCTATCGGTAAAGTGGTTGAGCAGGTAAAGGGTGAGTTTCCAACCGTTTCGGTATCGAAACTGCGGTTTTTAGAAGATCAGGGAATAGTGTCCCCAGCCCGAACCGCCAGCGGTTACCGAAAGTATTCTGCTGCCGATATCGAGAGAGTTCGTTACTGTCTGTCTCGTCAGCGTGATTCTTTCTTGCCGCTGCGTCTGATTCGGGAACAGCTTGCCCAACTGGATGCCGGGCGAACCTTAAATGAGGTGGAACCAGAACAAAAGGTTGCACGCCTGATTGCTTCCGAGGGTAAATTTGTTGCTGCTACCAGCACGGATGGAACTCTTTCCACCCGAGAACTTCTAGATTTGACCGGGATTTCTACTGCTGAGCTTGATAGTTTCGTACAGGCTGGTTTAGTAGCCCCCAATCTTTCGGGGCGTTTTTCTGCTCGCAGCCACCAGATTGTCAAACTTGCGAGTCTTTTAGTTGATGAGGGGATTCCTCCGCGCCAGTTGCGATTTTTGAAAACCACGGCTCTGCGTTTGCTTGATTTAGTAGAGAGGGCGTCCAGCCCGGTTGGCTATCGCGGGGGGACAGTGGCTAAGGCGCGACATTTAGCACAGACCCAAGAACTTTCTGAAGTGGCAGCTCAGCTATTTTTGCAGATGGTACGCCTTTCGGCAGAAAAACTGAACTAAACCTCAAGTAAAGCTTGAGACTTTCCGAAAAAGGTTCTTGACCGGTCAGGGGAAAGAAAATACCGTTAGTTACAGTAGTTAATCAATCGTCAGGGAGTTCCCCCATGGATAGGCATCCGCGCCCGCAGCGTTCACAAGGAATGCTATTTGGAGATACCTTAGCAGATCTCGATACCGAAACCGGTTACCGCGGGCCAATTGCCTGTAAAGCAGCGGGTATCACCTACCGGCAGCTTGACTACTGGGCACGGACAGGCTTGGTTGAACCCACAGTTCGCTCAGCAAAAGGCTCGGGTTCCCATCGCCTCTATTCTTTCCGCGATATTTTGGTGCTGAAAATCGTCAAACGGCTACTAGATACCGGGGTATCTTTGCAGCAAATCCGGATAGCGGTCGAAGCGCTTTCTAAACGAGGAGTGGAATCCCTCTCGGCAATTACCCTAATGTCTGATGGAGCTTCCGTTTACGAATGCACCTCCACTGACGAGGTAATTGACCTGGTACAAGGGGGGCAAGGGGTATTTGGAATCGCCGTAGGTCGTGTCTGGCGGGAAATCGAGGGAACCTTAGCAGCCTTGCCGGTAGAATCCATCAAGGATGAACTGATAGTTCCTGATGAACTCGCTGCTGCGCGGGCGCGGCGAAACGCCGGATAGTAAATCTACTACTCCTAGGAGCCATCTAAAGCTAATAAAGTATATGGATTTATTAGCTAAGGGGTTAGGCAAGTATATTTAAGGAAGTTTCGCTGTCTTAGGCGCTATTAGATATTTGCAGCTAGACCAGCATCCTAGATAAAGGAGTAGTACGCTATGCCGATTTTTACCTCTAAAGAGTCTCTAAGTACCTTTGAACAGGTAAATGAAACTATCTCTGCCGTTTTGGACACCATCTACGCAAACTCACTGGTATGGCTACTGATGGTCACCTTGCTGGGAGTGGGAATCTGGCTCACTATTTGCACTAGGGGTATGCAGCTGAGCATGTTTTCTCAGATGCTGAAAGTTGTTACTCGCTCTCGATCCGGTAGCGAGGGCGGGGTTTCCTCTTTCCAAGCGTTTGCGATTGGGCTAGCTGACCGGGTAGGTACCGGTTCTATTACCGGGGTAGCTCTCGCGGTGGTGGCGGGCGGTCCTGGCTCTGTTTTCTGGATGTGGGTGGTCGCGCTAGTCGGAATGGCTACTGCCTTTATAGAGGCTACTTTGGCGCAGATGTTTAAGGTACGCAATGGTGACGGCACTTTTAGGGGAGGACCGGCATTCTATATTCAGCGTGGTCTCGGCTCTCGTGCCTGGGGGATTGTATTCGCGGTACTGCTTATTTTTGCTTATGGTTTCAGTTTCGAAATGATTCAAGCGAATTCTATTTCTCAGCTTGCCAGCTCTGATTATCTAGGTTTTCCGGTGTGGGCAACTGCGTTAATTCTGGTGCTTTTAACTTTGCCCCTAGTGGTCGGTGGGGTACGGAAAATCGCTAGACTATCCGAATATCTCGCTCCTGCTATGGCGCTGCTATATGTAGGTATGGGGATTTTAGTTATTATCCTGAACTACGAGCGGATTCCCTTTGTCTTCCGAGAGATTTTCTTAGGAGCCTTTGGGCAAAGCAATACTTATCTTCCCCCGGCAGTAGCCGGAGCTGGGGGAGCGTTTATTGCCGCGATTACCACCGGAACTAAGCGGGGGTTATTCACTAATGAAGCCGGCATGGGTTCAGCTCCTAACGCCGCCGCGATTGCTACGGTGCGCCACCCCGCCACCCAAGGCATGATTCAAGCGCTGGGGGTATTCGTAGACACGATGTTGGTATGTACCTCTACTGCGTTCATTATTTTAATGTCGGCACCGTTTTGGGATAAACAAAGCCAGGATGATGGGGCAGTGCTGACGATGGAATCGATTATTACTTCTCTAGGCTCTAATAACACCACCCAAAACGTGGTGTTTGTGTTTGTAATGTTGATGATGGTTTGCTTTGGCTATTCCACCATTTTAGGTAACTATACCTACGCGGAAACCAACTATAAATTCATTGTTGGTGTGGAGCGTTCAGCTTTACCATTGAAACTGTTGGTGATTGCCTCTACCGCAATCGGAGCAGTCTTGCCCTTGAAATCGGTGTGGTCTATTGCCGATTGGGCGACTGCGCTAATGGCGGTGGTAAATCTGGTAGCCCTGCTATTCCTAGGTAAATGGGCAGTAGGAGCTTTGCGGGATTACCGTGCCCAAATGAAGAATCCAGATATTCCCGATCCGATATTTTGCTCAAAAGACAATACTTATCTGCCGGGGGAGCTTCCCACTGAGGTGTGGACCACTCCTGGCGGTTATGATGCGAAATGGGATAAATCGCCAAAATCTTAGTGTTTAGCTAGCTCACCGCCCTCGAATAGGGAAATAAAAAGGCAAGCAAAAAGAACAGTATTTACGCGATACGAAACCAAAACTTCCGGTAAATGTAAATGTTAAATCCTGGGGAAGCACTAGGCGCTTCCCCAGGATTTAACACCGGTTAATCAAGTTGCTCGAACTTACGGCTCCAGGCCGATCGAATCGGGTTCGCATCCGCCATCATAATCTCGAAACGATCATTGGCGATTTCCACCACCTGCCCTAAAGCAACCACCCGCTCTAAGCGCGGAGAGTTCTCTAGGCGGCGCAGCCCGTCCTTAATAATTTCCTCTACCGAGCCCATCCGAGAAAGTAACGCCACCAAAGGTAGATTGAATTTCTCGTGGTAGGAAGTCTCTAAAGTTTGCAACTGGCTGCGCTGGTGCTCAGAGAGCTCTCCCAGCGCTAGCGAGCCTACATCTTGAGAAATCTTCTTGGCATCATGATCGCTGACCGTAAGCATCATGGTGACATCGGGATAAGCTGAAATTAGCTGGTTTTGTAGCTCTTTGTCGGCTAGCAGCACCGCGTCTTGCAAGGCTTCTTTGAGCTCGCCCGTATCCCTAAAAGGACGCATTTGTGCTGCTGAAAGCAGCGGCCAGGTAACCCCATTAAACAGACCCGAGAAGGTCTTAACAAAATCTTGGTCGCTCATGGCATTAACTTCCTGTAGCGAACGCCGTTTACCACTAGCCCCCAGCGCCACGTCCTCGCCCTTAGATTGTGGCCCAACATGGAAGAATAACAAGTTCAATACAATCGCGGTGATTGAACCAACGGTTACTCCCGAGGCAAAGAAAATCTGCGCCCAAGCCGGGAAAGCCCCGGCAATCGCCGGTTTGAAAGACACCAACATGGCAAGACCGATAGAGGTAGTCAAAATAATGGCGTTGCGGGTATCGGATAGGTCTACCCTTGACAGGGTTTGAATTCCGACCAAAGCCAGGTTGGCAAATAGTGCCAAGGAAGCTCCACCCAGCACCGGAGAGGGGATAGAGGCAACGATTGCTCCCGCCTTCGGGATAATCCCTAGTACAATCATGATTACCCCGGCACATGCTACTACCCAGCGGGAATGAACCTTAGTTAAACGCACTAAACCAATGTTTTGAGCGAAACAGGTGTAGGGGAAGGAATTAAGAATTCCTCCCAAAGTGGTTGAAAGCCCATCGGCGCGCAGAGCAGCCGAAATCTCTTTTTTACCGATGCGTTTACCGACAATCTCCCCGGTAGCAAACACGTCCCCGGTGGTTTCCACCATGGTGAGCAGCATTACCACAATCATGGAGATACAGGCGGTTAAAGAAAACTTTGGCCAACCAAAATAGAATGGGGTAGTAACTGCTACCCAGGAAGAGTTCGAGACTTCGCTAAAAGAGGCATCTCCTAAGGCTACCGCCACCCCGGTACCGATTATCAGACCGGCAAGTACGGCCAGCGTCCCCATAAAACCTTTGAAGAAACGCTGAATTAGGACGATTATCGCTAAAGTACCTAAAGCGTAAGCCAGGTTGCGTAAGGAAACCGGCAGGGGAGGAACCTGTTCGTCGGCGTGTCCGATAACGTCAGCTGCTGATACTCCCAACAAGGTGGTACCCATAGTGGTAAGCACAATCCCGATTACTAAAGGTGGGAAAAATCTAATCAGCCTAGCGAAAATGGGGGCGGCGAAGAAAGTAAATAGACCAGCAACGATTACTGCGCCATAGATGGTTGGCAGCACCGCCACGCCGCCGCCTTGATTTACTGCCAGACCAATGGCAATCATAGGGGAGATTGCCATCGTAGTTACCCCTTGAATGATTGGCAGGCGCACACCAATTTTCCAAAAGCCGATTGACTGAATCAAGGTCGCGATGCCGCAAGTAAATAAATCAGCGTTAATCAGATGCACAGTAGTGGTGGGGTCTAATTTTAATCCGCCCGCAACCACCAAGGGAACTACCACCGCACCGGCGTAAAAAGCGAGTACATGCTGCACTGATAACAGCGCGGTTCGCGGCGGAGAAGGTATCTGGTTTACTGGGTGTTTTGCGCTAGTTCTTTGCTTATTTTTTAAGGTGGAATCTGCTTGGGAAGCATTAAGAGGTGGGTTGTGTGGATTGCCAGCTGCCATGGCAGTTTTTCTCCTTTAATACCGAGAAATGTTTCTGTTGTTATTCAAACTCTTAAGGGGTGGAAACTGCAAACTACGTAGTTATTTAGCATCACTATTTTGGGTTTTTACTGCTGGCGAGGGCGTAGAGGAGTGGCGCTTGGGTGGCGGGAAAAAGGGTAAGGCTGCCTTTATCGCTTTACTTGACATAATGTACATTATCGGATTGAGGTTTAGGGGGTGAGAACAAATGCGTCACCAATTTTACTTATCTGCACTTTTGCTACTGAAGGCTATTTAGAAGTATTTTCGTTTTACAAACTGTTACCATCAAAGACGGAGAAAAATCCACGCGCAATAATGTCGGAAGGGACAGACAACGAATGGCACTTCAGTGGAACAACCTGGATCAAAAAGCAGTCGATATGGCGAAAATATTGGCTGGTGACGCTGTAGAAAAAGCCGGTAGCGGACATCCGGGAACTCCGATTTCTTTAGCTGCTGCCGCCTATTTGCTCTATCAGCGCCATCTTCGTTTTGACCCGCAAGATTCACATTGGTTAGGGCGAGATCGCTTTGTGCTTTCCGCTGGTCACGCCTCACTTTTGCAATATATTCAGCTCTATTTGGCTGGTCAAAGCATGGAGCTAGAAGATTTGAAAAATTTCCGCACTTTCGGTTCCTACACCCCAGGTCACCCCGAGTATGGGCACACCAAAGGGGTGGAAATCACTACCGGACCACTAGGTTCTGGTTTTGCCGCAGGTGTCGGATTCGCTATGGCTTCAAGGCGTGCCCACGGAATGCTAGATTCGAAAACGCCTCTTGGCGAGAGTCCTTTTGACTATAATGTCTATGTTATTGCTGGTGATGGCTGTCTCCAGGAGGGTATTTCCGGGGAAGCCTCTTCCCTAGCTGGCGTACAGGATTTGGGTAACCTCATCGTCATCTGGGATGACAACCATATCTCCATTGAAGATGACACTAATGTTTCTTTCCAAGAGGACGTGCTAAAACGCTATGAGGCTTACGGGTGGCACACTCAGCGGGTCGATTGGTTAAACGCAGATGGCAGTTACCAAGAAGATGTTAATGCCCTAGATGAAGCGATTTGTGCGGCTAAAGCCGAGAAAACCAAGCCCTCTATTATTGCTTTACGAACCATAATCGGCTGGCCCTCCCCCTCTAAACAAAATACTGGAGTAATTCACGGAGCAAAGCTGGGGGCAGAAGAACTCAAGGGATTAAAAGAAGCCTTGGGCGCTGACCCCGAAAAGATGTTTGTCGTTGATGAGCAAGTCTTAAAACATACCCGCGAAAATGCTGCCTCACGCGCGAAAAACGCCCATCTAGATTGGGATAAACGCTTTGCAGAATGGAAACAAGCAAACCCGGATAAAAATCAGCTTTTAGAACGTATTTTAGCTGGAAAACTACCTGATGAAATTGAGGCAGTTCTCCCCCAATTCCCTGCCGGACAAGCTCTGGCCACGCGGGCGGCTTCCGGAAAAACTATCTCCGCCATCGGTTCTGTTATGCCCGAATATTGGGGCGGTTCAGCTGATTTAGCGGAATCAAATAACACGGTTATTGCCGGCTCAACCAGCTTTATCCCAGAATCTGCGCAAACTGGGAAATGGAAGGGTAATCCCTATGGTCGGATACTGCATTTTGGGGTGCGCGAACACGCGATGTCTGCGGTAATGAACGGGATAGCCGTTGATGGTTTAACCAGGGTTTTTGGAGGTACGTTCTTTGTATTCAGCGATTATATGCGCGGAGCGGTACGCCTTTCAGCCCTAATGAACATTCCGGTAACCTATGTGTGGAGTCATGACTCTATCGGGGTTGGCGAGGATGGGCCAACTCATCAACCAGTTGAACACTTAGCGTCCTATCGGGCTATTCCTAATCTGGCGATTGTTAGACCGATGGATGCTAACGAGACCGCAGCCGCGTGGCTTGCGATTTTGCGGCAAAGAGGACCGGTAGGGTTAATCCTTACCCGCCAGGTTGTTCCCACCTATGAACGCGAAGATATGGAGGGTGCGGGAAGCGATGCCTTGGCTAGCGCTGAAAACGTGGCAAAGGGGGCATATATTCTAGCTGATACCGATGGGCAGCCTGATGTTATCCTGATGGCTTCTGGTTCTGAAGTTCAACACGCTCTTACAGCCCGTAAAGAACTAGCTAAAGAAGATATAGCAGCTCGCGTAGTATCCGTTCCCTGTATGGAATGGTTTAAATCTCAGGATGCTTCCTATCGGGAACAGGTGTTACCGTCGGCAGTTAAAGCTCGAGTTTCGATTGAGGCAGGGATAGTAGATTCCTGGCGGAACTGGGTTGGCGATAATGGCGAAAGTATCGGGATAGACGGTTTTGGTCTGCCGGGCGCACCTGGTGAACTGTTTGAGCATTACGGTTTAGACAGTTCACAGGTGGTTGCGGCGGCTAAACGTTCCCTGGCGCGGGTACGGTCCTAAACATTTCCGAAAGAAGCTTTTGTAGACAAGCAGAACCTTAAAATATCCACCGATTTTTCGATGCCTCTATCTTCGGTTTCCTGTCTCGCTATGGGAAACAAATGGTTGCAACGAAGATGGTGACTAATTAAGTCTGTTTTTCAGCTATGCGAACACGCGCAATCTGAAACATAATTCTTGAGATTTCTTCTAGTATTCAAAAGGAAATGAACAGGGGTACCCAATGACCAAATTGTGCAGGTAGTCAGAGTGAAGAAAGCTAAATCGCCGTTAAAAGGTATTCCTAAAAGCAAATCTTTAGTTAAATCGGCGATGGCAATACCGGTGAAAATTTCAATAAATATAATGGAAATGAATTTGATAATAAAACCTGCAAAAGTTTCTCTAATTAAAGCAAAACATAAATAATAAATAGCGCCCCAAAATATTGTTATTAAAAACCAAAATATAGTGTTTGTATGCATTCCTATTAAATCGGGAAGATGGTAACGTAATCCGAAAAATACTCCCAGTATTACAATAATTCCAGAAACGAGCCAACCGATATTTATTTTTGCGTTCATGAGTACATCCTTGCTACATTCCTTATAGGATGTCTGCTATTTAGATATGGGAAACAGGTGACACGATAATTCTAGCAATAGCAAGTTAGCTGGTCTAGCATTTTAAGAAATATGTAGCTAAGATATTTTCTTTTCCGGCGTAACGGTGTCGAACTCTATTAGCTCTCCTGTTAGAATAGGGCAGGTATATCGGCTAGCACTTTGGCTGAGCAGCAAGGAGAATTATTTACTATGGCAGAGCGGGCACTACGCGGCACAAGTATCGGTTCAAAAAGCCTAGAGACAGAGGACGGCGTAGTATTCGCCCAAAGACGCGAAAGCCTCTATATATGCCCTAAGGGACACCGCTACCACATGACTTTTGCTGCCGAGGTAGCAGCTCCTGCCCAGTGGGAATGCAAATGCGGAGAAATGGGTGAGCTTCAATATGAAGAACCCGCCGAAGAAGAAGATTCTAAACCGCTGCGTCCCCAACGTACCCACTGGGATATGCTCATGGAGCGTCGCAGTGAAGAAGAGCTAGAAATACTATTAAAAGAACAACTCGAAGTACTTCATTCCGGAGCACTAATGGACGGGGTACATTACCGCTAGTCTTTGGGTATTAACCCTACCCTTTAGCGCCAACCATTTTGACTTATCGCGCACAAAACAAAGCAAAATAGCGGAGGAGCTCTCCCGTCTTATGGCTCTAGGCTTCGCTTTGCGCTCGTCCTAAGGCACTTAAACGGTCGTTGATTCCCCAACGGGTAACTTTAGTGAGCGCTTCTAGAATAATTGCGCTAGACATTTTCGACGATCCGGCCGCGCGTTCTTGAAAAGTAATCGGCACCTCGACAATATCTCCCCCACAGCGTACCGCCCGGCGGGTCATATCAATCTGAAAACAGTAACCACGAGAATCCAAATCCTCTAAACCCAAACCGGACAAAAAATCTAGACGATAAACCCGAAAACCAGCGGTAGCATCCCCGATGCCCAGATTTAACCAAGCCGCGATATAGGCATTGCCCGCTCTGGATAGGGCTTCGCGCATACGCGACCAGCCCTCAAGTCGTCCTCCCCGAATCCAGCGTGAACCAATCACCAAATCTGGCTTGCTCGGCCAAAACCGGCGGGCAAGCAACTTGTGTAAATCCCGCACCCGATGAGAACCATCTGCATCCATTTGCACTACCCAGGTATAGCCCGCTTGCTGCGCCCAGGAAAAAGCAGCCAAATATGCCCGGCCTAGACCAGCTTTTTCCGGTCGGTGCAAAACTCGCACTCCCCTGTCTTTAGCGGCAATTTCATCAGCAATCTGACCGGTACCATCCGGGGAATTATCGTCAATAATTAGTAAATCTACCTGGGGTACATTACGGCGTAACTTCTGTATCTGTTTAGCTAAGGTTGCGGCCTCGTTATAAGTGGGAATCGCGATTACTGTATCCTTCATTTCTTGCCTTTCCCTTTTGGACTTTTCTGTAAGCGTCCTCTGCGCCCTTTACCTGAATCTTTCGTATCATGAGCGCAACTATTTGCAGAAACAGATCGATAGCGGCCTCGCCAAAAGCGCAGCCCAAACCCGAAACTGAGCACGAGCACAGCTCCTAAAAACCCCCAACGAAGCAAAGCATCTTGGAGCGCGCCAAAACGAGCCTGAAAAGTAAGCGTATCGCGCAGAGGCAGGGCGGCGTGCAAAGTATCGGAACGAAAAAGCCCTGACTGAGCCAAAACTTTTCCCTCCGGGTTAATCAAAGCACTCACTCCCCCAATCGCAACCTGGGCTACGGAGCGATTATATTCGAGGGCGCGAAAGCGAGCTATTTGTAGCTGCTGGCGAGACTGGTAAGAATAACCAAAGGAAGAATTATTAGTAGGGAAAAATAAAACATTAGCGCCCGAGTTCACCGTCTGGCGTACCAGAGAATCTAACGCCACCTCAAAACAGATGTTCGTCCCCAAACGCGCCTTACCCACCTTGGCTATTCCCACTCGGTTACCCGCCACCATATCGCGTGGCAACATTTTTACTTGCTCGGGAAAGAGTTTAGAAACCAGGGTTCTGCCGGGAAGGAACTCGCCAAAAGGAACCGGTTTACGTTTGGTATAGACCTGTTTAATTTCGCCGTTATTAACCTGTAACACCTGGTTAGAGGTGGTTTTTTCGGAATAAGAGAGCATACCGAAAACAATTGGGGCTTTTAAGGATTGTTGCACTAGGTGAAGATCATATGCCCAAGCGGAATCTTTACCCAAATCAACATCTGCTGCCTGCTCTCCCCATAAAATCACCTCAGTAGGTTGCAGTTTCGCCTGGCGAGCTTGCCTAATATGCCCAGATAAAATAGTTCCCGGGTGGGCATAAACCTGTTCAATCGGCCAAGAAACTCCCCCCTGCATGGCGGCAACCCTAATCTGAGCAGTGTCCCGGCTGTCCCCTAAGGCTGTAAGACCCATTCCAGATGCGATTATCACCGCCAAGGCCAAAGCAAGGGCCACCAGATTAGGCATAGTCACATTCCAAGTCACGCTAACTAGAGCGGCTAGAATAAAAACCATTAAGAAAGCCATACCGCTTTCCCCTAGCAGAGGAATCCAGCCTTTAAGGGGACTGTCTACCTGCGAAAACCCCAGTAATCCCCAAGGCATTCCCGTCCAGGGAAAACTCGCCCTCCAAGCCTCAAGACCGGCATAGGAAAAAGCCGCCCACAACGACCATAAGGGGCTAGACAAATGCCGGAGTGCCAGGGTCAAAGCCGCCCAGGTCGTTAAGAATAAAGACTCACAAAAGGTCAGTGCAATCCAAGGGGTATTAAACCCAAGTGAAGTTGATACCCAACGAAAAAGCAGCAAAAAGAATAAGAAAGCCACAAGCCCCGAAATCGCTAGTGCGTACTTTTTGTCTGCCCGGCGCAACACCAATAGCCACGCTCCCATAGCTAGCCAGGGCGCAAACCAATGACTTCCCCAAGACGAAGGAAATGCCAATAGTAAAGCGGCAGCAATAGCGACGGAAGCAAAAAAAGTCCAAAAACCGCGAACTAGAAATCGGACCACGCCACCACCCCTCGCAAAATCAGCTTTTGGGCTTTACGGGCGCTAGCAGAGGTTTCCACACTTCCAATCGTCTCTAATTGTCGAAGCACATCCAATAACTGTTTCATCGCCCGCACAAAATCACCAGCTTCCAAGCCGCCCGCTTCGATTGCCACTGCGAGCGGCTTACCCTTAGCCCAGGCATAGGTGGCAGCCACCAGTGCGCACGAAGATTGCGGAATCTTAGGCGCCCCCAACTCGCTTTGAATAGCTCGCAGATTCTCGGCCAAGGCTTCAATCCGATTAACCACCGGTTTAAGCAAGGACGGAACCGGAGCCCCGGACACCTCCCGCCGCGCCTCATAACTAGCAGCGCTGCAAGCGGCTGCCAGACGCGCCGGAGACAATCCCGCAAACACGTCTTGAAGCACGCATTGAGCAATCAATAAATCATATTCACTATAGATACGAGCAAGAACCTGCCCAGCTTCGCTAACCTTTCCATCAGCCGATAAATAATCCAAACGCTTCAAGACCGCCACAACCCGGTCAAAAGTATTCACCAGTTTCCCTTCGGAAATCTCAACCTGACGTCTGAGCTTAACGGCCTGCCGCTCGAGGCGAACCCACCGGGAAGCCTTCTTCAAATGCTCGCGCACCTTTGGGCAGTGAGCAACCGGGTGAGAAACCACCATCTCCTCTAAACGCTGTTCACTCAGATTACTAAGCTCGGTATCGATTATTTTCCCCTGAGTACCGGTGTTAGCCCCCAACTTATCCACCTGAGAAGAAGATGAAACTGCCGAGGAGCCAGCTAAGGCTGGAAGCGATGGTAAAGAAGCGGAAGAAGTAGGCGGATCTGGAAACAAATTATCGCGCACCGCTAAACGCAGCTTCGATGCTAAGCGTTGCCGATCACGAGGTTTACGCTCCGAATAATCCTCGACCAGCATTTGCCCCACTAACGCCAAATCACCCGCCAGATAGTTACTAGAAAAATCTCTAAGCTTCGCGTTATCTTCAAGCACCCGCAAACTAATCTCCCCGCTGCGGGTAAACGATTTCTTCATCACTACCCCGTGGCGAGTTCTTTGACCATTGGGATAGACCAGAACATCTCCGCGTTTTAGACAGCGAAATAACTCATTGCGCTGCCTCAGCTGCTCGCGGGCAAGAGCTCTAGCCCGGTCAGCGTCCCGGGATTGCAATTCGGAATGTAGCCTGACGTATTCGTAAATATCTCCCTGGGAACACTCTAAAGTTCCCGAAGCAATAATTTTATCGGCTTCCTTTTGTTTTTCCTTAGCCTGCTGCGCTTTACCCACCAGGGAGCGGTCTGCTTGGAACTGTGCAAAAGAGCGCCGCAAAATATCGCGAGTTTCGCTTATCGAACCGCGACTTAGCAGATTAACCGCCATATTATAGGTGGGAGTAAAAGCCGACTTCAAGGGATAGGTACGTCTGGAAGCCAGACCAGCCACGATAGCCGGATCTATACCGGGACGATAAATAACAATCCCATGCCCCAAGGTGTCAATGCCGCGCCTACCTGCCCTTCCGGTTAGCTGAGTGTATTGCCCCGCTGTGAGCATTTGGAACTCATGCCCATCCCATTTGCGTAGCGATTCAATCGTCACCGAACGCGCTGGCATATTGATTCCTAGGGCGAGGGTCTCGGTTGCTAGCACCACTTTTAGCAGACCCGCTGCGAACATTTTCTCTACGGCCTCTTTAAGTACGGGTAGCAACCCGGCATGATGAACGGCAATTCCGCGTCTGAGACCAGCAAAAAGAGGGTCTAAACCTAAAGCAAAAAAATCATGCCCCGGAATATTTTCCGCAATATCGTCCAGATAGCTTTGGATTTGTTGCTTTTCCTGGGGATTAGTTAAATCCATTCCTGCTGCTATCAGCTGTTTTTGTCCCTGATCGCAACGAGAACGCGAAAAAATAAACACGATTGCCGGTAAGAGATTACTTTCCTGGAGCTGCGCTACTGCTGCCGGTAAACTGGTGTGACTTCCTGCCCTGCTCTCCCCTAGGCTCTGGCGGGTCTGGGCAAGCAATGCCGGGTTTAGCCGGCTTTTACCGCCTTTAGTTTTAGTTTCGAGGTCGAATAGACGTCCTCCCACAAACATATGTTGATAAAGTGGCACGGGACGTTTTTCGGAAACCACAATCTCAAGGTTCCCGCGTACTTCCCGTAACCACTGCCCGAATTCTTCCGCATTAGACACTGTGGCAGATAGGGCAATCACTTTGACCTGGCTGTCAAGATGTAAAATAACTTCTTCCCATACCGGACCGCGATAACGGTCAGCTAAGTAATGAACTTCGTCAAGAATAACGAAACCTAAATCCTCTAGGCGTTTATCTTGACGGTAAAGCATATTACG
Organism: Varibaculum timonense; assembly: GCF_027694345.1. Classification (NCBI taxonomy): domain Bacteria; kingdom Bacillati; phylum Actinomycetota; class Actinomycetes; order Actinomycetales; family Actinomycetaceae; genus Varibaculum; species Varibaculum timonense. Next base: position 46,024 of record NZ_JAQEVU010000003.1, read on the forward strand.
CAGCACTTCGGTAGTCATTACCACGATGGGAGCCGCGGGATTTACCGAAACATCTCCAGTCAGCAGCCCCACGTTTTCACTACCGTAGCTGGCAGAAAAATCCCGGAATTTTTGATTAGATAGCGCCTTGATTGGAGTGGTATAGAAGGCTCTCAGCCCCCTTTTTAACGCTAAAAATAGGGCGAAATCCCCTACCAGGGTTTTTCCTGATCCGGTGGGGGCGGCAACTAACACTGATTTGCCTGCCTGTAGAGCATCAATAGCGCGCAGCTGAAAATCATCTATAGGATAGTCGAAGCGACTAGCAAAGTCATTGACTTCCCCTCTTATTTGGTTGCGTTTGAAACTAGCTAGCTTTTGAGCCGGTGAAAGCTGCTCCCAATCTTGGGTCGGTAAGGAGGAAGAATGATTTTTACGCCTACGCTTGCGGGGCATCTATATCAGCCCCAGTTTCTCCCAGCGCTCCTTAGCGGCATCTAGGCGCCGGTAACGCCGAACCTGGCGGCTAAGTGCTACCTGCTGGCGAACTTGATGGGCTTGAGCTAAGGTGGCGGGGTCGCCGCTAGCTCCGGGGGCGCGTAGCGGGGTAAGCGGAGCTGCCTCCTGTAAATCATTTAGGGGATCAGATAGCCTTGATGCCTGTTCTCCAAATACCCGGAAAGTTGTATTGACCTTGCGGAACAGCCAGATAAACATGACGATTGGGCAGATTATCGCTGCCAGAATTCCGAGCGTCCACAACGCAAATAGTAACCAATACACATATATAAGCCTACCTGTTTATTATCCACGCGGTCACCTAGACTTCGCTTAGGATAAAAATATGATGCTACGTGAGGGACAGGTGGAAGCTGTCCATGACTTTAAGGGGTCTCAAGAGCTGACGGTGACCATAACCGCTTGCCCCGATAATGCGGAACAATTTTTTATAGGACAAAAAGTGCAGGTGCTTTCCTACCCGCAGCTAATCGGAAAAATTCTTTGCGGCGATAGGGTGCGTTTTGACTGTTCACCATTGCAGAGAAACCTGGGGACTGGTGGATTTGGACTGGTAACCTCCCTTTGTGAGCGTCTGCCCGCTGATGAACTTCCCGCCAATGACGGTCACATTATGAAAGCGCGCTATAGTCCCAGTCAATACCTGGTTTCGGCGCTGGAGGAGCAACAATCTCCCTGGCATGAATCAATGAGCCGGGCAGAAAACCTTGAGGGGATGCCGGTGGTGGGGATTGATTTACATTCCCAGTTACCGGCGGTAATCGCCGGAATCAGAGCAGAAAATCCCGGCGCAAAAATCGTCTATGTATATACCGATGGCGGCGCGCTTCCCGCATTTTTTTCGAGAAACATTTCGCTCTTACGCCAAAATCAATGGCTAGCCTCAGTAATTACTGCTGGGCAGGCTTTCGGTGGCGACTTAGAAGCAATCAATACCTTTTCCGCCCTCTTAGCCGCTCAACACGTCCTAAAAGCCGATATTGCGATTGTGGGGCAAGGGCCGGGTAACGCCGGTAGCGGCACTCCCTTTGGGTATTCCGGTTTCGACCTTTCTGCTTTCCTCACTCAGGCTGCTTTAGGAGGAGGGCGTCCTATCTGTGCCTTGCGGATTTCTAAGGCTGATGCTCGTCCTCGCCATCAGGGAATCTCTCATCATAGCCTCCGGATTTTGTCGGGGTTTGTGCCGGTTGCTCTCACGGTGCCATTTCCGGTGTTTTGTGGCGAGGGCGGGGGGCAAGCCGAACTGATTGAAGCGGATTTTTCAAAGCTACTAGAACAGCAAAGTCGGCTTATTAGCTCCCATCATGAGTTAAAACGGTGTTCTACGGTTGGGCTTTACGCAGCGCTATCGACCTGTCCGGTGAAACTTTCAACTATGGGTCGCTCCCTAGGCGAGGATAGTGCCCAGTTTTTATCGGCGGCGGTTGCCGGGCGAGTAGCAGCGCAAATGCTGTAATTGGTTCCTAGAAAAGGATATTGCTTTAGAAAAGCCGCTCCCCAAGCGAAGCAAAACTATAGTTAGATACGGGCGGAAAGTAGCTGGGTAACCAAAATCCCCTGTGCTCCTAAGGCGGCCAGCTTATCAACCACCCCATGTACTTCACTACGCTTACACATAGCGCGTACCGCTAACCAGTGAGAATCTTGCAGAGAAGAAATCGTAGGGGAAGAGATTCCGGGAGTAAAATATACTGCCTGTTCTAACTGATCCCTTTGTACATTGTAGTCAAGTAACACGTAGTTGCGGGCGGTTAATACCCCGCCCAGACGCTGCCGGAGAACCTCTAGACCTCGGCGAGTTACCGATTGCGGATTGGCAATTAGCACCGCCACCGACTTCATTACTGGTTCCCCAAATACTTCCAGCCCGGCAGCGCGCAAGGTATTGCCAGTTTCTACCACATCAGCAATCGCATCTGCCACCCCCAAACGCACCGCTGACTCTACCGCTCCATCGAGATGAACAGTAGTTGCCTCCACCTGATGTTCAGCCAGGTAGTCTTGCATAATTCGGTCAAAAGAGGTAGCAATCCGTTTGCCTTGCAAATCGTGGACACTGCTCATAGTGCCTTTAGGGGCTGCTAGACGGAAGGTAGAAGCCCCATAGCCCAGTTCGCACACCTCGGTAGCTTTAACCCCAGAGTCTGCTAATAAATCTCGTCCGGTGATGCCAGCATGGATATATCCAGCACCCACGTATTGGGCAATATCGCGCGGCCGGAGGAAAAAAATTTCCACCTGATTGTTGTGATCAACAATATGTAGTTCCCGACCACGACGGCGGGTACGATACCCGGCCTCGGAAAGAAGCTTTATTGCGGGTTCTGACAAACCACCCTTATTTGGGACAGCTATACGTAACATATTTTCCCTAGAGTTTACGGTAGACATCTTCGAGGCTAACCCCTTTAGCAATCATCATTACTTGAGCATGATAGAGCAGCTGGGAAACTTCTAAACAAAAATCATCCCGGCTTTCATATTCGGCTGCCATCCAGGTTTCAGCGGCTTCCTCTACCAGTTTTTTGCCGATTTGGTGTACCCCGGCATCGAGTTCTTTAACGGTTCCAGAACCTTGGGGACGTTCATTAGCTTTAAGTTTCAGTTCGGCAAATAGGTCTTCAAAACTTTTCATATCTTCAAGGTTAGTTGGTTTCAAAAAATAATGCGCAAACAATTCATTATCGTGGTGAATAAGCGCTGTCCTAGTTTTCTAAACCGGTTAAGTCGGATAGTTTATTTCAGAATCGTTAAAGAATAAATGTCCGATAACCGGTCTGTTTATACCGATAAACCATTCCCCGCTTTAATGATTTAAATGGTGATTAGCGATTTGGCGTAACTGTTCGACCTCGTTAAAAGCATCATCAGCCTTATATACCGCTGAGCCAGCCACAAATACATCTGCCCCGGCTTCGGCGGCTTTAGTAATGGTTTCCCGGTTGATTCCCCCATCAACTTGCAAAGCTACCTGCAAATTTGCCGCAGAAATAGCTTTGCGGGCACGGCGTACTTTACCCATCATGGATTCTAAGAACGCCTGTCCCCCGAAGCCGGGCTCTACGGTCATCACCAAGAGCATATCCAGTTCACTAAGCAAATCAATATAGGGGGTAATATCGGTAGCCGGTCGCAGCGCCATACCAACTTTCGCTCCCTGGGCACGAATTTCACGAGCTAAACGGATAGGGGCAATAGCGGCTTCGGCATGAAAAGTAACCGAGGCACAGCCAACCTCGGCATAGGCAGGAGCGTAGCGATCGGCGTCCTCGATCATTAAATGCGCATCTACCGGCAAAATATTTTCCCGAATAACTGCCTCTACTACCGGAAGTCCCCAAGATAAATTAGGAACAAAATGGTTATCCATCACGTCCACATGGGCATAATCGGCGTTCCTAATTTTTTTGATTTCACTAGCTAGATTGGCGATATCGCAGTTAAGAATTGATGGAGAAATAGTAACTCCCATAGTTAAACCCCTTTTCGGTTTTTCGCGATTAGCACAGCAAACATCGCGTCACTGCTGTGAATATGAGGCCAAAGTTGCAGGTATTTATCTGCGCACCCTAGTCCGCTTGGCCAGGTATCAGCTGCGATCAGCTGACCTATGGCAACCTTTAAATCTAAAAGTTGTCCGTCACCGCGTTCTTTCAAAACTCGCTCTACCAGGAAAGTGGTTTCTGCCGGATGCGGAGAACAAGTAGCGTAAATAACCAGGCCACCCTCACGGCATACGTCCAGGGCACGACCGAGTAGTCGTGCCTGCAAGGCGGTGATTTCGGGAATCGTTTCATTGCGGGAACGGTAACGTGATTCTGGGTGACGGCGCAGCGCCCCCAATCCGGTACAGGGAGCATCCACGAGAACCCGGTCAAATCCCCCCTCACGGGAGGGAAAATCTGTACCATCTTTACATACAACTTCGACGTTATCTAGAGCCTTAACCGAATCTTCCACCAGTTTTGCGCGGTGAGGACTGATTTCGTTGGCGAAAACCTTTGCCCCGCGTTCTCGTCCTAAAGCCGCCATTAATGCGGTCTTACCACCCGGTCCGGCACATAAATCCAGCCAGATTTTATCGCGACCGCTCAGCGGATATTCAGCAGCTAAACCGGCTATTAACTGAGAACCCTGGTCTTCTACTGCTGCCTGTCCGTTAATAACTGCCTCTAAATCCGCTGGGTCTCCCCCGGACACAATTAACCCCCAGGGGCTAAGAGTAGAATAGGCTACGTCTTGTTCGCTTTCTTCAACCCTATCCGCCAAGTCTTCGCGCTCAATCAATCCGGGTCTAGCCACTAGATTTATATAGGGAGGACGATTATTGGCTGCAAGCAGCGCCTCAAGGCTAGCGTCATCAGCGGGAATCTCGGCTCCCAGCTTCTGATGCTCGCTGAGCGCGGCGCGGTAGGCGGCGATAATCCAAGCTGGATGGGAATAGCGCCTTGCTAAGCGAGCAGTAGGACTTAAGGAATTGAGTCGGCGTTGCAGCTCGTCCTCACCCAGGCGCAGAGCCCCCCGTAAAACCCCGTTTACCAGTCCCGCTGCTCCCTGATTGACTTCTTGTTTCGCCAAATTAACCGATTCATTAACCGCAGCATGGGTGGGAACTCGCATATTTAACAATTGATGAAGCCCCATTCGCAAAATCACCAACAGCGGTTTTTCCAGTGCAGCTACTGGGCGCGAGGAGCATTGTTCAATTATCCAGTCATAGTAGCCCTGACAACGCAGGGTTCCATAGGTCAATTCGGTAGCAAAACCGGCATCTCGCCCGCCAATCTGGGCACGGGTTAGCCTGGGCGGAAGTAACAAATTAGCGTAGGATTCCCGGGTCTCGACCGCCAGTAACACTTGGTAAACCAGGGTACGTACCCGGTCGGTTTGTGCTTGCCATTGCGTTGAATTACTCGCTTTTCTTTGCGGGCGTTTGACATACCGATTGCCCCGCGAGTTGGAAGATTGGCGTTTTTGAGGATATTTTTGCCTCACAAATCCCCCTCTGAACAGCTCGGTAGGGCGAAGAAAAATTCGTTGCCGTAATGCTGCCCGCGTCCCCAAGCATCTGCAGCCATTTCTTTTTTCCCGGCTGGAGTCACAAAAGTCAGTTTCACATCGTTAGTTGCTGTCCCTACCGTGACCTCGTGTTTAGTTATCTGTACCTGTCCAGGCGATAAAGTATTGTGATCTTTCATTTCAATTGCCGGATAAATAGTAATCCGCTTGCCATCAGGCAATACCGTCCATGCCCCCGGTTGAGAAGTAAAGGCACAAATCATATCTAAAACTGCCCCTGCCTCTTTATTCCAGGGAATCTGGGCATCGGCTTTGCTGAGCAAAGGTGCATAGCTGACCCCTTGACTAGATTGGGGGTGAGCTTTGGGAGTTCCTCCCTCTAAAGCCTTAAGTACGTGCGGAAGCAATTTAATTCCACTGTCGGTAAGGCGTTGTAAAAGCAGGTCGGCAGTAGTTTGCGGAGCGACCCTAATCGGATCGACCGCGTAGATAGGGCCGGTGTCCATGCCCTCATCTATCTTGAAAATGCTGACCCCGGTTATTTCTTCCCCCGCAATTCTTGAATGTTGTACCGGGGAGGCTCCGCGCCATTTCGGTAGCAGGGAATAATGCAGGTTTAGCCATCCATAGGGAAAAACTTCCAGCAAATCTTTAGGAATCAGCAGACCATAAGCCACTACCACCGCCACATCTACCTGCATTTGCGCAAAATCGGGACGCTGCTGAGCGTCTTTTAGAGAGGAGGGGGTGTAGACCTTTATGCCAGAGCGTTCGGCTAACTGGGCAACCGGAGAAGGGGTGAGTCTGCGTCCTCGCCCCGATTTAGCGGGAGGACGAGTTAGCACTGCAACCACTTCATGCTCGCTGGAAAGCAAATATTCCAAGACAGGTACTGCACTGGCGGGAGTACCGGCAAATAAGACACGCATATTCTTAATGCTATCAGTTAAGAAACTTCCTCAGGACATAGGGCAAGGATGTTTGCAAGGGAAAGCTAGAAGTCATACGGATCAACCTGTACTTTGACAGGCTCCCATTTTTTTCGGGAAGCCAGAGCCTGTAGGCGGCTAAGCTCGGCGCGTAGCTCTTCGCCTTGGTCTAGACGGGCGCGCACTATTACCTGCCAATCATTTCCAAAGCGAACTGGCTCTATAACTTGCATATCCGGAAAGTTTGCGCAGGCTAATAGCTGATTAAGGGTGTCTTTACTGGCGCGAATGGCTGCCATAGCTGCGGTGGGAGGGATTCCCACTTCAGCTCGTTCTTGAAGTTCTTTACTTGCCCACTCGCGAAATGTTCGCCGCTTAAAAGTGGTAGCAAGATACTCCCCTGGGTCGCCGCTGAGCATGATTTTGCCCTTTGCTGCCACTTTAGCTCCCAGATTTGCCCAGCGGCGCAGGGTTTGTTCCCCCGCCCAAATACGGTCAAGACTTATGAGCATTCCCGCATCTAATAGCAGCGCTCCCGCGTATCCGTTGCTGGCAACCGGTTCTTGATCCACCGTGGCCACTACCAGGGTCGGTTTAGTCCCAATGGGAGGTAAAGAATTATCAGCGTCACAATTGATAACTGGAATTTTGGGGAACGCAGCGGCGAGTTCCCTGCCGATACGCTGATGCCCGCGCACAGCTGCTCGAGCTTGCTGCGCCCCGCAGTTAGGACAGCGGAAGAAGAATGAATGACCACAACTGGGGCACAGGTAGTCATCCCCTCTTTGTTCTACCTGCCCCAAGCATTTTGGACAGCGCAGCGGAGCTGAACAGCGGGCGCAACTTAAGGCTTTTCGTCCTCCTCTTCGCCCTACCTGCACTAAAACCGGGCCATTTTCCAGGCAGCTTCGCAAAAACTGGATAGCGGTGGAGGAAATAGGGGTACGCCCGATAGATAAATCATCGCGTTGTTCATAATCAGGGGTAAAAATCTTGGGGAGCAGCACTGGAGTATTATTCATAGCTAGCTCACTAGCCCAAGAAGATAGCACTAAGGCTTGAGCTTGGGGAGAACGAGAGTAGCTACCTAATATCAGTGAACATTTTTCACTGTTTGCCCTCATCATTGCGACTTGGCGGCTATGCCAGTAGGGCGCGGTTTGCTCTTGATAGGTTTCAGCGTTCTCGTCCCAAATCAGTAGCAGCGAAATCCTTTTTAGGGGGGCAAAAATGGCTGAGCGGGTTCCTACCACTAGGCGCGGATGGTTAAAACGGCACTGAAGATATGCCTGGTAGTGCCTGCCGCTAGATTTTTCAAAAAAGTATTTTAGGGGTGAGGGCGCATTAGCACCCTGGCTGGCGCTCCAATAGGAGCAAAACTCGCTAGCTTGGCGAGCAGTAGGGAAAAGACACAGGACGCTTCCCTTCGCTTTCAAAGCCACGCTGACTAGCTCACTAATCTGGTTAAAAGGAGCTACCCTATTAGGTTCGGGAATCGCCGACCAGACTACTCGTGCCAGGCGTTTATTTGCCAGCGAATCTAGCAATCCTTTTCCTTGGGGATAGTTTTCTATTTTGGGTTCGTCTCTTACGCTAAGGCAGTTAGTCTCCTGGCAGGGGGCTTCTCGGCTGGTCAGCGGCATTACCGGGGCAAAGTTGTTAGTAAAAAACTCTTTTTCTATCCCTGCCCGGCGATTAGGAATCGCCTGGTTTAAGACTTGAGAGATATTTCCCGCGTAACGGCTGACCACCTGCTGAGCAAGCTGGAAGGTTTTAGGTGAAACTAGCCCTCTGTCGCTAAGCACGCGACTAATAGGACGCAGGCGTTGCGAGGTTGCTTCTGGAGGTCGAATGTCCTTTACCCAGGCGTGCACCAGTTTTTCTCCAATCTTCACGCTTACCAGGCTGCCAATACGGGTTTTGCCTGCTAGGCGGGGCGGAATGGTGTAGTCAAGACCAATTGCGAGATGAAATACGGGAGTATCAGGGATTACTCTGGCAATGGAATCAGTGTTTTTCCATTTCCCAGCGGGTTTATCCGGTAAAGGAAGTAGCTCTTGCTGGTGACCGCGCTTGGTTTTACCCTCCTGGCGACTGCGTATCTGGGCGAGGGGGTCAAGGCCGCTCCAGCGCGGCATTTGATCTTTCACTGGCTATGCTGACCAATCAGGGACACAATCTGCGGGGCTATCTCAGATTTTTCTCCCCGGAACTGTCCGATTTCATTGCCTAGTTGATCAACTGCGCTAACCTGGGTGGCGGTGTCGCCAAATCCAGCTGTTTGACCGACTTTGTTGATAAAGAGAATATCGGCTCCTTTACGGCGAGCCTTTTCTTTGCCTAAATCTAAAACTGTTTCCCAAGATCCGGTCTCGGCGGCAAAACCGGTAACTATTTGTCCTGGCTGTTTATGTTCTGCTAGGTAAGCCAAAATATCGACCGTGGGACACAGGGTTAAAGAAAACTCGCCTTTTTCAGGTGTTTTCTTGATTTTTTGGGTTTGAAACTCTGCCGGTTTATAGTCAGCTACCGCGGCCGCCATCACCACTACCTGCATATTGGGTAAATACTTTGTAGCCGCGTTATACATTTCGGTGGCGGTGGGGGTGGGTAGAACTCTCACGCTATTGGGTAAAGCAGCCAGCACCTGAGGCTCTATATTAGCGGCCAACAAGGTAACGTTCGCGCCTTGCAGTCCAAAATGGCGAGCAATTTGAACCCCAAAAATCCCGGAGGAACGATTACCTAAGAAACGTACGGGATCTAGAGGTTCGCGGGTTCCCCCAGCGCTAACTAATACGTTCTTTCCTTGCCAGGGTTTAGGTGAAAGCAGGGATAAAATCTGCTCTACTATGCGATCTTCGCTAACCAGCCTGCCTAAACCGACATCCCCACTGGAAAGCTCTCCTAGGTCTGGACCAATGAAATGGACTCCGCGCCTCTTTAACAACTTCACGTTTTCTTGGGTAGCCGGATTATTCCACATATTGGTATGCATGGCGGGAGCCAGCAACAAGGGACAATCAGCAGCTAAAACCACGTTAGTTAGCATGTCATTGGCTAGACCGTGGGCTATACGTGCCAAAACATTAGCAGTGGCTGGAACCACAGCAATTAAATCCGCGTCCCTGGCAAGTTCTATATGTCCAACCCCTGTGCCCGGTTCATTAACTTGAGTGTAAACCGGATTTCCCGAAAGCGCTTGCCAGGTGAGCGCTCCTACCATTTCGAGAGCAGCGGGCGTGGGTATCACCCATACGTCAAATCCGGATTTACTGAGGGCGCGCACAACATTAGTTGCCTTATAGGCAGCGATTCCTGCTCCGACCCCAATAATAACCCGGCGGCGCTTAGACATAACCTAGCTCGTCCTATTAGGACTCGTCATGCTCTTTAAGATTGAGTGCACCTTTGTCTATTTCCCGCAGGGCAATACTTAAGGCTTTATCTTCGGGATTGCAATCAATCAAGGGGCCGGGAGTAGAAAACATTCCATCAGCAATCTCAAGATTGTAGGTGTTAATCTGGCGTGCCCGCTTGGCAGCATAGACCACCAAGGCATATTTGGACTCAACCTTTTCCAATAGGTCATCTATTGGGGGGTTAGTAATTCCCTCCGGGCTAGCAACAGTACCCGACATATTGTCCTCTCATTTCTTAACTTCACGGCTAAGCCGCATCTTCACAAAAAATCTTACGCTATTCCCATCAGGGCTGCTAGTTCACGCGCCGCCTGTTCGGGTTGATTATTAATCACAATGTGTTCAAATTCGCCCGCCGCCGCCAATTCGGTTTTTGCGGTTTCAAGCCGACGAGCAACTTCAGCTTCATCTTCAGTACCTCTACCGCGGAGCCTCTCTTCGAGGACGTGCTCATTGGGTGGGCTAAGGAAAATGAAACAAGCCTGGGGATAGCTTTGGCGTATCTGGCGGGCACCCGCCAGGTCTATCTCTAAAATAACGTCCCGTCCCAAAGCGAAATGGCGGTTAATCTCAGAACGTAAAGTTCCATACCGTGCCTTACCATGAACGGTGGCCCACTCTAAAAAGCCGTCTTGGGCAATAAGCTCCTCAAAACGCGCATCCGATAGAAAGTGATAATCAATGCCATCCGTCTCCCCGGGGCGGGCCTGACGGGTAGTAGCAGAGATTGCCACCTGAAGGTGCGGATAAGTCTTCCTTAGCGCTTTGAGAACGGTTCCTTTCCCCACCCCGGACGGACCGACCAATACATATAACTGAGACTTTGCCATAGCTGTCTGCTCCCCTGGTATCTAACATAATAGTGTGGGACCCAAAATAATTTTGGATCCCACACTGTTATTTGCTTTAGAGCTGTTCTTAGCCGAAGCGGCGAACTAGCTCAGCGCGCTGGTGCTCACCTAGACCGCGGATACGGCGAGACTTGGCGATACCAATCTCTTCCATGACGGCGGCAGCGGTGGTAGCGCCCACGCGAGGCAGAGCTTCAAGCAGAGCCTGAACTTTCATCTTGCCCAAGTAAGGATCATCTTGAGCTTTTTTGATTACTTCAGACAGGGTTAGTTCCCGGTTCTTCAGCTTCGCCTTCGTTTCCGCACGAGCCTTACGAGCCATAGCGGCTTTTTCCAAAGCCTGTGCACGCTGTTCGGGAGTTAAAGAAGGAAGTGCCATTTAGTATTTACCTCTTCATCTAGATTTATGGGATAACAACACGAAAAAGATTAGTTGTTTCTATCTATTTAAGCCAAACCAACAAGCGAGTTTTGCCAGTTCACTTGCGAAAAATATCACTCATTTGCTCGGTTATTTGTCTTGCAGCCGCCTGCAAAGCGGGAACTTTAGGGCCGGCGGAAGATATTCCCCGCGAAGTCGATGCCAGAACTCGGTAGGCGCTATCACCGAAAATTCTTTGTATATCTGCTGGTTGCGCCCCTTGTGCTCCAATTCCAGGCGATAAAATAGATCCGGAAAAGGAAGAAAAATCTATTCCTAAATCTTTGGCAGCTTCTCCGGTGGTAGCGCCGACAACCAAACCAATATCCCCAATGTGACCTTGATTACTATTGAGGGTATTTGTCTGTTCAGCCTGTGAAATTATGTCCGCCGCCACGCTTTTACCAGTGGCACACCTGGCGTGCTGCACTTGGAATCCCTCGGGATTAGAGGTTAGAGCGAGCACATAAACTCCCCGGTTATTTTCACGCGCTAACTCTAAAACCGGCGATAAAGATCCATAACCTAAATACGGAGAAACCGTAATCGCATCTGCCGAAAGCGCCGACCCGTCCTCTAAATAAGCCCTGGCATAACCGGTCATCGTAGAGCCGATGTCTCCGCGTTTAACATCTAAAATGCTAAGTAGATTCGCCTTCCGGCAAGCTGTAAGTACCTCTTCAAGAACCGCGATTCCCCGCGAACCAAAGCGTTCAAAAAACGCCGATTGTGGTTTAACCACCGGTACCTGCCCCGCCATTGCTTCCACCAAGGTTAAAGCAAAAGTACGCAGCCCCTGCACGCTATCTGACAAACCCCAGGCTGCTAACTGGGAAGGGTGAGGATCAATCCCCACGCAAACATTACCTAACCTGGTCATTGCCTGCTCTAGGCGAACTCCATAGCGGCTCATGTCTCCTCCTTAAAACTGTAACTGTCCGTTAGTAACTGTGAGTTTTCCGCGATAGCAGGTGTGCTGGATAGCCCCCACCAGTTCTTTACCTGCAAAGGGGGTGTTATTTGAGCGAGAAACCTGGCTATCCCGGCTAACCTGCCAGGAGGTATCTGGGGATACAAAACACAGGTTTGCCTGTGAGCCGGTCGCTATCATTTCACCTTGCCCTAGAGCCTTCCCCACTTTTGCGGGAGTAATAGACATTACCCGAGCCACATCAGCCCAGGTCATTTGGTTAGTGCGTACCATCAAAGTCGATATCACCGGCAAGGCAGTTTCCAGCCCAATCATTCCGAAAGCGCCACATTCAAAATCGCAGTCTTTAAGCCGATCCGGATGCGGGGCATGATCGGTACCAACCAAATCAATAGTGCCATCAGCTAAAGCAGTGCGCAGCGCTTGAACATCACTTGCAGAGCGCAGAGGGGGATTAACTTTGAAAAGCGCCGCTCGCCCTTTTAGCTCATCTTCGCTAAGGAATAGGTGATGCGGGGTGACTTCCGCCGTAACCTTGGCTCCCTGTGCCTTACCCCAACGCACCAGCTCCACCGCGCGGGCGGTGGAAAGGTGGCAAATATGTACGCGAACATCCAAATAAAGAGAAAGCAAAATATCGCGGGCAATAATCATTTCTTCCGCTACGCCCGGCCAGCCTTTCAAGCCTAGTTCTTTCGCCAGGTAAGACTCGTTCATTTGAGAATCTTCCGTTAAACGTGGCTCTTGACAGTGCTGGGCGATTACTCCATCAAAATCGCGGAGAATCTCTAGAGCCTGACGCATCAAAAGCGGATCAAAAACGCATTTCCCATCATCACTAAAAACATTTACCTTTGCTCCGCACTCATGCATTGCTCGCAGCTGGGAAAGCTCTTTACCTGCCAAATCCTTGGTAACCGCTCCTACCGGATGAACGTCTACTCTACCCGCTTGCCGACCCAGGTTAAGAACCTGTTCTACCACCTGGGGACAATCTTGGGTGGGAGTGGTATTGGCCATAGCAAAAACGCAGGTATATCCACCTTTAGCGGCCGCAGCCGTACCGGTATCTACGGTTTCAGCATCTTCTCCGCCTGGTTCGCGCAAATGAGTATGTAAATCCACAAGTCCCGGCAGAGCAATTAGACCGTTGGTATCAATCTCTAGCGCAGTCGATTCTTTGGGCAGGGACAAATCGACACCTACCCGGCGGATTTTATCACCCTCCACCAAAATATCGGCGCGGTCTTTGCCCAGTATGCTTGCCCCGCGGAAAACTATTGCGCTCATGGCAACCTCCTAAAATCTATTCTCCCAGGTAGGTGAGGACGGATTCAGGTAGCTAACCAATAAGAAAGCCCATCACCTCAGCCGGTTTCACTGGCATGCCCAATCGCATCGAGCACTGCGTTAATAAAAGCCGGAGAGTCCGGAGTTGATATTGCCCGCGCAGTACCTACCGCCTCGTCTACCGCAATCTTCCAGGGTACATCGTCATTGTAGAGGATTTCCCAAACTGCACAGCGTAAAATCGCCAAGTCCGGTTTAGGCATCCGATCCAAAGCCCAATCCTTTGAGTATTGGCTGAGGGTCATATCAATATCGAAAAGCCGATCAGCCACCCCATTAACAATTTCCGCTGAATAGTCAGGCAAGGTGGTTTGTGCCGTGCTTAGCTGCCTACGTTCAGCCACTAGCTGACGTAAATCTTCCGGGTCTTCATCAAGACCTTTTAGATTCGCTTCATAGACGGTATCAACTGCCCGTCGGCGCGCTTTAGTACGCCGAGATAGTCGATTCTTGGACACTGGCTGCTAGTCCTTGACCCGGGAAATGTAGTCACCGGAACGGGTATCGATTTTAATCTTTTCGCCCTCTTCAATGAAAAGAGGAACTTGCACTTCGTAACCGGTTTCTACGGTAGCTGGTTTAGTTCCTGCCGAGGAACGATTGCCTTGCAGCCAAGGTTCGGTGTGGGTAATCTGCATGACTACCGATGCCGGTAGCTCTAGGAACAGAACCTGCCCGTCATGGAAGGCCACTACTGCGCGTTGGTTTTCAATCAGGAAGTTCTTCGCATTTCCTACAATTTCAGTGGAAATCATTACCTGTTCATAGGTGTCATCGTCCATGAACACGAAATCGGTTCCATCTTGATACAGGTAAGTCATATCCCGGCGATCAACGGTCGCGGTTTCTACCTTTACCCCGGCATTAAAGGTGCGATCTACGGTTTTACCGCTCAGTACGTTCTTAATCTTGGTGCGCACGAAAGCCGGACCTTTACCCGGTTTTACATGCTGAAACTCGACAACCTGCCACAACTGGTTATCAATTTTTAGTACCAGACCATTCTTCAAATCATTTGTTGTCGCCAACTTAACCCCCAAAAAGTCTCAATAAATCGTTTCTACTCTACTTCAGGAGGGCGGTTGATAAAAAATAGATACCTCTAGAAGGGTTTTTACTCCTTTATACCTAGGACGGCAAGCACTTTTTCAAGCACCTGTTCAACTGATAAATCGCTAACTTCCAGGGGAAGGGCTTGCAATCGCTGCCAATTTTCGCGGCGAGCTTGTCCCATTTGCCTCAGCCAGGTTCTAGGCATCCCCAGTCCTAGGGAACGAGGACGATTCAGACCCGCTCTATCAGCCATAGTTGCTAAATCAATCACCAATTCGAGTATTTCCCGCCCCGGTAGCTCCTGTAGCTCGCGTAAAGTGAGGGGGTTGTCCAGTGCTCCAGAACCGCAATCTACGATGATATCTTCTCGCCTGTTCTCAGTTAATAGGGCGTGCATTATTTCTCGTTCTACCTGACGGAATCGCTCTTCTCCAGCTGAAATTAGTGCTGAGTGCCGGGGTAAACCCAGCTGGGCAGCAACTAAAGTATCAGTAGAAACCAGTTTCCACCCGAGTTTATCTGCCAAAAGACAAGCAATAGTGGATTTGCCGCTACCCGGTAAACCAATTAGGAATACTTTTCTGCCCACGGATTCCCCTATTTAGATACGACTGTGAGCGGGACGCTGGTCGAGAAGTTCTGATTTACGGCATTGAATGCTGTTTGTAACAGCTCATAGTCGCGCAATGGTCTAACGTGCACTAGAGCGTCACTGCCGGTTAGCACCATTCGGACTACTCCCCCGCGGACTTTTTTATCGGAGGCCATGATTTTAACTAGCTGGTCGAAAGAATAATCTGGGCAACAAGTCGGTAATCCCAGAGCCGCTATTTGACGGCGTTGAGCCTGCCCTTCCCGAGCAGATAGTAAACCTAATTCTTGGGCTACCTGGGAGGCAAACGCCATCCCGACAGCGACTGCTTCCCCATGTAACACCTGGTAGGAGCTAGCTTTCTCGATAGCGTGAGCCAGGGTGTGTCCATAGTTAAGACACTCGCGCATTCCACTTTCTTTCAAATCTTCGCTAACAACCCGGGATTTGACCGAAATAGCTCTGCTAATAACCTCTTCAAAAACATCTGGTTGGCGGATAAGATTCTCAACTGAGTTTTCGCTCAATAGCTTCAGAATTAATTTGTCGGCAATAAAACCGCATTTAATTACCTCTGCTAAACCGGCACGCAGATGCCGAGGAGGTAAAGAATTCAAATAATCTAACTCGCAAAGGACAGCGCGCGGCGGATAAAACGAACCCACCAGATTCTTACCCACCGAAGTGTTAATCCCGGTTTTTCCCCCAACCGCGGCATCAACCATTGCCAGCAAGGAGGTGGGAATGTTTATTAGGTCAATACCGCGCAGCCAGGTCGCGGCGCCAAAGCCCCCCATATCGGTGGTTGCTCCTCCCCCCAAAGCCACCAGCGCGTCCTCACGCGAAAAATGGTTCTCCCCCAGGCAGCGCCAAACATCTTCAACTACCCGAATATTCTTTGCCCCTTCCCCATCGGGGTGTTCAAACATTACTACCGGGTGTCCCTCCTGAGTAAGCGCGTTTTGGAGACGGCGGGCGTTAGCAGAAAGTGGGGGCGGAAACAGTAAAAAGACCTTACGAGCAGGATTTTCCAGCACTTGGCGAATCCTAAAGATAGCCCCGTGACCTACCGTAACCTCATATCCGTTAGCGGAAGTTACCGGGATTATGCGCTGACCATTTGCTTTAAGCGGTAGCAAATCCCAGGAAGAAGATAAATCGTAACGGCAATCGGTGTTTGTGTCGGTGGCGAGCCCTAAAGCCTTAATCACTTCGTTAGCTACTTCCTCAATGCTTCCATCAGCAAGAATCGTGAGGGTGGCTGTAGCTAAGTAGGTCTGCCGACGTTCGTCCTGCAGTTTTGCTATCGTGGTGGCGGTATCAGCTACGTCCGCTAATAGGGGACGTTTTGAATCTTTTCCGAGGCGTGCTGCTGCCTGCTGCGGGCTTACGTCTAAGAAAACTACCACTTTGTTTTTCAGAGCGTTGCAGGTTTCGCTGCGAGTAAGGGCTCCTCCCCCTAAGGAAACAACTCCGGTATTACTGCCTAATATTTGCCCGGTAACGGTTACTTCTAAATCCCGAAACCCCTCTTCGCCCCGCGAGGCAAATATCTGCGGAATCGACATCGATAATTGCTGGGAAATAACTTGGTCTACGTCCTTAAAAGAAAGCCCTAGCCGGGTTGCTACAACCTGGCCAACCGAAGTTTTTCCGCTGCCCGGCAGACCGATAAATACTATTTGCTTTGGGTAGCTCATACTCTGGCCTCCACTCGCTGGCGGTATGCCCGCAGATTCTCACGAACTTGCTCCAGGGAATACCCGCCTACATGCTCTAAAAGTGCATCTGCAAGCACCAATGCCACCTGTGCCTGGGCGATTACCGCCCCGGGAACTACCGCGCAAGTATCAGAGCGCTGATGAATCGCTTGACACGGCGTTCCGTTTGCTAAATCAACAGTGCTCAAAGCCCTAGGAACCGTCGAAATTGGTTTAAATTCGCAGCTAACGCGAACTATCTGTCCATTGGACATTCCGCCTTCAATTCCGCCGGCATGATTCGAGGTGCGGGTAATTTCGCCGGTTTGTCCCCGTATTATTTCGTCATGAGCCTCAGATCCCAGCAGATACGGCTGCGTACCATCCCCGATTTTCACAGTTTTTACAGAGGGAATCGACATTAGCGCTCCCGCAATGCGGGCATCTAGGCGACGATCTGCTTGTACGTGACTACCTAAACCTACCGGCACGGCGTAGGCGGCCACCTCAACCGTTCCCCCAATGGTGTCCCCATTTTGCTGTGCCCCATCTATCTGGGCAATCATTTCTTTACTGACCTGCGGGTCGGGGCAGCGCACCGGGTTATCTGCCAGCAGCGCGGCTTCTTCTACGGTTGGAATTGGGTGTTTAGCTGCTAGCGAGGCTTTACCTATCGAAGACACATAGGAGACCAGTTCAATCCCGGCTGCCTGTTTCAAAAACTCTTGGGCGAAAGCTCCCAGCCCTACCCGCATTGCGGTTTCCCGGGCACTGGCTCGTTCTAACACCGGTCGGGCATCATTAAGATCATAGGCGAGCATTCCCGCAAAATCGGCGTGTCCGGGGCGAGGGCGAGTCAAAGGTTTATTGCGGGCTATCTCGCGCTCATCGCCCTTTCCAGCGTCAATAGTTAGCGCTTGCGCGGATACCGGATCCGGGCTCATCACGGTTTCCCATTTTGGCCATTCGCTATTTTCTATTATCAGCGCAATCGGCGCACCAGTAGTTACTCCCCGAATGACTCCCCCTACCATCTGCGCTTTATCTTGCTCAAACTTTTGACGTGCACCCCGTCCGTATCCTGCCCGGCGAGCCGCCAGATAGTTTTGCACGGTGGCGGTAGTAATTTTTATCCCCGCGGGTAATCCGTCCAGGATTCCAACCAGGGCACGTCCATGGGATTCTCCCGCACTCATCCATCGCAACATGCCCCTATTTTGTCACGGAAGCTGCTATGCGAGCTTCAGCTTTCCACCAATAGGGAAATCATGGGAGCTATCCCCTTACAAACTGGGTCTTTTTTAATGAGGAATTAGCAGTAACGCAATATAGCTAGCGGTCAATACCCACGGGCCGAGCGCTAAACGCGTGCTAGCATTTGCCCCTCTTCGTAGCACCAGGTATATTGCCCAAAGTCCGCTACCAGCAATCGACAAAATCCCCATCAAGAGCAGACAATGCCAGGAAACGCAGGTAACTAAACCTACCAATACCGGAATAAGTCGCAAATCTCCTACTCCGATTCCGCGACGCACAAAAGTTCCCGGTAACAGCAGAATAAATGAACCTATAGAAACGATAAGAGCATATGCAGGTTTTTCCCACTGCCCCGTCATGAAACCCGACAAGATTACTGCCCCTATCGATAACGCCAGGAAAGCTATAGTCATCGAGCGGGGTAGCTTTTGGGTGGCAGCATCAATTACCAAAAGGACCGGACCGAGAGTTAAAAGAGGAAATAGCAGCAGCAGGTTAATCGAACCGAAACGTAAAATTACTGCGCTTCCTACGGCAACCGCGGATAGTAGACCGATTACCCAGGGTTTATTCCAGAATGCTCTCGCTCGCCCAGAAAGGCGAAAATACTTTTCTACCTTGGGTAATCCATAAGCTAGATTTCCAATTCCCGCACAGATTAGTGCCAATATGAAAACTAAAATCTGCATCTGTTCCCTTTCATCCCTAAAAGATTGCCTTTCGCATAGCTTCCAGGTTCGGGGTACGGGAGGTAAATAGTTTAACCTGCATTAATGCTTGATGTAGCAGCATTACTTTTCCTGATACGGTGCAGGCTTTGGCGCCTGAGGCTCTTTTCATTAGGAGCGTAGGAGACGGGTCGTAGACAATATCTAGCACGGTTTGAGCGGGGTTAAAAGTAACCGTTTCATAAAACTCATCTAGCACTTCGCGAGGAGTAGTAGAAATAATTAAATCTGCATTTTCAATGGTTTCGCGGGCTTTAGCCTTCGCGGATAACGGAATATAGCCAGGATTTATTCCCAAGCGGGTTGCTGCTTGCAACGCGTTACCAGCCTTGGATATTCTGCGGGCTAGTAGGTTAATCTTGGTTGCTCCCAGCTCTACTACTGCTGCAAGGGCAGAGGACGCGGTTGCCCCTGACCCCACAATTACGGCTTTTTCGGGGCTGAAATCTGGGCCCTTTACCTCTTTAATCGCTGCCACCAGACCATACACATCGGTGTTAAATCCGGCGGTGATTCTTCCGGGGAAAGGCACTACGGTATTGACCGCACCTACCGCTTTCGCCAGCCCATCAACTTGAGATAACAAGGGTGTAATTGCCTGTTTTAGGGGCATAGTTACCGACAGTCCTACCAGGTTTTCTGGCCAGGGAGTTAGGAAAGATTCCAAGCTATCCTTAGTTATTTCCAAGCGGCGATAATCAATATTCAGCCCCAAATCTCGATAGGCAGCCAAATGCAAATTGGGTGAAAGTGAATGTTTAATCGGAGAACCGATTACCGCTGCCCAGGGACTTAGCGTTTGCATCTATCTGAGTTTTGGTCACACCACTGCTTGAGTTGCTCCACATTCTTGCGTTGTTCATCCAAGGTGAGAGCAAACTTGGTTTCTCCGGTATCTAGATTAACCGTAGTGAAATATAGCCACTTGCCGTCAGCCGGTTTCACTGCGGCTTTCAAGGCGGCATCGCCCACTGTGCCGATTGCACTGGGAGGAAGACCCTTATGCTTATAGGTATTGTAGGGCGTATCTTTAGCTAGGTCTTCTTTATTGGGAATACCGCCGGAGCGTCCTAGTCCGTAAACTACGGTCGAATCCATCTGTAAATATCCGTGGGTATCTGGGTTATCTTGCAGGCGGTTATCGATTACCCGGGCAACCTGTGCGTAATATTTTTCAAGATTTACTTCTTTTTCCAAGATTGAAGCTTTTATCAACACGGTGGCGCGTTCCTCGGGCGCTACCCCAGCAGTATCAAGCCGTTTAATCTGGGCTTTTACCATAATTGCGACTAAGTCTTTAGCGCTTTGATTAGTAGCCACAGTGTAGGTATCGGGAGCTAACCAGCCTTCAAAAGACTCTTCGCTTTGACCGGGAATCCCGTAATCTGCGGGATTAGCAAATGCTTCCTGTATTTGCTCGGTGCTAAAACCAGCGGTCTGTTTTAGTCGGGCTTTAATTTGTTTGAGGGTAAACCCGGGAGGAATTGTGACCTTAACATCGGCTTTTGATGCGGGATCCAGTAGCATAGCTAAAGCTTCCCTAGCAGACATCCGCTTGTGCATACGAAAACGTCCGGCCTGTACCCCTTGCGCTAGCGAGTTCTTCTTAAAAATACTCGCAAATACTTCCGCGTCTGCAATTACGCCTTGTTTTTGTAGAATTTGCCCGATGGTTTTACCGGATGCGCCCGCGGGAATTTCGATGATCACTTCCCCAGATCCCTTGCCTTCGTAATCCTCCCCACTGGAGAATATCCCGGAAACTCCCCCTAATTCTTGGGCAGCAATCACCGAAGCTCCCGTAATTAAACCGATAATCACTAAAATTACCGCGATAGTTATCGTGCGCTTCTTACGTTTAGCTTTACGCCGGGCACTCCGACCCGAGGGCGCGGCGGAATGATTTTCCTGGGGTTCAGATTCCTGCTCCCAATAGCTATCGAGTTCTGCGCCTGGCGCAGCTGGAGATGAAGGAGACTCTGTCGATTTCTCGGCACGACGAGAGGGAAAATGCCGCGTTGGCGGATTAGGTTCTAACTCCCGACTCATTAGGCCTCCTCGCATTCGGGTACGCTACCGAGTGGCTTTCCGGGAGCTTTCCCGGTTTGTCGCTCTATATTTAGCGCTTGTTCCAATATCACCACCGCAGCCTGTTGATCAACGACGCTCCGCTGTTTGCGTCCTCTCATACCAGCAGACTGTAACTGTTGATGAGCACTTACGGTGGTGAGTCTCTCATCTACAAGTCTTATATTACAAGTCGGTAACAACTGTTCCAACTCGGCACCCCATGAGCGCACGTCAGCGGCATTTTTACCCTCTTTTCCGCTGAGTAAGCGAGGCAGACCAATTATGATTTCCTTGGCATCATATTCCGTTGCTAGCTGGGCAATCCGAAATAGTTCTTGTCCACCGTCACGGTAAACAGTCTCCACCGGCAATGCCAAGATACCTGCCGCATCGGAGCGAGCCACCCCGATGCGGTTAGTACCTAAATCAATCGCAAGTCTAACACCCGGCCGCATCAGCTATTGGCAATCTCGCGTTCAATGGCTTGCAGCGCCTCACCAAGTTTACCAGCATCTTTACCGCCACCTTGAGCCAAATCGGGGCGTCCTCCTCCCCCGCCTCCCATGGTTTGAGCAGCGACCTTCACCAAATTTCCGGCTTTAAGTCCCTTCTCCCGGGCACTAGGGGTAGTAGCAACTACCACTGAGGGACGGTCTTTAAAGATGCCTCCCACTGCCACTACCGCATTTGCGTCATGTAGATGTTGGCGCAGCGCTTCGGCTAGTACCCTCAGGGCTTCCCCCGGCACGTGACCGGCATTGAAGCTGATTACTCGCTTTCCTGCAATCTCTTTGGCAGAGGCTGCTAATTCCCCTACCCGCGATAAGAGATTTTCTTGCTGTAAGCGGTTTAGTTCTTTCTGTGCGTGGCGTAAGCGAAGTAGCGCATCATCAATTCGAGCCGGAATCATCTCCGGTTTAGTACCCATAATTTTGGCGATTTGGGTAATAAGTTCATGCTCTTTTGCCTGAAAATCAGCGGCTTTATCTGCTACTAGCGCCTCAATTCGTCTCACCCCTGACCCGATAGAGCTTTCAGACATGAGAACTACCTGTCCCAGGTATCCGGTGGTTGGCATATGGGTACCGCCGCAAAGCTCGCGATCCCAACCGTTGCCAATATCGACTACCCGCACTTCTTGACCATATTTTTCCCCGAATAACGCGGTAGCACCCGACTTTTTCGCGTCCTCTAAAGACATAATCTCGGTATTAACCGGCAGGTTCTCACGTAGCTGATCATTAATCCGGTCAAAAATCTGCTCGGTTTCACCATCGCTTAGAGATTTACCATGGTGGAAATCGAAACGTAGCCGGTTTTCGTTATTTTCACTGCCTGCCTGGGTGGCTTGAGCACCTAAAGTCTCTTGCAGAGCTTTATGGAGCATATGAGTTGCGGTATGGGAACGGGCAATGGCTTGACGGCGAGCGGTATCAATCGCGGCCACTACCTCGTCGCCCACGGTGAGCTGTCCCGAAACTAGCTGACCTCGATGTACCCGCAGACCCGCAACCGGGCTTTGCACGTCCTCTACCTTGAATTTTGCTCCTTGGAAAGAACGGATCGTGCCGTGGTCAGCAAGCTGTCCCCCCATTTCCGCATAGAATGGGGTGGCATCCAAAACGACTTCAACATTGCTTCCCGATTCGGCAGTCGGAACCGCCTGTCCATCGGCTAAAAGCCCGATAATTCTGGCGTTACAAGTGTCTTCTGAGTAGCCTACGAACTCTACTGCGTGCCCTAGTTCGTTTTCTAACTCGTGGTAAATACGAGCATCGACGTGACCGGTTTTCTTGGTACGGGCATCTTCGCGCGCCCGGTTCTTTTGTTCCTGCATCAAGGCAGTGAACTTCTCGCGATCGACCTTGATACCTCGCTCTTGCGCCATTTCGATGGTCAAATCAATCGGGAATCCATAAGTATCATGCAAAGTAAAGGCATCTTTACCTGAAAATAGCTTTTCGCCACTTTGTTTAACCTGGGATACCGCTTGATCAAAAATCATGGTACCCGATTCTAAAGTGCGCCTAAAAGCGTCTTCTTCCTCGTAGGCAACGGTAGAAATAGTTTTCCAGTCGCTGTCTAGATTCGGGTAGGATGACGCCATTACCTGCTTTGATACTGGCAGAAGCTCGGGGAATACTGGTTTTTCTACCCCCAAAAGGCGCATAGCCCGTACCACCCGGCGAATCAGGCGACGCAGCACGTAGCCGCGTCCATCATTTCCGGGACGCACCCCATCCCCAATCAGCATCAAAGCGCTGCGTACATGGTCAGCAACTACCCGCATCCGAATATCATCAGGGTTTTTAGAGGTTTCCCCTTGGGTGTATTGTTTCCCCGACAACTGTTGCGCCTTTTCAATCACCGGGAATACCTGGTCAATCTCGTACATATTGTCTTTGCCTTGCAGCAAGAACGCGAGACGTTCTAGACCTAACCCAGTATCAATGCATTTCTTATCTAGTTCACCCAGCAGCGGATAATCTTTTCCCGCTCCTTCACCGCGCAGGTATTGGTCAAATACCAAGTTCCACAGCTCTAGATAGCGATCGCCACCGGTATCAACTTCTGGACCGCCCTCGGGACCATAAGCGCTGCCTCGGTCATAGTGGATTTCTGCACACGGACCGGCAGGACCGGGCTGTCCGGTATCCCAGAATATCTCCTCTCGCGGAAGTTTTTGCAGGTGAGCGGGATCAATGCCGATTTGTTTTAGCCAAACGTCCTCGGCTTCGTCATCCTTTTCCCAAATCGTGACCCAAAGTTTGTCGCCATCTAGACCGTATTTTCCTTCGGCAACCGACCCAGTGAGCAAATCCCATGCCATTTTGGAAGCGCCCTGTTTGAAATAGTCGCCAAAACTAAAGTTGCCACACATTTGGAAGAAGGTGCCATGCCTGGTAGTTTTCCCAACTTCTTCAATGTCGTTGGTGCGGATACATTTTTGTACGCTGGCAACCCGCGGCCAAGGAGCCGGCTCGGTGCCCACAATATAGGGAATAAAGGGAACCATCCCAGCGATAGTGAACAGAATCGATTTATCTGGGGACACCAGGGGAACGGAATCTGCTAAATGATGATTTTGTTTTGCGAAATAGTTGAGCCAACGGGAACGAATCTCAGAAGTTTGCATTATGCCTCGTAATCTAGATAGGGAGGACGATTTTTAATATAAAACCAAATTTAACTAAGCGGAGTGGTCTGCGGCATTAAGGCTTCGCGCAGCTGGAATTCTCTGCCTTTAAAATCTTGCTGGAAGTTTTCATACGCGGTTTGCATCCGCTGACGTACCGGCGGAATCGAGTAGGCTATAGCTCCGAGCACCGCCACCGTAATTCCCAGTTTTACCAGTTTTTTCATTTCTTATTTGCCCTTCCGGTTGAACAGTTTGCGAGTGGCGTAGGAAAAGGCTGAAAGTTTAATTAGCGGTCCGGCAAAGGTGGAAGAAACCAAAGTAGAAACCGCCGACACATCTTGAGCAACCTGCGCCGCTGAAGTAGTGACGGCATCGACCCTAACCAGTTGGGCGTTGGCATCGCGCACCGTTTGAGTTACTTCTTTTACAGTGTCACCAGTATCGTTAGCGACCTGTTTGATTGAGCCTTGTAACTGGTCAAACACCTTTCCCAGTTTCCATAGCGGTATCGCTAAGAACAGCACTAGCAGCAAAAATGCTAGAGCGGCGATTAGTGAAGCAATCTCACCGATGCTCATAGTTTTCCTTCCGTAAAAATCCTTATATCGCTAAATTTTACCCTATCGAGCACCCAGCCTAGAACCAAGCCAGATATGCGAGATGCCTCCCGATAAATCGGGAGGCATCAGGCTGAAAGATATTTTGATTAACGCGAGTAGTGCTCAACAACCATCTGCAGGTCGCAGACCACGGGAATTTCTTCGCGCTGAGGCAGACGCACATAGGTCGCTTGGAGCTGTTCTAAGTTCACATCCAGGTAGCCAGGAACATCGGGCAATACATCGCGGTGGGAACCGGCAGCAGCCACAATGAAAGGATCCTTGGTTTGGGACTTCGGACAAATCTGGATAACCTGTCCCGGCTTTACCCGGTAAGAGGGGCAATCAACCGGTTTGCCGTCTACCAGAACGTGGCGATGTACCACGGTCTGACGAGCCTGAGGCATGGTGCGAGCAAATCCAGAGCGCAATACCAGGGCATCTAGGCGGGATTCTAGCAGCACAATCAGGTTTTCACCGGTCATGCCTTTCATCCGCCGGGCTTCCTCGAACAAGCGACGCATCTGAGCTTCGCGGATATTGTATTGGGCGCGTAGACGCTGCTTTTCCTTTAGACGAATGGCGTAGTCGGATTCGCTGCGGCGGCGAGCCCGCCCATGTTCACCCGGCCCATAGGGGCGACGTTCAAAGTAACGCTGTGCTTTAGGGGTTAAGGCAATCCCCAAAGCCCGAGATAGACGAACCTGCTTACGTGCACGCTTATTTCCCATTTAGTTTTCTCCTGTATGTTTCCGATATTTATCATTTCACCGGTCAGACCGGTGGGGTCACCACGCGGGCTAAGACCCCAGGGTTGTCTGGAGACAACTGTCTTAGGTTAGCTTATTTTTGTTCCCCATTGCCATTGGCCAAAATGCCACGAATGGTATGCAAACGCTTAGACACCAAATCTTCGTACCCGTTATCACTGGGGTGATAATACTGAGTTCCAACTAAAGATGCAGGTAAATAGGTTTGCTTCACGATGTGGTGCGGATAATCGTGCGCATATTTATAGCCGGACACTCCCAATTTGCTAGCTCCAGGGTAATGAGAATCACGCAGCGGAGCAGGTACAGCATCACTTTTTCCGGCGCGTACATCTTTAATAGCGGCTTCGATACCCAGATAGGAGGCATTGGATTTCGGGGCGGTAGCAACCGCGATAGCGGCCTGGGCTAATATAATTCGTCCCTCCGGCATTCCAATCATCTGGACAGCCTGGGCAGCGGCCACCGCTACTTCCAGAGCCTTCGGATCTGCCATCCCCACGTCCTCGCTGGCGCAAATCATTATTCGCCGGGCAATAAAACGCGGATCTTCTCCCCCTTCAATCATGCGCGCCAAATAATGCAAGCTAGCATCCACATCTGAGCCCCGCATCGATTTAATAAAAGCACTAATCACGTCATAATGGTCATCACGGTCATATTTAACTACCGCCGCATCGGCGGCCAACGAAACATCGTCAATGCTAATAGCACTGCGGTTTTGCGCTAAAGCACCCTCGGCCGCTGCCTCAAGTAAAGTCAGCGTCTTTCTGGCATCGGCTCCCCCCAAATCTGCCAGCGAGTCTAAGACTTCCTCGCTAGCAGTAACTTTCCCGTCAAGGCCGCGTTTATCTATTAGGGCGCGGCGGGAAAGCTCAATAACGTCCTGTTTAGTTAGGGGATTTAGAGTGAGCAGCAAAGAACGAGACAATAGCGGCGACACTATAGAAAAGGCGGGATTTTCAGTGGTAGCTGCCACCAGAATTACCCAAGAGTTTTCTACCGCCGGAAGCAGGGCATCTTGCTGAGATTTAGAAAAACGATGTACCTCATCGACAAACAACACGGTTTGTTTACCGGTGGCTCGTAGCTGCTGGCGTGCCTCCTTTATCACTGCCCGCACTTCTTTAACCCCGGCCGAAACCGCGCTGACCTCAACGAAATTTCGCTGTGAGGCGGTGGCAACCAGGTAGGCAAGTGTGGTTTTCCCAGTACCCGGCGGCCCGTAAAAAATAATAGAGCTAACCTGTCCGGCGCTGCCTTGGGGTTTTAAAAGCCGCTGCAAGGGAGATGCCGGTTCTAGCAGGTGAGATTGCCCCACGACCTCGGCAACCGAAGTGGGACGCATTCTCACCGCTAAGGGAGCCGAGGATGAATATACAGGAATCCCCTGCTCACTGTAAGAGGTCTGCTGGAAAAGATCCACTAGAGCATTACATCCGAAAGATCGCCGGCACCCTGGCGCACTACCTCGGGAACTTCTCCAGTGAGGTCAATAACTGTCGTAGGCAGAGGTTCTTCTACTGGTCCTTCAATAACCGCATCTAGGAGGTAACCGATTTCATCACGAATTTCCCAGCCGTTAGCTTCTGGAACTTCCTTGTCCGGCAAAATCAAAGTGGAGGACATTAACGGCTCCCCCAGTTCTTCTACTAGCGCCAAGGTGGTTACATGATTAGGAATTCGTGCCCCCACGGTCTTTTTCTTGGGATTAACCATAATCCGTGGTACCGCCTTGTCGCCCTTCATAATAAAGGTAAACGGTCCGGGGGTAAGCCGGTTTATCAGCTTAAACGCCGAATTATCTACGATTACCAGCTTGCCCAGTTGCTTAAAATCGTGGCAAATCAGGGTGAAGTTGTGGGTTTTAGGCAGCTTGCGGATAGTTTGAATCCGTTCCAGCCCCGCTTTATTTCCAAGTTTGCATCCGAGGGCATATCCCGAATCGGTAGGATAGGCGATTACCCCTCCATCTCGGATAATGTCAGCAGCTTTAGTGATTAGCCGCGCTTGTGGATTTACGGGGTGAATATCAATATAGGCAACCATGTCTTTAGTCTAGCAACCTTAGAAAAATCGTTTGCCTGCCCGTCCTATGCAGCTTCCGATAAATCCTTTCCACAAAGCTTTGTTTTTCAGCTCCTTAAAACTTTTAGCGTATTATTGACCAAGATCAGCCGGCCGGGCGGCCGCGGCTAGTGATAGTCGAGGAAAGTCCGGGCTCCATAGGACAGGATGATGGCTAACAGCCACCCGGGGTGACCCGCGGGCTAGTGCCGCAGAAAACAAACCGCCACGCCTCGCGTGGTAAGGGTGAAAAGGTGGTGTAAGAGACCACCAGGGGTCGAGGTGACTTGACTCGCTAGGTAAACCCCATCCGGAGCAAGACCAAGCAGCAAGCCAGGTTGTCCGCCTTTAGCTTGCGGGTAGGTTGCTTCAGGCGTGCGGTAACGTACGTCGTAGATAGATGGTCGCCACTGGCTTTGCCAGTACAGAACCCGGCTTATAGGCCGGCTGATCTACTATTTTTGTTCCCTCTTGGTAAACAAATCCTCGATTTGTTCCGCATAGGCAGCTCGAATCCGGTCGCGTTTGATTTTTAGCGAGGGCGTAAGCATCCCATTTTCGATAGTCCAATCGGTGGTAAGCACCTTGATCTTACGGATAGATTCCGCCCTTGATACCGCCCGATTGGTACGCTGAACCGCCCGCTGCAAGGCTTCCAGTACCCGGGTATCTCGAGCCGCGCGGGTAATGTCCATCTGCTCGATTCCATGATTCTTTAACCAGGTAGGAAGCATTTCTTTGTCGATAGTGACCAAGGCAGCAACGAAAGGTTTATTATCGCCAACTACCATAACCTGTGAAATCAGCGGGTGTCCTTTAAGACGTTCTTCTAGGACGGCGGGGGCAACATTCTTGCCGCCAGCAGTAACAATGATCTCTTTGGCGCGCCCGGTAATTTTGACATTCCCATCTGCATCGATTTGCCCAAGATCTCCGGTTTTGAACCAGCCGTCCTCGGTAAAAGCTTCCTTGGTGAGTTCTGGTTCCCCATGATAGCCCCGCATAATCGAGCCGCCCCGGGCTTGCAGCTCTCCGCCCTCTCCTAGGCGTACTTCGTTACAAAGAAGCGGCTGCCCCACATACCCGGTTTTGTTCCCTATCCGCTCGGACATGGTTAGCGGACCGGTGGTTTCCGTAGCACCGTATCCTTGCAGGACTTCGATTCCACATCCGATAAAGAAGCGACCGAGACGTTCAGCCATGGGTGCACCTCCAGAAACGATTCCCTGTAGGTTGCCCCCTAGCAGTTTACGGATTTTATTTAGAACTAGCTTACGTGCCAAAGCTATCTTTATTTTGTGAGCGAAAGTGATCTCTTTACCCGATTCTTGCAGGCGCGCCCAGTGTTCCGCAGTGCGGGCAGCCAGGCGGAAAATCCTAAGCTTAATTCCCGAACCAGCGGTGGCATCAGCAGCGTTATAGACTTTTTCTAAAACGCGAGGCACTACTAGCAAAGCATTGGGCTTAAAGGTTTGCATATCCTGGACGATGGTTTTGGCATTGGGCAAAAATGCGCCAGTTCCATGACCAACCAGCTGCTGATACCCCAAGAATCGCGCGAGTACATGGGCTACTGGCAGGAAGTAAATAACCCGCGCCCCCGGATCAAAAACCCATTCATTCCAGCTACGCTTTTCGATTACGGAATTCATAGGGCGAAGGAAGTTAGCGTGAGTCATTTCAACGCCTTTAGGACGTCCGGTTGTCCCGGAAGTAAACACAATCGTGCAAAGATCCTCTAGCTGTATCTGTTCCAGGCGCTGATCTAACTGGGCAGGGCTAAGTGCGCGACCGTGTTCCAATAATCTAGTTAAACCAGAATCATCTAAAGAGAAAACCTCCGAGATTTGTCCGGCAAGTTCTGGTTCTTTAGCTAATTGGCGCACCATTACAGCTTGCGCCGTAGTATCGGTAATTACCGCCTTTACCTGTGCTTTTTGGGTAATCCATTTGATTTGTTCATAGGAGTCAGTTTCATAAATGGGAACGGTAACTAGACCGGCAGCTTGGGCTCCCAAATCCATAATCATCCACTCGTAGCTGGTTGAACCTAAAATAGAGACCGCTTCTCCGGGTTTAAGCCCCAAGCCTATCCAGCCAAGACCGGCGGCACGAATATCGCTGGCTAATGCGGAAGCAGATATTTTTTCCCAGGCAGCCCCTAGGGCTGAGGGGCGCTCTACCGCAATTTCACGAGGACGTTTGCGCCCACGGTCTAATACAGCTGCGACCACCGAGGTGAATTGCATTAAATCGATAAGCGGTGCTCCCATTGGCGAATCTCCAATTCATAATAGATTACGCTTCCGTAGGCTAGCATAGGAAACTTCATTTAGCCGCCTAAGTAGGTAGTTTACGGGACTTTTTTACCTTGCATATCCCAAAATACCTGCTAATCCCAAGCTTCAAGACATAGGATAATCATAACGTTTCTTAGGTTTCCTTCCCTAAGAAAAGCGGAAATAACTAACGATTGCTATCAAGAAATCGTCGGCGGTTTGTTAGGAAGCCTGCTAAACAGGTAATCAGACAGCTATTCCAAAACCTTAGAGAAGTTGCCGAAGATATTGCCCGGTGTAAGAAGCCTTCACTTTTGCAACTTGTTCCGGGGTACCTTGGGCGACCAAAGTTCCCCCGCCGTCTCCGCCCTCGGGACCTAAATCAATTACCCAATCGGCACACTTAATCACATCCAGATTGTGTTCGATTACGATAACCGAGTTGCCTTTGTCCACCAAGGACTGCAACACCAGCATTAATTTGCGAATATCTTCCAGGTGTAGCCCGGTGGTGGGTTCATCGAGGACATAAATAGTGCGTCCATTGGAGCGGCGCTGGAGTTCACTGGCTAGTTTTACCCGCTGGGCTTCCCCACCGGAAAGAGTGGTGGCGCTTTGTCCGAGACGCAAATACCCTAATCCCACCTCTACCAGGGTGTTCAGGTGACGAGAAATCTTGTTTATCGGAGCAAAAAATTCTGCCGCTTCGCTGATTGGCATATCGAGCACTTCGGCTACTGATTTACCCCGGTATTTGATCTCTAAAGTTTCCTGGTTATAGCGCGCCCCCTCGCAGACTTCGCAAGGTACATACACGTCCGGCAGGAAGTTCATTTCAATCTTAAGCGTGCCATCTCCTTTACAAGCCTCGCAGCGCCCTCCTTTGACGTTGAAGGAAAAACGGCCCGGACCGTATCCGCGCAGCTGCGCCTCGGGAGTTTGGGCAAAGAGGGCGCGCACCGCGTCCCACACCCCGGTATAGGTGGCGGGGTTAGAACGGGGATTGCGTCCAATCGGACTTTGATCTACGTGCACCACCTTGTCCAAGTGTTCGATACCTTCAATTCCTTTATGGCGACCGGGAACTACTTTTTTGCGTTGCAACTTTGCCGCTAAAGCCTCATACATTATCTGGTTAATCAAAGTAGATTTTCCAGAACCAGATACCCCGGTGACCAGTACTAACTTACCTAGAGGGATCGAAACGTCGAGATTTTTCAGGTTATTTTCCCGCGCCCCAATAATTTTTATTTGTCGATCTTTTTCAATCTTGCGCCGTTTTTTGGGGACTGCAATCTGCTTTTTACCGGTTAGATACTGTCCGGTAAGAGAGCGCTTACAGTCAGCAATCCCCGCTACCGGCCCAGAATAGAGAACCTCTCCCCCGTGCTCTCCGGCTTCCGGGCCAATATCGACTATCCAGTCGCTAGCGCGGATAGTGTCCTCGTCATGTTCTACCACCAATAAAGTGTTTCCGAGGTCGCGGAGCTTCTTTAGGGTTTCGATTAGCTTGTGGTTATCGCGCTGGTGCAAACCAATTGAGGGCTCATCCAGCACATAAAGTACCCCTACCAGGCCGGAACCAATCTGGGTAGCCAGGCGAATCCGCTGGGCTTCGCCCCCGGAGAGCGTGGCTGCTCCCCGCGCCAAAGTTAAATAGCCTAGGCCCACGTCTTTTAGGAACTGTAACCTGGCTTTTACCTCTTTAAGAATCGGTTCGGCAATCTTCTTCGCCGCCCCCTGTAAGCGCAATTTAGATAAGTAATCACTGGAGGCAGTGATAGACAGCTTCGTCAATTCTGCGATATTCAGGTCTCCGATTCTCACCGCCAATACTTCCGGCTTTAGACGGTCACCGTGACAGGTAGAGCAGGGAACTTGGCGCATATAACCCTCGTAACGCGCACGCATTACCTCGGATTCGGTTTCCTCCCGTTTGCGCATAATCCAAGGAATCGCGCCCTCGAACCCGGAAGAATAGGTGCGCATCCTGCCCCAACGATTCTTAAACTTTACTTTTACCTGGTAGTCGCGTCCTTTTAACAGTGCTTTCTTTTGGGAGGACGAGAGGTCGCGGAAAGAGGTGTCTAGGTCGAATCCAAGCTCTTTCCCTAGCGCGGAAACCATGCTGAGCAGATACTTATTCTTGGTGGACCAGGGGGCAATCGCGCCCTCAGAAATTGAAAGCTCCGGGTTGGGAACCACCAGTTCCGGATCAACTTCCAGGTGAGACCCTAGCCCTGAACAGTCTGGACACGCTCCATAGGGGGCATTGAAAGAGAAGGTGCGGGGCTCTATTTCTTCAAGCTGCAAGGGGTGATCATTGGGACAGGCACGATTTTCAGAAAAACGCCGATAACGATTTACATCCGTCTCCTCCAAGTCTACAAAATCGATTACCACCAGCCCTTGCGCTAATTTAAGCGCGGTTTCTATCGAGTCGGAAAGCCGGGTCCGCACCCCTTCTTTTATAACCAGGCGATCTACGCGCACAAAAATATCGTGCTTAATTTGGCGTTCTAGCTTGGGGGGCTGGGTCAGACGCACGGTTTCCCCATCCACCACTGCCGCCGAGAACCCCTGGGTTACCAAATCGGCAAATAGCTCGCTGTATTCGCCTTTGCGTCCGCGTACCAGTGGAGCTAAGACCTGAAATCTGGTTTTTTCCGGCAAAGTCAGCAGCTGATCAACGATTTGTCCCGCGGTTTGTGCCTGAATCTTTTCCCCGCACACCGGACAGTGGGCTTGCCCAGCGCGCGCATACAGCAAACGGAGATAATCATAGACCTCGGTAATTGTACCTACGGTAGAACGCGGATTACGGGAGGTGGATTTTTGGTCAATAGAGACTGCGGGGGAAAGACCGCCGATAAAATCCACATCCGGTTTATCCAGACGACCTAAAAACTGGCGGGCATAGGAGGAAAGAGATTCCACATAGCGGCGTTGTCCCTCGGCAAAAATGGTGTCAAATGCCAGCGAGGATTTCCCCGAGCCAGACAGCCCGGTAAACACCACCATCTTGTCACGCGGAATCTCAATGCCTACATTGCGCAGATTGTGTTCGCGTGCCCCTTTAACTACCAGTTTTTCATCCACACCTCTATCCTACGAACAAACGTTCTATTTTGCATTTTTGCAGATAGTTAAGCTTCCTTTTCTTTGGTGACGTCCCAGCTGGGATCAGATTCGATCCCTTTTTCGACGAGCTTGGGGTCAGCTGAAAGCGGAGTGCGCGGTTTCGGATAGCGCTTGTCCTGTTTCCACCAAGGCATCCACCCGACATATCCGTCTACTGGCGGCTGCTGCGATTCTGGTTCGAACCCCAGCTGGGAGGGGGTTTCGGGAATGAAATCAGTCAAGAAATACTTATCCTTATCATCCGCGTAGAGTTTCACCACTTTCCTAAAGGCTCCCAACTCGAAGAACAGGCAGTTTGTCCAGGGGTTACGGTGATGTTTCTTCATCTTGTAGAGCCAATAGACAAACAGTGCCACATTAGAGAGCAATGCCAACCAGGCACACACGATATTAGCCGTCGGGTTCATAGTGGCGTAGTTGGTCATGATAGAGGGGCGCACCAAGAGTTCCGGGAAGATATTATTAGCCGCAATCCAAAACATCAAAGTGAAACAACGGAACCAAATCCATTGCCCTTTCGCCCAGGTAAAGGCGGGAACCGTACAGGCGAGCAGTAACGCCAAAGTGCAATACCAGGTGTAATCCGCGAGCGAGTTGTACAGGAAAGAATGATTCCACAGGTCATAGGCAATAATCCACGGCCAGGCCATATCTGCCCAGATTAGCCCCTGTACTTTTCCTTTCTTCGCCGAGGAAATAAAGATTTTTCCCAGCCCGGTAATGGTAATAATGTTTAGCACCCCGGCCGCTGCCGAGAGCAGATTCCAGTAGCCGCCGATGGTGCGGAATCCGGTGGCGGGGTCAATTCCCACTCCGCTGACCTTAAAGGCATCGGCGGCGGCTTGATACCAGGCGACAGATCCGCTAGCAGCAGTAATGTCACGGGTTTCTGGTAATCCCTCGATCATTGAGATTGAGCGAGAGGAATCAATATCCATTAGGCATTGGAAGTTGGTGGCGCAGGCACGGTAGGTGTCGGCTTCAAAATAGATGGTGAGGTCGCGAATATTGGCTTCCATAATGTTTACTGCCAATCCGATCCACAGGGCTACCCCAAACCAAATCGCGTATCGGCGAGCTTTTAGGGGGTTACGTTTTCCCCAATGCAGTAGGAACGCGGTCATAGTGGCAGTGGCGAGCATGATGATGAATTTTCCGAAAGGGAACCAACCCACCATGGGAACCCCATGGATAATCACATAGGGAATGGCTAATACTCCCCCGACTGTCCAGAGGGCGAAAGCAGTCCAGGTCCAGCGGCGGTGCATTTCTGCCACCAGCATTTGGAGGACAAAAATTAATATCCAAAAAAGATAGACCCAAACCGGGCCTACTTCCCATAAAAACCCCATTAGAATTCCTTCTTATTAACCAGGCTGCGCTGCCTGGTCACTTTGAGCTTACTTATTACCTTTTATATTTGCCACTAGCTGCGAGTATGGCTTTTGGATATTCCTTTTCAAAAGACGTTACTATTCATCAGAAAGTGGTAAATTTAATGGTAACGCAGGACTGACGAAGATGTTACCTGTTTGGAAAAGTTAAGCTACGGAGAAGAAATATGTCTGTTTTTAACGCTCGTATTGGAAGTATTTTGCGCCTAGGCGCAATTGGGGGCAGTGTCATCCTCGGCGGAATGCTCGGCTTCAGTCAGTTTTCGGGCAAAGCTACCAAAGAGGAAAATGAGTGGCACTATCCTTCCGATGACTTGATTGACCGCTGTTATTCCAATGGTCGCTCCTCCACTTACGCGATTAATATCGATGCTCCCGCCTATGCGGTGTACCGGCACCTAAAACAGCTAGGTTGCGACAAGGCGGGCTCTTATTCTTCCGAGTTTTTGGAACGTACTTTTGCCCGGCTACCTTTCTTTAATTCCTACGAAATTCAAGAACAGTGGCAAGGGTCAGACGCTTTAAAACCGGGTGATATAGCAGCTTTTGACTTCACGGGTATGTCTATGGAGTGGGCAGACGTAGTCCCTGGTAAATATCTTTCCCAGTGGGTAGATACCAAGCATCCACCGCGGGCACCGGGCTCTTTCGCTTTCCGCTACCCGGGAATGAAACACTATGCGGCTGCCTGGTGCTTCTATCTGATTCCCCTCCAAGGTAATCGTTGCCGGTTAATCAACCATTGGCGGATCGGATTTGAACCCGACACCAAGTTCGCAGCTGCGATTAACTGGATAAATATCGAGCTTATCGGGGGCTGTATGGCGCACCTACAGAACCTATATGTAAAGCGGGTTGCCGAGTTCCGTAAAAAGCCGCAGTGGCAAGGACGGATTAAGCGGGCAGTGCTGGGAGGTAAGCTCTTCGGCTACGACACTCCGGCAGGACGTTGGGATGGCACCGAACTTTACGAAGGTATTCACAACCAATGGCTGCGCTATGGACGGCAAGACCCGGCAGTGAACGAGGTACGTCCTCCAGTAACCGATAATCCCGCCTGGCCACCCTCTTCCGCTGACTCTCCCTGGGCCAAGGTAGTAGATAGTGACTATTTCACAGATTGGGAAGAACCAGAGTTCTCTTGGGAGGAACAGATTCGCCAAAAGAAAGAGAAAACTTATCTTCCCAACTGGGGTAAAAGGACGGCGAAATAACTGATGAAACCGGATTATCCTACCCTGTTCTTTTTTGAACTGGGGCAATGGTATGACTACTTGATGCTAGTGGTGGTGATTGCCGCCTTGGCGGTGATGGCCTGGTTGGCTATTCGCTATAAATGGGTCGCGATTGCCGTATTTATCGTGATTCCGGTGGCACTGACAATTTTTTGGTGGCCTACTTCGCGCGCCGGTACTAACTCGGACGGTTGGTTTCCGATAGTAAAACAGTACTCAGCGCTAATCGGCTCCCTATCACTGGTAGCGTTGCAATATTTCCCCAAGCTACGCACTAAACGCTGGTATTTATGTATTCCCCCGCTGATTTTGGCGGTGAATATTATCGAGGCCGTAATCCGCGATTTCCAGTGCTATTCGATTCACGGGGTGGATCCCTCCCAAGGAATGGTTACCTGGGGCGGGCCTTGGAACATTATGAACGGAATCGCGGGAATCCTAAATTTCCTCATGATTTCGGGCTGGATGGGAATCTACGTATCCAAAGGTAAAAATAAGCAAATTATCTGGGGCGATCTGACTGTTGGTTGGATTATCGCCTACGATTTGTGGAATGTTGCCTACGTATATAACTGTCTAGCTGACCGCGCCTGGTATTCGGGGGTAGCTTTGCTCGCCGCTTGCACAATTCCCGCTTTCTTGCCCTTTGGGAAAGGGGCTTGGATTCAATACCGAGCCTATACCTTGACCTTCTGGTCGGCGATAGTGCTAACTTTCCCGCACTTTATGCAAGATTCCATGTTTGCTCACCGCAGCGCCCACAACCCGACTGCGATGCTATTGCTGTCAGCAGCAGCTTTAGTGGCTAATGTGGCGGTGTTCGCATACCACATTTATAAGGTACGTTCCACCAAACGTTCCCCTTTCACCCAGGAAGTTTATTGGGACACCCCCTACAACTTGCAGATTGCCCGCGAAAACGGAGGTAGAACCGAAAACTAAAAAACTTCTCCTCCCCAGGAGGATACCGTAGAGCCTGCCACTTCGATTATCTTAGCCATTTAGCTGATTTTAGTGGCAGGCTCTATTTATATATCCAACGGTTTATCTGTCTCAAGGAGGGGGAGGTATTTTTGAGATTGCCCTAGCAAACCGAGTAGTTTAGTAGGGTAGGCAAGCACCAGTTACCGCGCCCCCTATTAGCTCAAGCGCCGGTAGTTTGGAAATAATGAAACAGGAGATGGCCGATGAGTAATCCCCAAAACCACCGGGATTTAGAAGATATGAACTTACCTGCACCAAAAGTTCCTAATCGGGTAAGCGTTGATGGCCTTGAAGAACGCTGGGAACAGACCTGGGAAGAGCAACAGGTCTATGCTTTTGACCGCACGGCGCAGCGCCAAGAGGTGTTCTCAATCGACACTCCCCCGCCTACGGCTTCCGGCTCTTTGCACGTAGGGCACGTGTTCTCCTATACCCACACCGATTGCCTGGCTCGCTACCAGCGAATGCAGGGCAAAGCAGTGTTTTACCCCATGGGCTGGGACGATAACGGGCTACCTACCGAGCGGCGCGCCCA
Organism: Varibaculum timonense; assembly: GCF_027694345.1. Classification (NCBI taxonomy): domain Bacteria; kingdom Bacillati; phylum Actinomycetota; class Actinomycetes; order Actinomycetales; family Actinomycetaceae; genus Varibaculum; species Varibaculum timonense. Next base: position 82,988 of record NZ_JAQEVU010000003.1, read on the forward strand.
AAACTATTACGGAGTCCGTTGCGATCCCTCGCTGCCCTATGACCCAAATTTTGAGCCGCCTCATCATGGCGATTCCAAATCGGTTAAAGCCCGCGATCAGGTTCCGGTTTCCCGCAAAAACTTTATTGAACTGTGCGAACAGCTAACTAAAGAGGACGAAAAATCCTTTGAAGCGCTCTGGCGGCGCCTGGGGCTCAGCGTAGATTGGAAGCACCAATACCAAACTATTTCTAAAGACTCCCAAAAAGTGGCTCAAACTGCATTTTTACGCAATCTTAAACGCGGGGAAGCCTATCAGGCAGCAGCACCGGGGCTGTGGGATGTAACTTTCCAAACTGCGGTAGCGCAGGCCGAACTAGAGGCTCGTGACTACCCCGGTCTTTACCATGCCTTAGCTTTCCATCTTCCTGATGGGCAGGACGTAATTATTGAAACCACCCGTCCGGAACTATTGGCTGCTTGCTGCTGCCTAGTAGCTCACCCCGATGATCAGCGCTACCAGCATCTATTTGGTAAAACCGTGACCAGCCCGGGCTTTAACGTAGAGGTTCCGGTCTTAGCGCACCCAGCGGCCGAAATGGATAAAGGCGCTGGCATTGCCATGTGCTGTACTTTTGGTGACGTTACCGATGTGGAATGGTGGCGGGATTTAAACCTACCCACCAGGGTGATTTTAACTAAGGATGGTCGTATTACCCACGAAAACACCGATTGGATTACCGATACTTCCGGCAAACAGCTGATGGACGCTATTCGCGGAAAAACCACTTTCTCAGCACGGCAAATCGTAGTTGAGGCGCTTAAAGAAAGCGGAGAGCTAAAGGGCGAACCGCAAAAAACTATGCGGCAAACCAATTTCTTTGAAAAGGGAGATAAGCCGCTGGAAATAGTAATGTCGCGCCAATGGTATATCCGCAATGGCGGCAGTGACTATACGCTACCGGAACATCAAGAAAACCTTAATACTGAACTCCTCAAACGCGGAGAGGAATTGCGTTTCCACCCCGATTTTATGAAAGTACGCTATGCCAACTGGGTACATGGTCTGCATAATGACTGGTTGGTTTCTCGCCAGCGTTTCTTCGGGGTACCGATTCCGCTGTGGTACCGCATTAATCAGAACGGCGAAATCGATTACGACCAGGTGTTAATGCCTTCTGAAGAATCCTTGCCGATTGATCCCAGCAGTGATGTACCTGAGGGATTTACCGAAGATCAGCGGGGCAAAGCCGGCGGATTTGCCGGAGAAGTCGATATTTTAGACACCTGGGCAACCTCTTCCCTGACTCCCCAGATTGCAGGCGGTTGGCTGCGAGACGAGGATTTATTCCAGCGAGTATACCCCATGGATGTGCGTCCCCAAGGTCAAGACATTATCCGTACCTGGCTGTTCTCGACCGTGGTGCGTGCCCACCTAGAATTCGGCGCCCTTCCCTTCAAAAACGCCGCGATTTCCGGTTGGATTCTAGACCCCGATCGCAAAAAGATGTCCAAGTCCAAGGGGAATGTAGTAACCCCGATGGGACTGTTAGAAAAACATGGATCCGATGCAGTTCGTTATTGGGCCGCAGCTGCACGGCTGGGAACCGATACCGCTTTTGAAGAAGCCCAAATGAAAATTGGACGCCGCCTAGCGATGAAACTGCTAAACGCTTCCAAGTTCGCACTTTCAATGACCGAGGACGCTGGTCTATGCCTAGATCCCGCAAAAGTAATCATTCCTTTAGATAAAGCGGTTATTGCCCGCCTCAGTGAGGTTATTACCGCTGCTACAGACGCATTTGAACGGTATGACCACACCCGCGCTCTAGAGCAAACCGAGTCCTTCTTCTGGGATTTTTGTGACAACTACCTAGAGCTAGTAAAAGACCGTGCCCACAATTTTTCCGGAAAATGGCAAGAGGACGCCCAAGATTCCGCTCGCTGCGCCCTCGCCATAGTGGTCGATAACGTAACCCGACTGCTAGCTCCGTTCCTACCTTATTCAGCCGAGGAAGTATGGTCTTGGTATCGCACCGGCTCCGTCCATATCGCGCCCTGGCCAAGCGTCTCCCCCGAGCTAAAACAGGTGGCAGGAGATAGCCAGCTCCTTAAACTCGCGGGCGACACGCTGAGCGTACTGCGGAAAGTAAAATCCGAAGCCAAAGTAGGTCAGCGCACCCCATTTGAGCAGGTAACTATGGTTTACGCTGATGATTGGTCTGCCAATAATCTTCCGGCAGTTCGCGCCGATTTAGAGGCTGCTGCCTCACTCAACGGGACGGTAAATATCGAGGTAGATGCGGATGCCTCTGCTCCGGTATCTACCCGAAATGCGGTGCTGGGAACTCCTCCAGCCAAGAAACCCCGTAATTAAAGGTATAGGGTAGGCTAACTATCATGATGGACTGGTTTAAGGACAAACAAGTAAAGACCGAACCCGTTATCGGATTTCCCCCCGGAACAGTGGCGGTAGCAGGTAAAGCTCCCGGAACGCTTAAGGAGTTCTCAATGCCCGCCATCTCCCAGTGGGGAGAAAACGAAAACGTTGTCTCTCTATTTCGGCGGCGAGTAACTCAAGATCCCTCCCAGACCGTTATTGAACAAAAAACCCTACTCGGGGAACAGTGGAGAAAACTGTCCGCCGGAGAATTTTGGGATGAGATTAGCTCAGTGTCTCGCGGTCTGCTAGGGATTGGTCTAAAACCGGGAGATTGCTTGGCTTTGCACGGTCCAACTTCCTACGAGTGGACGCTAATCGATATGGCTTGCCTAGCTATTGGGGTCGTGACTGTCCCGATTTACGAAACTGACTCGGCAGCGCAAATCGAATGGATTTTACAGGACGCCGATATTCATTACGCAATCGTCTCTACCCAGTCCTCGGTGGAACTAATGCACGCGGTTGCTGGTCGCGCGGAACATAAATGCAAAATCTATTCCTTAGCGGCTGGAGATTTACTTTCTATTATCGAGGCCGGACGGCAAATAGCTCCGGCAGTTATCGATTCCTATAACAATCAGCTGACCGCCGATAGTGTCGCCACCATTATTTATACTTCTGGAACCACTGGACGCCCTAAAGGTACAGTAATAACCCAAGGTAATGCGACTTCCCTATTGCCTAATCTTTTAGACTATTTGACAGAAATCGGGATGCAAAAGACTACCCGCTGTTTATTGTTCTTACCGGTTGCCCATGCCTTGGCGCGGCTGGTGTCCTGGGGGGCGTTGCTAGGACCTGGGGTTCTCGGATTAGTACCTGACACCAAGAATCTATTAGCGGATTTAGCTTCCTTTAAGCCCTCATATATTTTGGCTGTACCGCGCGTCCTCGAGAAAGTTTACAATGCCGCCGATGCTTCTGCTGGTCACGGCTTGAAGCTGCGGCTATTTAGACTAGCGGCTAAATCTGCCATCGACTATTCAAAAGCGCTCGATACGGCAGAAGGGCCGTCCCGAGCCCTCAAGGTTCGCAGACAAGTATTTTACCAACTAATCTTGTCGCGCCTGACCAACCTATTGGGCGGAAACGCGAAATATATTATTTCCGGGGGCGGCCCCCTATCGGTACGGCTGGGACATTTCTTCCGCGGGATTGGAGTCACGGTTTGTGAAGGTTACGGCTTGACGGAAACACTAGGGCCGGCAACCGTTAATGTCCCCCACCGGGCAAAAATTGGTTCTGTTGGGCAGCCGGTACCAGGAATTGCGGTTAGAACTTCTGACGTTGGTGAAATTCAGTTTAAAGGTAACCCCATGTCGAAGGGTTACCTGAATATCGACTCTAAAGACAACCCCCTCTACACCGAAGATGGTTGGCTACGAACCGGAGATAAAGGCTGGATTGATACTGATGGCTTTGTTTATATAACTGGTCGCATGAAAGAAATAATTGTGACCGCCGGGGGCAAAAATGTCTCTCCAGAAATCTTAGAAGATGGTCTGCGCGGACACCCGCTAATCTCGAATGTGGTAGTCGTAGGCGATAGGCGTCCCTTTATCGCAGCATTAGTAACTTTAGATTCAGAAATGCTCCCCGGTTGGCTACGCAATCACAACCTGCCACCGATGGATGTTTCAGATGCGGCGCGTCACCCGGCTGTACTAAAAGCCTTAGAGCGCGCGGTGGGCAGAGCTAATCAGAAGGTCTCGCGCGCCGAATCCATCCGCAAGATTCGCGTCCTCACCACCGATTTTTCTTTAGAAAACGGTACGATGACGCCTTCGCTGAAGGTAAAACGTTCGGTAGTAATCAAGCGTTTCGAGAACGAGATTAACGCCATTTACGGCGGTCCGCTGGAACAAGAATAGGGATAGTTATTATTTTTTATCTAGCCGATTCTTAAAAAGCTAGGCTCGCGGTATCTAAACGGTTCTCCCTCTAGAGGGATATAGATATTAGGCTAGAGGTACTTTTGGCTATTCATTCCGATTTTGCTGCTCCGCTATTCCAATATGATGCCGGATAACTTCCTCCACAATAAATTTAAGGAACTTTTCGGCAAATACCGGATCGAGACCGGCTTCTTCCGCCAGGTTACGTAGTCGCTTTACCTGCTGTTTCTCTCGGTTTTTATCTTCAGCTTTAAGCCCCAGTTCTGCCTTTAAATAACCAACTTTTTGGGTACATTTGAAACGCTCAGCCAAGATATGAATTAACGCCGCATCTATATTGTCGATAGTGGCACGTGCCTTTAGTAACTGCGGGGGAATGTCCGGAAGTTTGTTATCCTGCTTGTTATCCATGCCCTAAGGATAAAGCACTGCCGCAGGGCTCAGCTATAAGTGTCCAAGCTAAGTATTGAGACAGTTTTCGATAAAACCTATAACCTTGATGGTATCATCCTAGCTGCATAGTAGGTATTAAGCTGTCTTTGAACGGGGAATAGATTCTAGCAAAGTGGGTTTAGCCCCCTGGTTCACCACTTCCTCAGTGATAGTGACGGAACGTACGTCCGGCTGAGAGGGAACCTCAAACATAGTTTCTTTAAGCACTGCCTCCATAATGGAAGAAAGCGCCCTGGCTCCCGTGCCTCTTTCCTTGGCCATCCGAGCCATAGCTCTGATAGCCCCATCGGTGAAATGTAAATCAACCCCATCTAGTTCAAACAGGGAACAATATTGGGTAACCAGGGAGTTTTCTGGCTCTACCAGTACCCGCACCAAATCTGATTCACTAAGTTGTTTTACCGAAGTAAGCACCGGCAAACGTCCAATAAACTCGGGGATAAGCCCAAAACGGTGCAAATCATCCGCACTGACCTGTGCGTAAAGATCCCCATGTTCGGCAGAAGATTTTAAGGAAGAACCAAAACCGGTGGAATGTTGCCCAAGCCGGGACTTGACAATGTCGTCTATTCCGGCAAAAGCACCAGCAGCGATAAATAGGATGGAATTGGTATCAATCTCTAGATAATCCTGGTGAGGATGTTTACGTCCACCCTGCGGCGGTACCGAGGCCACCGTACCCTCAATAATTTTTAAGAGTGCCTGTTGAACGCCCTCCCCCGACACGTCGCGGGTAATCGAGGCGTTCTCGGCTTTGCGGGAAATCTTATCAATCTCATCAATATAGATAATCCCGCGCTCTGCCCGTTTAATATCCCCATCGGCGGCATTAATTAACTTAAGCAGGATGTTTTCAACGTCCTCACCTACGTAGCCGGCTTCAGTTAGTGCCGTAGCATCAACAATCGCAAACGGGACGTTAAGCAGTTTAGCTAACGAGCGCGCCAAATGAGTTTTACCGCAGCCAGTAGGCCCGAGCAGTAAAATATTAGATTTGGTGAGCGACATATCAATGTTTTGACCCCGCTCTTTTGCCTGCACCCGCTTGTAATGGTTATAAACCGCGACTGAAAGCGCCCTTTTGGCTTGGTCTTGCCCAATAACGTAGTTATTAAGAAAATCGTAGATTTCTTTAGGTTTAGGCAAAGGCTTGGCTTTGGAACGAGAGTGCTTTGCAGAGTCCTCTTCCATGATTTCATTGCAAAGATCAACGCACTCATTACAGATATACACCGCCGGTCCGGCAATCAGTTTGCGTACCTGTCGTTGCGTTTTTCCGCAAAACGAGCATTTAAGTAGCTCGGCCTCTTCCTCCACCAAGGCTTCCTCCTAAATCAAATCCGCTTTTCTTAGCCTAAACGTATTTTGTAGCTTGTAGGCATCAACACGCTGACTGGCAGATTCTACTTTTTAAGGGAGGTTTTACGGGACTGTAAAACCTGGTCGATTAAACCATATTCCTTTGCGGCCTGGGCAGTCAGAATCTTGTCCCGTTCAATATCTTTGCGCACCTTTTCGACGGTCTGACCGGAATGCTCAGCGATGGTTTCTTCTAACCAGGTACGCATCCGGTCAATTTCTTCCGCAATAATCTCGATATCGGTGGCTTGGCCTTGCGATCCCTGCATAGAGGGCTGATGAATCACGATACGTGCGTTCGGTAAGGCAAGACGAGAACCCGGTGAACCCCCAGCTAGCAGTACTGCTGCTGCCGAAGCAGCCTGACCCAGGCAGACCGTCTGAATCTGGGGTTTAACGTACTGCATAGTGTCATAGATTGCCGTCATGGCGGTGAAAGAGCCACCCGGAGAGTTAATGTACATGGTGATTAGAGAATCGGGGTCTTGAGATTCCAATACCAAAAGCTGCGCCATAATATCGTCAGCCGAAGAATCATCAACCTGCACCCCTAAGAAAATGATGCGCTCATCAAATAGCTTGGTATAGGGGTTTTGACGCTTAAATCCATAGGACGTGCGTTCTTCAAATTCGGGAAGCACGTAACGATTAGTAGGCATAGCTTTAGGTAAACGGGGGTTACCAGCCGGGTATAGCGGGGAAAACATCGGGTTAAAGTTCCTTTCCGTCGCTGCCCAGATTCCGAGCAGAAGTTATGACATGATCGATGAAACCATATTCCAAAGCTTCTTGAGCTGTGAACCAGTGGTCACGTTCGGAATCTTGGCGAATCTGTTCCACAGATTTACCGGTACGCTGGGCGATAATCTCGGCTAATTCCTTTTTCATTTGCAAAATCAGATTAGCGTTAATGCGAATATCGGAAGCAGTTCCCCCCACTCCTCCGGAGGGTTGATGCATCAAAATCCGAGCGTGTGGGGTCGCATAGCGTTTACCGGGAGCCCCGGCAGATAGTAGCAATTGCCCCATAGAGGCAGCCATCCCTAAGGCTACTGTAACCACCTCGGGTTCAATGTATTGCATGGTGTCGTAGATAGCCATGCCGGCTGTCACCGAGCCACCAGGGGAGTTGATATATAGGAAAATCGGCTTTTCGGAATCTTGGGCTGCCAATAACATCATCTGGGCACAAATCTGGTTAGCGTTTTCTTCGCCAACTTCTGACCCTAACCAAATAATCCGTTCTTTTAACAGTTTGTTGAAAACATGATCTCCTAAAGCCAAGGAGCCAGGGACATCTCCCTCATTTCTTACTGTCGAAGTGTGCACGTGTTTTTCCTTATCTGTGGAACTAAAACGATTCTCTATCAAACTACCGTCTTTAAGATGACTTTTCTTCTCTGCCATGCCCTTTTACGCTTTCAGCGCATGAAAACTTGTTTATCCGGATATGCTAGCCAGATTTGTAGCCGGTATATGTTGTTGGGGCGGGAAGCCAGTCCTTCCCGCCCCAACAAAACTGCTTCACCGCTGAGATACTTTCAGCTAGATACCCAGCAGAAATCTAGTCTTCGCTACCAGATACTTCCTCTTCGCTAGGGGCAGCTGTCTGTTCGGCGGCAGCCATAGCTGCTTGTTCCGCACGTGCTTCGGCCGGATCCTTGGTGAACTCCGAAAGATCAATTTCGGTGCCCTCTTCGTCCTTTACCGTTACTTCCCGCAGAGCCGATACCAGGGCGCGGTTGCGACGCAAATCCTGCCCCATGGCAGCCACTTGACTTTGATCCTTAATTAGCTGCATTGGATCAACCCCATACATTTGCGCAATCTCGAAAATAGACTGGTAAAGCTCGTTGGGGTCGATTTCTACGTCACGCTCATTCGCAATCCGGTCTACAATAATCTGCTGTTTAGCTTGCTTCTTAACCGTCTCGGCTAGTTCGTCACGATCAGCCTCTTCTTTTCCGTCTGCCAGGCGATCGACCTCAGAGTCAATAAAGGCTTGCGGAAGCGGGAAATCAGTATTATCTACCAGGTAGTCCTGGAGCTTTTCACGGGCTTCCAAAGCCTGCTGCTGACGGCGCATCTTCTCTACATTAACGCGCAAATCGCTGCGAAGCTCTCCGATAGTGTCGAACTCGGAAGCCATCTGGGCGAAATCATCGTCAGCTTCCGGCAGTTCCCGCTCTTTTACCTTATGGAGAGTGAGGGTGACATCAGCTTCTTCTCCCTCGTGGTCTCCACCCTTCAAAGTGGATTTAAACTCGGTGGTTTCCTCGGCTTTCATGCCATTTAGGGCTTCATCCATCCCCTCTAGCATGGACGCAGAACCAATCTGGTAGGAAACCCCAGAAACCGAATCGATTTCCTCGTCCCCAATCTTGGCAACCATATCAATCGAGGTAAAGTCACCGTCTTGAGCCGGACGGTCTACGGTCTTTAGGGAAGCAAAACGATCACGCAGCTGATCAAGTTCTTTTTCTACGTCCTCGTCCGATACTTCCAGTTTAGAAACCTCTAAAGAAAGACCCTCAAGGGAAGGTAAATCGAAATCAGGAACAATATCAACCTCGGCAGTGAACTTTAAATCGCCTCCGGGCTTACCTTCAACGGCGGGAGTTTCAACTACTTCAACCTCGGGTTGCCCCAGAGGGGTCAGGTCTGCTTCCCCAAGAGCGCGCCCGTAATAGTCTCCTAGACGTTCGTTAATAGCCTGTTCTAGTACGTAGCCGCGTCCGATCCGCTGGTCGATTATCCTCGTCGGTACATGACCAGGACGAAAACCAGGAATCGAAACCTGCTTTCCAACCTGCTTATAAACCTTATCTATTTCAGGTTTGAGATCCTCGTAAGGCACCTGAACGGTTAGTTTAGCCCTGGTTTCTTCCAGCTTTTCCACGTCTGTTTTCACGAAATACACTCCTGAAGCAGGTTGAACAGCACTGACAAATAAATACTGCCATGCTGATTAGAATTACTTGCAACGTTGCTAATCTTATGGCACTAAGCGGGTTTGCGGAAATGCTAGGCACACAGTGTGAGGTAGCAAACTATGTACGCAATAGCAAGCATTATTGCTAATACTTCCCGATAGCTAAACCAGGTTAGCAGTTTGATTTTCCAGGTTTAGCTATCGAGGTCTAACGCTATGAAGTCTTGCGTTTGTGACTTTGATATTTCAAGATGCTCAATCCCCCGGTAACTAATCCGACCGCGAGCATAATCCCCCATGACCAAAGAGTATTAGCGCCGGTATTTGCGATTGAACTAGAGGTCTTTCTCCCTGTATTGCTAGCTGAACTGCCAGAAGGGGGCATGGTAGTGTCTTGTCCGCCAGGTTTGGTTGCTGGATTAGTATTTTTACCAGGCTTGGAACCCGGGTTTGGATTCGTACCTGGATTAACCTGTGAATCTCCCCCAGGCTGCTGGGAAGACCCGGGGTTTTTCTTTAGCTTGATTTGGTATTGAGCACTCAACTGACCTTTGTGAGTATTGATGCCACTTACAGTGACCATCGCGGTACCTACCTGAGTATCAGCCACGTAGGTTAAACGGTAATTTACGCCCTCAATCAGGGTTTTGCCCTGTTTGTCTTTTACCGTGACCGTCTGAGGACGAGCCGGATGAGCAGCATCTACTGCATCGACTTCAATAACTGTGGGCTTAACGCTCACGCTATAACCTAGGGTGTCATCACTGAGGTCGATCCGTGGTTTCGGTTGTCGCAAACGCAGTTCAGCTGCACTTACAAACATATTTGGTTTCGTGTCGCTTACCGAGGAGGTAGGAACAAGTTTCACATATTTAGCGGTATGTACTTTATCGAATTGCGCCAGCTTCCAGTCGGAATTATCGTCCCACGAGCCTTGAGATACTAAAGTATATTGGTTCTCGGCGGGAAGTCGCACCCCGTCAGGGCGGGTAGAGCCCTGGGGATTGTCCGTGTTACTAACGTAAACTTTGTAACCGGTAATAGTACCGTTGTTTCCGTCTTTGCGGGGAAGATACCGCAGAGCCTCTAGGTCGGTGGGCTGTTTTAGAATCAATACTGCCCAACCGGCGCTTGCAAAATTATCGGCATTGCCATTAATCGGGTTGTCCGCCCCCCAAGGGGTATGCCAGAGCGTATTTGCATCGTTATCTATGGCGCTACCTTTGGAGTTGTTTCCTGCGGTTTTAGCTTGGCTTCCGACCTCAATGTTTAGCTGATTAACTGGTAGGTCTCTGCTAGCATCATCGGCCGGTTCTGGTTGTTCCTTCCCTAGATAAATCTTGAAAGTATTAATTGTTTTGTGGTCTTCCGATTCGATAATCACCCGGGCTACGCCCTCGTATTCAGGAAGTACAGTTATCGCCGCGTTATCTTTCGCCAGTGCCTTTATCTGCGTTATTTTCTCGGCTGGGGTGGCATATTCAAAGGACTTAAGCACTGATTTCGAAAGGTTTTCCCCATTTACTTGCAGTGACGCTAGCTTAGCGGTACTGAAGGTAGAGGTAGTGTTGGAAGCGGTTTTTAATTCCACTTCGGTAATCCCGGTACAGGGATTACGACCGCTAAGCTGTTCAGACTTATTAATTACTTCAAGTTTTACATAGGTGGCATTTACCGGCTTTTTCAAAGCATAGGAATACTTTTTAACGTTTTCAGGATGTTCGCTAGTGGCAATACTTTCGGTAGTTTCCACTGGTTTCCATTGGTCACCAGCGGCTTCTTTTACATAAAACTTGGTGGTTCCCCCATCGGGATAGCGGGCAGAATAAGAATCCTTAAAGAAATAAACATTGAACTCACCAAAAGTTTGCTGAGTAGCATATTTGAATTCTATAGCTGCACTGTTATCACCAGCTTGGGAATTAGTATAGTTTGTCCAGGCAGTTGGATTTGCCCCTCCCTGGGTATTTGAGCCTACTGCGGTATTACCGTCTTTAATCGCATCGAGGGTATCTGACTGTTTATCAGCAGGAATATCCTGGGAGAGAGTAGCAGCTCCACTGACACTATCTCCTATCTTCACTACTGCTTCTTGCACCCTGATGGTGGCGGTGACCGGAAGTTCTTTATCTAGGAACTTAGCTTTACCTTCAATAGTTACCGTTCCTGCCTTGGAATAAACCTTTTCGTTTGGTTTTTGCCAGGTAACGTCAAACTGTACATCCAAAATAGTGCCATCCGGTAAGACCGCCGGGCGGGTAGCGGGAATAGTGGGGACTATCCCCACCGGGGTAGTTGCTGAGTAGTTCAAAACCGCACCTACGCGGTTGAGCATCGTGACATTAGCGCTGACCTGATGACCGTGCTTAGTCTTTCCAAGGACAGTGAAAAATCCTGCCTTAGAATACTGTTCCTTGGGTACTTGATTCCAAGTAACTTCTACCGCATCTTGGCTGCCATCGGTAAAGATAGCATCGATTTTATCGGGCAAGCGCGGCTGGGTTCCTACCTGAACGTAGTAGTTTCGAGGATACGAGTAAGCATCAATTGCTCGGTCTTGGGAAGCGTTAGGCGCGGGCGTGACCGTAATGGTCTTCGTAACTTTGGGAAGGTTAGTCCCGGAAACGTTTATAGTGCACTGTCCAGCTATCTTTTTAGATTTAACAATTCCTAAAACCTTACCGTTATAGGTGTTGCGACTACTCGATAGATAGGAGGTGTGATCGTCTTGTTTGCCAGCATCTGTGCCCATCATTTCGCAGGCTCCGCTAGCATTAAAATCTACTTTTAGGTTGGCATCGGGTACGGGAGTCCCGTTATCATCTATGACTGTTACCTCGACGTATGCCAAATCTTGGTTATTCGCGCTTAGCTCAGTTCTGTTTAGGCTAACGTCAAGTTTCGCAGCTTTCCCGGCGGTGCTAACTGTGTCGCGACCTTGAGTATTAGTAATAACATTTCCGGATTCATCATAGGCAACTGCGCTCAACGTACCGTCTGCATATTGCACGTTCCAAGAAAGATACAGGTTTTCGGATTCGATGGAGCTCTTATCGCTTCCTTCATAAAGCTGATATTTATATCCTGCAGGAGTAGTTTTTTTCGCGAAAGTTTTCTTACCGAGAGATTTCTTTTTACCGTCTGTACCGGTAAAGAAAAGCTCTACTGCACTGGCATCCGAGTAAACAACAACTTTTTGATTTCCATTTCCTTGATTTTGCAGGATACTCCGGTTCCAGGCCGGTAAAACGTGGAGAGTGGTAACTTTGTCATTCCACTGACTTTGATACAGGTAATAGGAATCCTTGGGAAAACCAGCAGTATCGATAATACCGAAATAGGAATTCTTTGGAGATGGCCATTGTCCTTGCGGGCCGGGTGAAGTCCCATTCCAAAAGGTAGGCTCGCCCAGGTAATCGAATCCTGTCCAGACCGCAGTTCCGGCTACGAAATCTCGCTTAATCACGTCTAACCAGGCTTGAGCGGCGGTAGCTCCCCAGTTCACTTTAGAATTATCGTATGAGGTAAGCTGTTTATCCGCGGTTTGACGGTTATCGGTAGTTCTGGAATAAACTCCCCTACTGTTTACTGATGAGGCGGTTTCCGCTCCGTAGAGCATAGCTCCCGGAATCTGCCTATGGATAGAATCGTACTGTCCGCCATTGGCATAGTTAGCCCCGACCGCGCCAGTGGTACCAGATGTTTTCGCGGTAGATACCAAAGATTTCATAACGTTTATAGCCGAGTTATTATGCTTTATTGCATTATCACCCCGGGTAAGAGGGCGGGTATTGTCAATTTCCGCTGCCCACTTAATTAGATTTGTCTGCGGGCTTAAGAAACTGTCGATGCCACAGGTAGTACCCTCCTGGATTTCATTTCCCAGTGACCACATGATGATACTGGGGGCATTGATATCTCTGCGCATAGTTGTTTCTAAATCGAAACGTGCCCAGGTGCTACCAGCAGTAACGTTTTCTAGTTTGCTGTCTTTTGGTACGAGCTGATTGAAAAAGCGGGCATAATCCATCTGGTTACCATTTTTCGTACAATGCAAACCATCGAAGATTTCTTCAATCAGGAGCATTCCTTTTTGATTCGCTAAATCAATCAAATCTCGCGAAGCGGGATTATGGGTAATCCGAATGGTGTTAGCCCCCATTTTCTTGAGGATATCTATCTGCCGCGCGATAGCATCTCGATAGGCTTTTGCTCCTAGCGCCCCTTGGTCATGGTGCATAGAAACCCCTTTGAGTTTCATTTTCTTACCGTTTAGGGCAAAGCCGGTATTTGGATCAAAAGTCAGTTGGCGGAAGCCAGTATTAGTTTCGAGGGTATCTAGCAGTCTACTACCCTCAAATACTTCGGTTTTCACCAGGTACTGCACCGGTTTTTCTATCGTCCACAGCTGTGGAGACTGAGCAGAAAGAGCAGTTGAATTGGTTAAAGATTTTCCCGCTTCCACTGTTATAGGGGTACTTGTTACCGTACCGATACTGTTGCCCCCGGTTTTAGGGGAAATTGTATGTCTTAAGGTTATGGTCTTTGGGGAAGCAGCCGCATTGATAATCTTCGTGCTTAGATCGAGATCGAGCGACCCAGCTTCCGTATAGGTATCGATATTCTTGGGCGTAATTTTTACGCCACTAGAAGCAATGTGAATTGGGTCAGTTATCACTAAATCTACGTCGCGATAAATACCAGAACCTGAGTACCAGCGACTCGAAGGCGTTTGGTGGTTCACTTTAACAGCAATTACGTTATTTTCACCGAACTTTACGTTATCGGTGATGTCTATAGAAAAAGGCGTATATCCATATGGATGATTGGCTAGCTCAGTTCCGTTTACATAAATCGTGGCATCCATATAGATGCCGTCAAAGCTGAGTTTTATCCGTTTATGCTGTAGTTCAGAAGGAAGATTGAGGCTCTTGCGATACCAGCCGACACCTCCCGGCAGGTATCCACTTTCTCCTTCCATAGATTTAGAAAAAGGTTGTTCGATGCTGTAGTCATGAGGAATATCTACAGTTCGCCATTTTGCATCGTTATAGGCCGTAGCCTGAGCACCGGAAATATCTCCAAGATTGAATTTCCATCCGTTATTCAGGCTTTGGAATCTGGATTTTCCATCAATCGTGGTCAAAGGAACGCTCTGTGCACTAGATACCATCTGGGCGGAAGTGTTCAAATGTGAATAATCAGTATTACCAGCGGCAATAGCTTTAGGTAAGACCCCTAAAATACCAAGACTACCAGCCATCGTGACCACCAGGATACCTTTAATAATACTTTCGCATTTTTTGTTCATTATTTCCCCTACACATCATCGTGCTACCGCAATCATTATGCCATAAGAGACCTGATATATTCTTGCGGATTCATAATAGGTAGGTTTTATCTACTCATTAGCTTCTAAGATTTCTAATTTAGCAATACTCTACGAATAATTAGGGCGCAATCCCCCACTGAAATAGCGACTAGCTGAACAGGAAAATCACTGATTAAGTAATCGGAAATGTTAATTAGCTGTTAAATAAAGATACCTAAAGCAACCAATAATCTAGTTGATGAGGGTAATAGTGGTAATTGAATCGGCAGGGGGCGCGTCTTTTAGTTCAGTTGCTTGCGTCTCCGTAACTTTGCGCACATGAGCTAGATATTTTGCAGCAGTTGCCGGTGATAACCGAGTTCCGGTCTTACTGCCATTTTCATACAGATAACCCGGTAATACCTGGACTGTGGATCTATCAAGTACCAGAGGAATCCATCCGGCTTTGGAAACATAAGGACGGCCTTCGGCAGGAACAGTAATTGTAGGGAAAGCAATTTGCCCCACTTGACTGCCTATCCCATTTCTGGTGGGAGTCATGGCAGAAAGCAGATTACCAATGCCGTAATATACCCACATGCCTTGATTATCTACACCACCGGGTAGTTTACGGATTGGCTGGGGAACATGGGCATGATGCCCAATATATAAATCGACCTCACCGGAGCGAGCCAAGTTATGAGCTATCCGGTCTTGCTCTGTGGAGGGAGAGGAGTTGTACTCGATGCCGGAATGTACCGAGGCAACTACGAAATCGGCACCATCGGCGCGGGCTTGACGGGCAATATCTACAATAATTTGACCATCAGAACTAAGATTAACCCACCAGGGATTCTTGATTACCTCTGCTACCCTTCCCTGATTAAGCCCGTAAGCAGTGGAAATATGAGCTAATTTGAAGGAACGTCCCTCTTTATTCACCTCATACATTTGATAGCGTTTTTCGTCTGCGCTGGAGGCTGAGCCAGTAACTCCCAGACCTTGCGCTCGCAAAGTTTCGTTAGTGTGCTTGATTCCCTTAGTCCCCTGATCAATTGTGTGATTGGAGGAGGTAGAACAACCGTCATATCCCAGGGCTTTGGTATCGGCCGCCCAACCAATAGGAGCTTTAAATACGGGGTAGCCCTTAGAATCTTTATCGGACTTTCCAAAAGGAACTTCTTGGTGGAAAAAAGCTATATCCGCCCCTACTATCCAAGGACGTATTTTTTCTACCATTGGCTTAAAATGAGAGCCTAATCCGTGACGCCAACTTTCTTTTACTATTGCGTCATGTGGTAATACATCTCCGGTAGCCGCTAAAGTTATCTGAACCTCCTTTTTAGGAGGAGGGGTAGAGGTAGTTTTAGGGGTAATTGGACTGGGGGGAGCCACACTAGCTTTAGGCTGATTGACTTTTCCCGCCTGATACATTGAATAACCAATCGCCCCTCCAACCGCAATCAATGCCAGGAGACAAGAAATACCTAAAGCCCCGAGAAGAATCTTCCAAGAAACCTTATACCCAGATTTTTGTGACTTTGAGGCATACCTAGCGCGCATCATGGGAAGTGCTATCGGTTAAGCCATGACCTGAAGATGGAGCTACGCAAACATACGAGGTAATAAGCCCAAAACAATTACGCTGATTAACCAAACAACTGCGGTAACGACAGTTATCCGGTTCAGGTTACGCATTGCCACCCCAGATGAGCCGGCGCTGGAGGAAAGACCGCCACCGAACATATCAGACAGACCCCCGCCTGATCCTTTATGCATCAAAATGGTAAGAATCAGAAACAAACTGGATAGTACCAGCACTACTTCAGCAATGATTTCAATTACGGTTTGCACTAAATTCTTCTCCCAATAAGTATGTTTACTGACTACTATAACCTATTGGCGGCGGGTCTATTGTGACCCGCCGCCAATAGTTAGGAACTTCACCGCTGAAAGCGGATTGAATTACCTAGTAAAATGCTAGCCATCAAAGCGAACTATCTTGGAGAATTCCTCGGCTTTCAGAGAGGCTCCGCCAACCAAAGCACCATCTACATTAGGTTTAGCCATGATTTCAGCTACGTTCGCCGATTTAACGGATCCTCCGTAAAGAACGCGAATCGACTCGGCAACATCGGCTGAATATAGCTGCGAGAGTTTTTCTCGAATTGCTGCACAAACCTCTTCGGCATCCTCGGGCGTAGCGGTTTCACCGGTGCCAATAGCCCAAATAGGTTCATAAGCAACTACGGTATTAACCGCATCATCAGCAGAAATGCCTTGATATGCGCCTTCAATTTGTTTTACAACATGATTTACATGCTCACCGGCTTTACGAACCTCTAGTCCTTCCCCACAACAGATAATTGGGGTCATACCAGCTTCTAAAGCCACCTGAGCTTTCTGCCCAACGAGCTCATCACTTTCGTTATGATATTCCCGTCTTTCAGAGTGACCGACAACCACCCAGGAGCAGCCCAGTTTAGTTAGCATCGAAGCGGCGATTTCACCGGTGTAGGCACCGGATTCGTGTACGGAAACATCTTGCGCTCCGTAAGTAATCTTCAGGTTGTCGGATTCCACCACGGTTTGTACCGAACGAATATCGGTAAAGGGCGGAACCACTACCACATCGTTATGGTAGTCAAAATGATGATCTTGCAAATCTAAAGCAAGTTCTTGAACCAGACGAGTTGCCTCTAGGTGGTTCATATTCATTTTCCAGTTGCCTGCTAGCAGTGGGGTACGAGTCATAATTAATCCTCCAATACGGCAATCCCCGGCAGGGTCTTGCCTTCCAATAGTTCCAAAGAAGCTCCGCCACCGGTAGAGATATGGCTAAACTTATTTTCATCAAATCCCAGGGTACGAACTGCGGCTGCGGAGTCTCCCCCACCAATTACGCTAAAGCAATCAGAATCAGCAAGAGCTTGCGCAACTGCCTTGGTACCAGAGCTGAAAGCCTCAAATTCAAAGACCCCCATCGGACCGTTCCAAGCAACCGTCTTGGCGGAACGAATCTTATCGGCAAATAGCTGAGCGGTCTTTGAACCAATATCTAGTCCCATCTGATCGCTGGGAATAGCGTCACAATCAACCAAAGTAGCCGGGGCATCAGCAGAAAACTCTGGTGCTACCAGGGTATCTACCGGCAACAAGAGGTCTACTCCCCGTTCGGCTGCTTTTTGGATATAGCCTTTGACCGTCTCAATCTGGTCAGTTTCCAGTAGCGAAGTACCTACCTCGTAGCCTTTAGCAGCTAGGAACGTGTAAGCCATCCCCCCGCCAATCGCCAGGAAATCTGCCTTTTCAAGTAGATTCGCAATTACCCCCAGCTTGTCAGAGACTTTGGAACCACCCAGGATTACCCCATAGGGACGTTCCGGATTATCAGTTGCCCGCCGTAAAGACTCAATTTCTTTATTAACTAAATATCCGGCAGCTGATGGTAACAACTTCGCTACATCGTAAACCGAAGCCTGTTTGCGGTGAACCACCCCGAAACCATCAGATACGAAGCAATCAGCCAGCTGCGCATATTCTTTAGCTAAAGCCTCACGCTCACTATCGTCCTTGGAATTCTCTCGGGAATCAAAACGCACATTCTCTAGCAGTACAACCTGACCGTCTTCCAAAACAGAAGCCAGCTGTTGAGCGTCCTCACCAACAGTGTCTTTAGCTAAAGCAACATCTTGCCCCAGCAGTTCCCCCAGCCGTTTCGCTACCGGCGCCAACGAAAACTCCGGATTCACCTGACCTTTAGGACGTCCAAGATGCGCCATTACTAGCACCTTAGCTTTTGCCTCTATCAGGGTTTTTAAAGTGGGAAGAGCGGCGCGAATCCGCCCATCATCAGTAATCTTGCCGTCCTTTAGCGGCACATTAAAATCGGAGCGCACCAGGACTTTTTTACCGGCAATATCTCCTAGGGACTTAATATCTCGTAGCGCCATTATTTGCTATACCTTTCTGCGGTTAAATGCTGAATGAACACCGGCATCAAGTTGTGCCCGCCTACCTGAAACAGGCAGGCGGGCACAACTTAAGCGTCAGTTCGCATTATTATTTACAGGTTCTCTCCAACCAGTTTAGTCAAGCTAACTAGGGAATTGGAGTAGCCCCATTCATTGTCATACCAAGAAACTACCTTGACCTGACCGTCGATTACCTTAGTCAAAGCGGAATCGAAAATCGAGGTGTGAGGATCGGTAACAATGTCAGTAGATACTAGCGGTTCATCGTTCGAGTAAGCCAGCACACCCTTTAGTTCGCCCTCGGCGGCCTCTTTCATAGCGGCATTAATTTCTTCCGCAGTGCAGGGCTTGGAGGGGGTGAAGGTTAGGTCGGTTACCGAACCGGTCGGTACCGGCACGCGCAAAGCATAGCCGTCCAACTTGCCCTTTAGTTCCGGCAATACCAAAGCAACCGCTTTAGCAGCACCAGTGGTGGTAGGAACAATGTTCAGAGCAGCAGCACGAGCGCGACGCAAATCCTTGTGCGGAGCATCATGCAGACGCTGATCGCCAGTGTAGGCGTGAATAGTGGTCATCAAGCCACGTTCAATCCCAAACTTGTCATTGAGTACCTTTGCCATCGGAGCAAGGCAGTTAGTGGTACAAGAGGCGTTAGAAATAACGGTGTGCTTTTCAGGATCGTAATCAGTGTGGTTTACACCCATTACGAAAGTGGCATCAACATTCTTGCCAGGAGCAGAAATAATAACTTTCTTTGCCCCGCCCTCTAGGTGAGCCTTTGCCTTGGTAGCGTCAGTGAAGAAACCGGTAGATTCGATTACGATATCTGCTCCAACTTTGCTCCAAGGTAGGTTGGCAGGATCGCGCTCTTCAAAGGTAACAATCCGGTGATCACCAACGGTGATAGATTCTTCGTCATAAGTTACTTCTGCATCTAGACGACCCAAAATGGAGTCATACTTTAGCAGGTGAGCAAGGGTTTTATTATCGGTTAGGTCATTTACGGCTACAACTTCAATATCAGCACCCTGAGCACGAACGGCCCGGAAGAAGTTACGGCCAATACGGCCAAAGCCATTGATTCCAACGCGAATGGTCACTGTTATCCTCCTGAACTGCTGGTTTAACCAGCGGAGTCTGCTTACTGGTCAGAGCTTACCGCCACCTGGAAACCCGGGCAGCCTTAGCCCTGGGGACGATCATCTTGAGCCGTCCTCTTAAAGACCACTCTACACGGAATGCCTGATTTACGCTTAGGTCTATTGTCGTTATTTAGCAATCTTTTTCTAATAGCTACGCGATAGTTAGAATCCGCCCTAGATAAGCCCATCATCTTCATCGACTGCCGCCTGGGTAGAGGGGATTCCCTGCTCGCGAGCAGCCTTATCCGCCATTGCCAGCAGACGCCTAATCCGACCGGCAACTGCATCTTTAGTCAAGGGCGGATTTGCCTTCTGTCCCAGCTCTTCTAGGGAAGCTTCCTTATATTGAAGCCGCAACCTGCCGGCTTGCAAAAGATGAGCGGGAATATCCTCGCCCAAGATTTCAAAGGCTCGGCGCACCCTCGCTCCCGCCGCTACCGCTGCCCGGGCACTGCGACGTAAATTCGCATCATCAAAATTCGCTAAGCGATTAACTGAACCTCGTACCTGATTGGTTTGCCGATTCTTATCCCATATTGCTTGCGCCCGGCTTGCTCCCATAACCTCTAAAAGTTTAGAGATTTGTTCCCCATCGCGAACCACTACTCGGTCTAGACCGCGAACCTGTCGGGACTTGGCATTTACTCCGAGGCGACGGGCCGCTCCTACCAGTGCTAAAGCCGCTTCTGGACCGGGGCAGGTTATCTCTAAAGATCCGGACCGTCCGGGCTGCGCCAGGGAACCACGTGCCATAAACGCCCCTCGCCAGGTAGCTTTTGAAACCTCCAAAGCACCCGATACCAGCCGAGGAGACAATCCACGTACCGGCCGACCGGCGCGATCAATTAAACCGGTTAGGCGAGCTAAAGTAGCAGCATTTTCCACTACCCGCACCACATAGCGATCATCACAGCGAATCCCGCTGGCTCCTACCCGCACCACATCCGGGTTGGCATCGAACAGCTGTTGCAGACAGGTAACCAGGTTTTGCATTACCGCAACATTGTCTACTTCCACCTCTACCACGATGCTGCGATTAATCAGGTGAATACCGCCCGCAAACCGCAAGATGCTGGCGGTTTGCGCCTGCGCCTCAGACTGCTTAGCGGGGATTTTTTCCGCTAACTCATCTTTTATATCTGAGGTCAAAGACATTTACTCTTCCTTTCGCCGCCAAATTTCAGCTATTTTAATGCCATCGAGTTTTTCTTTTAACTAGCCAATATTGTAACTAAAGCTCGAAAACTCCCACTTCTGACAGGTATCCGTCAAAGGCATCTCTGAGGGCAGCTGCCAGGCGCAAGGGGTCGTGTTTTTCCGAGGCCGAACCCGCCCTCACCTGACGCATAATTAGTTTTGCACCTACCAAATCCGCAGCGCGTTCCAAATTATCGTCATCTTCTATAGCGGTGGGATCAACTATGATGACATCAATTTTCAAGTCAGGCGCAAAATGACGGAAAGCCTCAATATGTCCCGAGACCGTCAAATCCTCGGTTTCATCGGTATGGGGTTGCAAATTCATCACCATCACTTTTCCAGCTGGTGATGTTTGCAAGGCCTCGGCAAGCTCGGGTACCAGCAAATGCGGAATCACCGAGGTAAACCAGGAACCAGGCCCGAGCACAATCCCCTCTGCCTGACCAATCGCTTTAATAGTTTGAGGACAAATTTTCGGGTGAACCGGGCTAAGACGAACATCAACTACTTTTCCGGGAGCTTTGGCAGCTTTAGCTTGCCCATAAACAGTGCGTTTTTTCCCTGCGCGCACCAAGTCTGCTTCAATTTCCATTGGCTCTGCACACATGGGCAATACTTTGCCTGAGCAGTTGAGCAATCTTGCCACCCAATCAAGACCCTCCACCACATCGCCTAACAAATCCCACATGGTGACGATTAACAGGTTTCCAAGCGCATGGTTATCTAAAGGACCATCAGAGCTGAAACGATGCTGCATAGCATCCCGCCAAGTCAATCCCCAATCAGTATCGTCACATAGAGCCGCTAGCGCCATCCGTAAGTCCCCGGGAGGAAGCACCCCCAGTTCTTTGCGTAAACGCCCCGAAGAACCCCCATCATCAGCTACGGTAACCACAGCGGTAAGTTCGCGAGTTATATGTCGTAAGGCGCGCAAGGTAGCAGACAGACCATGACCGCCCCCCAGTGCCACAATTTTTGGCCCAGCTTGCCCTCTGGTTACCCAACCATCGGAATCTAGTAGCGTCCTCATTCCAACCCCATATCTCTGTGTACGGTACGAACCGGTAATCCTTGGAGGCGGAAAAGTTCACTGATTCTTTCAGCTAAAGCTACTGAACGATGCTGTCCGCCGGTACAGCCAACCGCGATAGTAACAAAGGGTTTTAGCTCTGTTAAATACCCCTCAAAAATAGGGGTGAGCATATTCACTATATTATTAACAAAGTCCTCGGCTCCGGCTTGTTCGAGAACATATTTCGCTACCGGCTCGTCACGCCCGGTTAAATGTCTCAGCTCACTAACCCAATAGGGATTAGCTAAAAAGCGCACGTCGCATACCCAATCCGCGTCCAGAGGAATACCGTTCTTAAAACCGAAAGACATTACGGTGAGCTTCATCGGGCGTTCACCCTCACCGGCTACTACATCGCGCATATGTCGGTTCAAATCATGCACATTCATATTAGTGGTATCAATTAGGGCATCGGCACGGGCTCGGATAGGAGCTAATATCTGTCGCTCTAAGCGAATTCCGTCAAGAATTCGTCCTCCTCCCTGGAGCGGATGAGGACGCCGGTTCGATTCATAGCGGCGCACCAATACCCCTTCATCGGCATCTAAAAACACCAACTGGTAGCGAATATTCCTAAGCGAAAGCTCATCTAGGGCTCGTTGAAACTTAGAGAATAAATCTCCGCTACGCACATCCACTATCGCCGCCAAACGATGGATGCCTTCTCCCTGTGGGGTCATCATGTCGGCAAATGGCAAAAGCATTGCGGGAGGGAGATTATCAACCACATACCAATCAAGATCTTCAAGCGCCTGACCAGCCCGGGAACGCCCTGCCCCTGACATACCGGTAATGATTATCATCTCGGGCACATGGGCATTTCTAGGGGGTGCCGCCTCGTCCAAAAGAGGAACACCTTCAGGTACGGTTGGCGGAGACGATTGGTAGTGAAAATCTTCATTCATGTTTTAAGTATGCTACGAAGATGCCAGCCTTACCGGCTATCGGCAAAAGATTGAAATATCTGTTTGGCTATTGCCGAACCGATTCCCTCGACCTCGGCTATTTCCTCTATGGTTGCTGCCTTTAAACGTTTTAGCGAACCAAAGTGCTGCAACAGTGCTTTTTGACGTACCTTCCCCAGACCGGGGACTTTATCGAGAGCTGAGCGGCGCACCGATTTTCCGCGTTTCTTTCGGTGAGCACCGATAGCAAAACGATGGGATTCATCACGCAAATACTGTAATAGGTACAGAGCCGGTGAGGTACGGGGCAAAATTACCGGAAAATCACTGCCGGGAATCCAAACTTCTTCCAGGCGTTTCGCTAAACCGATAACGCTCACATTTGCTCCTACCTCTAATAATGCCTTATGGGCGGCATTAACCTGGGGAGCGCCTCCATCAACAACCACTAAATCGGGAGGATAGGAAAAACGTCTCGACTTTAAATCTTTAGGGCTTTCAGCGCTATTAAGCTCATCTTGTGCCTCTTGTTCTTCTTGTTTTAGGCGCAGGAAGCGCCGGGTAAGCACTTCATTCATAGCTTTAGTGTCGTCTGAAGAATCATCGGGGGTGGTTTTGATATTAAAGGTGCGATAGGCGCGTTTTAAGGGCGCTCCGTCCTCGAAAACAACCATTGACCCTACCTGGTTAGTTCCTTGGGTATGGGAAATATCGTAGCCTTCTATTCGTAAGGGAGCTTCTGGTAAGTCCAAATATTCTTGCAGCTGCCGCAAGGCTTCAGAACGCTGAGTCAAATCCCCTACCCGTTTACTTTTATGCAGGCGTAATGATTGCTGGGCATTTTCCGCAGCGGTTTGCATTAAAGAATACTTCGCTCCCCGCCGGGGTACCTTAATTTCTACCTTTTTCCCCCGTATTTGGCTTAGCCAAGCCGCCAGCACCGGCGAATGAGCTGGCAGAAGCGGCATTAACACCTGTGCCGGAATCGCCTGGATTGGGGTATGTGCGATATCATCAACGCTCATTGCGGGGGCAATTTGGCCATCCATTGCTTGATATTCGCCGTAAACTTGCTCTAGGAAAGCCTCTAACATTTCCGGTAGCTCAGTATTTTCTGAAGTGTCTACTACCCAGCCGCGCTCTCCCCTGATTCTGCCAGCTCGCACGTAAAAAACCTGCATAATCATTTCGAGTTCATCTTTAGCGAAAGCAAATACATCAGCGTCAATACTTTCATCCAAGACTACCGCGTTTTTTTCTCTCACTGTTTCGAGGGCGCGGAGCTGGTCACGAGTTTTGGCTGCCTGTTCATAGTCAAGTTTAGCGGCCGCTTTGCTCATTTCTTGACGCAATTGAGAAGTAATCGGTTCCGTTTTTCCATCTAAAAACGCTCTCACTTGCTCGGCTAAGTGGCGATACTTAGCCGAGCTTATCCGTCCCACGCAGGGAGCGGCACATTTATCGATATAACCTTCTAGGCAGGGACGTCCGAGCGCTTGAGAGCGTTTGAATACTCCCTTAGTGCACGAACGTAAAGGAAATGCTTTGCGCAGTAGATCCATGGTTTCGCGAACTGCCCATACCTGGGTGTAAGGGCCAAAATAACAGGTGTTCGCGCGTTTTCTCTCCCGAGTAATGTGAATGCGAGGATATTCTTCTGCCATCGTGAGCGCCAGATACGGATACGATTTATCGTCACGAAACATCACATTAAAACGCGGAGCAAACTCTTTTATCCAGGAGTATTCCAGCGAAAGTGCCTCTAGCTCATTAGCTACCGTTATCCATTTAACCCCGACAGCGGTGGTGACCATTTTCCGGGTACGGGGATGTAAAGAATCAAGCGGCTGGAAATAGTTTGCTAACCGATTGCGCAGGTTAATTGCTTTTCCCACATAGATAACCCGACCGTTTTTATCTAAAAATCGGTATACCCCCGGGCTGGTAGGAATATCACCCGGAGCAGGGCGGTAGGGTACGCAATCAGCCATAGTTAAAAGGATACCCGGCAGCGACTACCTTTTTAACCACGGGTTTTTCTGTAGCCGTCGTCCTAAGAAACTAGCGAGCTCCCAATAGCGGGCACTAGCCTAGCTCACCCTTCCTCCAAATTGTGAGAAAGGTAAAATTATTTAACGCTTTAGTCAAAATGTGGATTGTAGTGGTAACGTTTCGTCGGAAAATGAAAACCTAAAGAAGTAGCGTGCCTCGTTCCGATAAGGAGAATGAGGTTAATAGACAGCGAGGAGCCACTATGAGCAGTGTTGTGGAAGAGGTATATAACGAAGTCCTAGATCGTAACCCCAATGAACCCGAATTTCACCAGGCAGTTAGGGAAATTCTGGAATCAATCGGGCCGGCGGTAGAAAAACATCCCGAGTTTGCAGAAACTAAGCTGCTTGACCGTTTAGTTGAGCCTGAACGCCAGATTCTGTTCCGGGTTCCCTGGGTTGATGACAATGGAGAAGTACAGGTAAACCGGGGATATCGCATTGAGTTCAACTCAGCTCTAGGTCCATATAAGGGCGGTCTACGTTTCCACCGCTCCGTGAATCGTTCAATCCTAAAGTTCTTGGGCTTTGAACAGATTTTCAAAAACGCCCTAACTGGGCAAGGTATCGGAGGCGGCAAGGGCGGATCGGACTTTGATCCCCACGGACGCTCCGACACCGAAGTTATGCGTTTTTGCCAACAGTTCATGACTGAGCTTTACCGGCACATTGGCGAAAGCACCGATATTCCCGCTGGTGACATCGGGGTAGGTGGACGTGAAATCGGCTACCTGTTCGGGATGTATAAGCGTCTAACCAACCGTTTCGAGACCGGAGTTCTCACCGGAAAATCCCTATCTTGGGGTGGTTCCCAGACCCGCACTGAAGCTACCGGTTATGGCACGGTGCTATTTGCGCAGCGTATGTTGCAAACCCGGGGCATGGATTTGGAAGGGCAGCGGGTCATGATTTCCGGTGCCGGTAACGTTGCAATTTATGCAGCTGAGAAAGCTGAGCAGCTGGGTGCAAAAGTAGTTACCGTCTCGGATTCGTCCGGTTGGGTGCTAGATGAGGACGGTATCGACGTTGAACTGTTGAAACAGGTTAAAGAGGTCGAACGGGGACGTTTGACCGATTACGCTAACCGCAAAGCTGGGGTCACCTATCATTCTGGTTCTAAGCCTTGGGCAGTCGGGGGCACGGTGGCTCTACCTTGTGCCACTCAAAACGAATTGACCTCGAAGGACGCTAAACGACTCCTTGATGGCGGCGTAAAAGTGGTAGCCGAGGGCGCAAATATGCCTTGTACCCCCAACGCCACCAGTTTGTTCCAAGACTCCGGGGTGCTTTTTGCTCCCGGCAAAGCAGCAAACGCCGGCGGGGTTGCCACCTCTGCTTTGGAAATGAGTCAAAACGCAGCTCGTTCCTCCTGGAGCTTTGAAAAGGTGGAAGCAGAGCTAACGAAAATCATGCACAACATTCATGATGAATGTGCCCAAACCGCTGAAGAATATGGACATGCCGGCAATTATGTGATTGGAGCTAATATCAACAGCTTCCTGAAAGTCGCCAATGCCATGATGGAACAGGGCATCGTCTAAAACCTCAGCTAAATAAGCAAATAGCGACTACTGCGGGCAGCGAATCAGCAGATAACCTTCGTCCTCGGAGGTAATAACTTCTTCTGGTTTAGCTGC
This sequence comes from Varibaculum timonense, assembly GCF_027694345.1. NCBI lineage: Bacteria > Bacillati > Actinomycetota > Actinomycetes > Actinomycetales > Actinomycetaceae > Varibaculum > Varibaculum timonense. The sequence goes on from NZ_JAQEVU010000003.1 coordinate 109,341, forward strand.
CCGCAAGCGCGCAGCCTCGGCTACCGAGAATGAAAGATTGTACCCAACGGGATGCCCGGCAACTACTTTAATTGCTCCTACCCCACCGGTTTGTAATTTTATATTTTCGTATAAATCTAATAAATCGCTGTCGATGCCGGCTACTCGCTGGTTACGCCGGTTTTCTAACTCTTTTAGTTCCTCTCCTATTTGAGAGTTTTCCCCTTCGACTTCTTCCTTCAGACTGATGGTTTCCTGAGCGTATTCTGCTTGTCGCTGAGAGATTTTTTGCCCAACAGCGTCCAACTGTTCCACTTCGCTCATAACGGCAAGTAATTGTGCTTCTAAATCCTCTACGCGCTTATTCATTTGCTGGATTTCTGTTTGCAATCGCAGCAACTCTTTTGGTGAGCCTTGCCCGTTATCTAGCCGATTTTGCTGGGTTTTACGGCGAGTCTCAATCCCGGCTACCTCGTTTTCTAAGGCGGTGATTGCCCGTTTCTTATCGGTTTTCAGCGTTGAAAGCTCAGTTAGTTTAGCTGCTAGCTGTTTATTGCTTTCAGTTAGTTCTGTTAGCCTCGCTAATTGGGGCAGCTTTTTTCGCCGCGAAACCAGCTTGGTAATTTTCGTGTCTAGCTCTTGCAAATCCAGTAATGCCAGTTGATCTTTCCAGGGCGCTTCCATCAAATCTCCTTTCTATTAGTCTTGTTCTTCAGATAGAATCCGCTTAGTCCACGGATCGGTGCAAATGGTTGAGGCAATAACTTCCAGTTGAGAGGGAAAACTTTCTTTAAGTATTTGGGAACATTGGGGTACCCACGGCCATTCACTGGCCCAATGAGTTGCACAAATCAGGTAAGGCTTTCCCGCTTCTAGATGTTCTGAGGCAGGATGGTGGCGCAAATCCGCACAAATATAGACATCAGCACCCTTTTCGCGGGCAGCGCTCAGAAAAGAATCTCCACTGCCACCGCTAACGGCTATCGTTTCTACCGAGGCATCTAGGTCGCCACCTACTAATATCCCCGCTGGACACTTGGGTAATCGGGACGATACCTGTTTCGCAAAGTCTCCCAGAGTCATAGCCTGAGGAAGTTTCCCAATCCGACCACTTCCAGTATTTTCACTGACAGGAAGCAGAGGGCGAGTTTTCGTAAGACCTACGGCGCGCGCTAAACAATCAGCTACTCCCCCGTTGGCGGAATCAGCGTTAGTGTGGGCGTTAAAAAGTGCTATCCCATTTTCGATTAGCCGATGCACCAAAACGCCTTTGGGGTTGGTGGCTGCCACAAAAGAGGTTCCTCTGAGATACAGCGGATGATGGGTAACAATCAGCTGAGCTCCTAATGCGATTGCCTGATCTGCAACTGTTGCTACCGGGTCTACTGCCACCAGCACTTTATCTATTTTTGAATCGAGGTGACCAGTGATTAGACCTACCCGATCCCATTCTTCAGCTAACTCGGGCGGATATATTTCCTGAAGTAGCCTAATTATTTCGTTTAACTCTACGCTCACATCTTGATACTAATCGAGATTTTAGGCGCGCAAATCCACCACCGCGCTTGACCCTGATATTTACTTGCGATATTCCCCTGTCCTTAAACATCCGTCATTTTAGGCAAATCTAGCTCCTAGTTCTTTGTTTTTCCTCAGGGTTTAACGCTTCGGGGTTCACCTACTATTATGGGTAAGGGCGCTTGTATCCCCCACAGGATTTAGGATATGAAAGGGCTCCAATGCGAATTGGTTTTGATTCTGAACGTTATATTTCTTCGCAATCGAAGCATATTGATGAACGTCGCCAGCAGATAGGCGGCAAACTCTATTTAGAGATGGGGGGCAAACTATTTGACGATTTCCATGCCTCCCGGGTTCTTCCTGGTTTCACTCCTGATAACAAAATTTCGATGCTGGAAAGACTCCGGGACGAAATGGAAATCGTTATCGCGATTAATGCTAAAGACCTCAGCCGCAAAAAGATGCGAGCAGATTTAGGCATCCCCTATGAACAAGACGTTTTCCGTCTCGTGGACGTATTTCGTGAGCGCGGTTTTTTGGTGGAAAACATTGTCCTTACCCAGATGGAGGACGATAACCATATCGCAAGTTTATTTAAAGAGCGGCTGCAACGTTCCGGGTTAAAGGTTGCTCGCCACCGCACAATCCCCGGTTATCCCTCGAACACGGATTTGATTGTTTCCGAGGACGGGCTAGGACGAAATGACTATATCGAAACTACCCGGGATTTGGTGGTGGTGACCGCTCCCGGACCTGGTTCCGGAAAGCTAGCAACCTGTCTTTCCCAGATATACCACGAATATAAACGGGGCATAAAAGCTGGTTACGCCAAGTTTGAAACTTTCCCGATTTGGAATCTTCCCCTAGATCACCCGGTCAATCTTGCCTATGAAGCCGCCACCGCTGACCTTGATGACGTAAACATGATTGATCCTTTCCATTTGCAGGCATATGGAAAACAGGCAGTGAACTATAACCGCGATGTGGAAGTGTTTCCACTGCTACGTTCCTTGCTACAGCAGTTAGCCGGTTCTTGCCCCTATCAGTCCCCAACCGATATGGGCGTTAATATGGCTGGTTTTTGCATAAGTGACGATTTAGTCTGCCAGGAGGCAGCAAAGCAAGAGGTAGTACGGCGTTACTATCACGCTTTAGGTACTGAAGCCGCTTCCCAGGCTGATCCAATTGAATCTCACCGCATTGCCATGACCATGGCAAAACTGGGAATCACCAAGGATTACCGCACTGTGGTACATCCATCTCTTAGTTTAGAGTCCGAAACTGGCGCTCCCGCAGCCGCTATGCAGCTTAGTGATGGCACGATTGTGATGGGTAAAACCTCTCCTCTATTGGGGTGCTGCTCGGCTATGCTATTAAATGCTCTGAAACTGCTGGCCGGAATCGACAATAAGGTTCAATTACTTGCGCCGACTTCAATTAAGCCGATTCAAACCCTAAAGGTTGACCATTTGGGTGCGCAAAATCCCCGTCTGCATACCGATGAAGTCTTGATTGCGCTTTCAGTTTCTGCCGATACCGATGAAAATGCGCGCAAAGCTCTAGAGCAACTGGTTAATCTTAGAGGTTGCGAAGTCCACACCACCACGATTCTCGGTTCAGTCGATACCCACATTTTCCGCCAATTGGGATTGCAAGTAACCTCTGAGCCGGTTTATGCCCGCAAAACCCTATTCAAGAAGTAAGGTTCGGGAAGCAATCCATAGGTAAATCGCTCTTAGTTAGTATCGGGGTTGAGTAAACCAAGTTTACTCAACCCCGATAAACGTTTATGCCACTACTTGCACTCTCTGAGGCGAAAAATTTATAACGAAAAATCTATTAGCAGAGTAGACAATAATAACCTAGCTACCTATCCTGGCTCGCTCTAAAAGCCCTGACCGAAAAGCTAACTGATAGACAGCTAAATAACTGACTATTCTTCCTCGGGAGTTACTTTCCAGATTTTTTGCTTGGTTTTTGCTTGCACCAACTGTTTACCTACCCCCATAGTGGTTAGGAACATTGCCATCCGTACCAGAACCCCATTATCTGTTTGCTTAAAAATCGACAGACCGGGCAAACAGTCCACGTCAGTTGAAAGATCTAGCGCATTAGGACGCGAATCACGAGGCAGCGGGTGACAGATAATAATATCTTGGGCAACACCCGCTTGTTCAAGCATGGCTTTATCGAGTAAGCAGCCTTGCAGCTGTTTTGATTTCGCCAGTTCTTCAGTCATCCGTTCGCGTTGGACTCGGGTAGCGTAAACCGTATCTGCGCCCTCTAAAGCCTCAATCTGAGTGCCACAGGTAACTACTCGTCCTCCCCGTTTAGTAGCATAGTCAGCAATTTGTCCCGGTAGTTCCAGGGAGGGAGGAGAAAACAGCCTAAAGGTGACATTCTCATAGAGGCTCATTAGTTTCATTAGGGAATGAACAGTGCGACCGTACTTTAAATCACCCATGATAGCGATAGTGCAGCCATCCAGGCTCTTACCTCTTTTATCGAGTTCCTTGCGCATCGTGAACACATCTAATAACGCCTGAGAGGGATGCTCGCCAGAACCATCTCCCGCATTCAGTACCGGCACTATAGAGTGGCGGGCAAACTCAGCTACCGAACCAGCATCGGGGTGGCGAACTACTAAAACATCGGTGAACCCGGACACCACGCGCGAGGTATCGGCGATTGATTCCCCTTTAGCCATAGAAGAAAAAGTGAAACCGGTAGTGGTTTCGACTTCTCCCCCGAGACGCAAAAAAGCAGATTCAAAAGAAAGGCGGGTACGGGTAGAAGGCTCAAAGAACAGGGAGCAAAGAACCGCCCCATCAAGTACGGTACAAATTTGTTTACGCTGCGCAATAGGACGCAAAAACTCGGCTAGGTCAAAGAACTCTTGCAGATTCTCGTGATCGAACTGAGACACCGAGATCAGATGTTGCCCTACTCCAAAACGCGGAAAATCATAGTGATCCTGCATATTTACGCCCTTTCCTGTTAATAGTTTTTGATAAAAAAATACCCCGCCACAGCGGGTTTGAATTGGGAATAGGAACACCAGTTAGATGCGATAGCTTCCTGGTTTCCATCACTCTCCTAACGTTTACCTGAAGGGAAGAATAGCATAAAATAACCAGCTCTCGCTTGAGGTGCTCTGATAGCCAGCCCCAGCTACCTGCCCGATTTCTAGGGGGTGCTAGAGTACACACCGTTCCAAATAGAATTCCTTACGAGGGCGGCTCTAGAATCGAGTGATGATTAAATCCAACCAGGTTTATTTTAAGGGACTTAACCGCTACTATCGACAAAGTTTAGCGGTATGTGCGCTGCTAGTTGCGACCACTGTTTGGGGATCCACCTTTTTCTTGATTAAAGACCTCTTAAGCGATATGAGCACCTTATCGTTCCTAGCGATTCGCTTCTTAGCCTCAGGAATTCTGGTTGGAATATGTTTCTTTTCCCGCCTGCGCCGCGCCCCCAAAGAAACCTGGATTCACGGCTTCGGCTTAGGTTTTGTCTATGCCAGTGCCCAGATTTTTCAAACCAAAGGGTTAGAGAGCGCCGATGCATCGGTAGTAGGGTTTATTACCGGTCTATATGTGGTGCTCACTCCCCTGCTGGTATGGTTACTTTTCCGCGAAAAAATCAAACCGGTAAACTTGGCGGCCGCCATAATCGCCCTGGCAGGATTGATGGTATTGAGTCTGAAGGGGCTATCAATCGGGATTGGGGAAACAATCACCTTAATCGGGGCGATTCTCTTTTCATTACATATCGTGTTGACGGCTCGCTGGGCTACGAGAGATAACCCCTTAACCTTAGCGGCGGTACAGCTAATCGCTTTAGGCTTATTTTGTCCCCTCGCGGCGCTCCCATTCGGTATAACTTTGCCCCATACTGTTTCGGCGTGGGTGGCAATCGCCTACACAGTAGTGTTTGCCGCTATCGGCGCCCTTATCTTGCAAACTTGGGCACAAAGTCAGCTACGTCCTACTAAAGCCGCGGTAGTTATGACCATGGAACCGGTGTTTGCCGCTTTCTTTGCGGTATTCTTCGGCGGCGAGGACGTGACTTCGAGAATGCTTATCGGGGGCGCTTTAGTGCTGGTGGCAATGCTAACAACCGAGCTAATCCCCGCCTGGCAGGCGCGCGATAAGATTCGCTTAACCCGGAAGAAAACTAGCGAGACTTATTAGAAAAGTCGCTTTGAATCTTCGTCATAGTTTCAAGGTATTCTTCCTCGTAGCTACCAAGACCCGCCGGGTAATGCCCGGCAAATGAATCCATACACAAACCACCATAAGGTCCGGGAAGATTCAAACCTACCGATTCAACCAGACCCGCAACCGACAGGTACGCCAGAGAATCTGCTCCCAAATGGGCACCCAGTTCATCGACATCCATATGGGCACTGATTAGTTCAGCGGAATTAGAAACATCAATACCGTAGAAACTAGGAAAAATAAACTCAGGGGAAGCAATCCGCACATGTACCTCGCGAGCCCCAGCATCTTTTAACAGTTTCACGATTCTTCTAGAGGTAGTGCCACGCACAATCGAGTCATCAACCATCACTACGGATTTACCTTCTACGATTCCTTTGACCGCAGACAGCTTCATCAATACGCCCTTTTCCCGCAATGATTGCTTTGGTTGAATAAAAGTGCGAGTCACGTACTGGTTCTTTATTAATCCCATTTCATAGGGCAGGTGTGCAGCTTCCGCATAGCCCGAGGCGGCAGAAAGTGAGGAGTTAGGAACGCCGATTACAATATCCGCGCCCGGTGTGGGCTGTTCTTTAGCGAGGGCCATCCCGCACTGTTTACGCACCGCATGAACATTTTTCCCCAAAATATTGGAATCTGGTCTAGCGAAATAAATATATTCCATGGCGGCAACGCAAGTATCTTGTTCCTCGCAGTAGCGCTTAATCTTAAGACCGTCCTCGTTGATAATAGCGATTTCCCCACCGCGCAAATCCCGGTAGAAATCAGCCCCAATCAAATCTAGAGCGCAACTCTCACTGGCTAAAACCCAGCCTCCCCGAGTCTTCATCTTCCCAATTACTAAAGGACGCAGACAGTGCGGATCCACAATTCCGTACATGGTGTCATCGGTCATAATCAGGTAGGTGAATCCGCCCCGCAGTTTATTCAAGGCTGCACATAATTTTTCATAGAAGGTGCCTTGTTCATGCATTATTAAATGCATAAGAACTTCCGAATCTGAGTTGGAGTTAAAGATAGAGCCTTGCTGCTCTAGCTGCGCTTTAAGCTGCGGAGAATTTACCAGGTTTCCATTATGTGCTAAAGCAATATTGCCTTGATGGAGATGGAACACAAAGGGCTGTAGATTGCAAGACCAGTTATTTCCAGAGGTTGAATACCGCACATGGCCAATCCCGCGCGAACCACTCAGTTTAGTGAGGCGCTTAGGGTCATCAAAAACTTCGGTTACCAGCCCTTTGGCTTTTTTAACTCGGATAGTTTCGCCATCGGAGACCGCTATACCGGCTCCTTCTTGACCGCGGTGCTGGAGGGCGTGCAGTCCGTAATAAACAAGACTAGAGGCATCGGGAGAACCATATACTCCGAAAACCCCGCATTCTTCTCCCAGGTTAGTTACCGTTTGTGCCTGCAAGCTCGTCCTCCTAAATAATTAAAAACCCTAAGCGATAGGACTGGTTTATTAAATAGCGTCGCTACCTATATCTTTACGATAGGTTTTACCCGCAAAATCTACTATTTCAGCATTCTTATAGACTATATTTCTGGCTGCCTCTAGAGTGTCGGCTTGTGCCAAAAGGTTTAGCACCCGCCCACCATTGGTGTAGCTTTTACCGTTTTCATGGCGCACTCCCGCCTCTAGATAATCGACTCCATCCAGACCGGTAATTTCTTTACCTTTCTGGTAATCTCCGGGATATCCCCCTGAGGCTAATACCAGACAGATAGCTTTTTGATTACGTATTTTAATATCTTCCTGGGTAAGTGTCCGCTGCATACAGGCAGTTAAAAGTGAATATAAATTGCTATCGAGGAGTGGCAATACAACTTGGGTTTCCGGGTCGCCAAAGCGCATATTGTATTCCAAAAGGTAAGTGCCATTATCAGTGAGCATTAAACCAAAGAATATACAGCCCGCAAATTTTAGCCCCTCTGCCTGGATACCTTTCAAAGTCGGAGCCAAAATGTCGCGTTCAAACTGGGCTTGCCGCTCATCGGTGTAAAACGGGTTAGGGGCAAAAGTTCCCATTCCACCAGTATTGGGACCAGTTTCTCCTTCGCCAATCTTCTTATGATCCTTGGCAGAAACTAGCGGAAAGATACCTTTTTCATTAGCGAGACTGAGAATAGAGGCTTCTTTGCCGACCAGGTATTCCTCTAAGATAACCTGTTCTCCGGCTTTGCCGAATCGTCCCTCAACCATGATTTCCGCAATCGCATCACGAGCTTCATCTGCGGTTTCGCAGATGATTACCCCTTTCCCGGCTGCAAGTCCAGAAGCTTTCACCACTACCGGGAGGTTAAAATCCACCAGTCCCGCAATCGCGGTCTCGTAGTCGCTGAAAGTTTGGTAGCGGGCGGTTTTTACCCCGTATTTTTTCATAAAGTCTTTGGCATAGGCTTTCGAGCCCTCTAGTCGGGCAGCCGCCCTACCCGGCCCAAACAGCTTCATTCCTGCCTGGCTAAACAAATCTTCAATTCCGGCAACTAGCAAATCTTCACTGCCCACAATGGTTAAATCAGCGGACAAATCGCGCGCCGTCTGCAAGATTTCTTGCATATTAGAGGACGTGGTTTGGGCAATTTCGTGGGATCCCAGGGCGCGTTTAATCGCGTTTTCGCGTCCCCCGTTACCTACTATTAAAATCTTCGCCATCAGCTTTTATTCTCCCTTTTTCCGCTAACGATTCCAAAAGATTTGTGTCTGCTACCTAAAGCAATAGCTGATTATCGCAGGCATATTTTATTGCCTTGCTGCCCGGGAATTTCTGCTGTTATTTCTCCTATTTCGTAAGCATCAGGCACTATGGCTTGTATTTTTGGCAGTTCTTCCGGAGGTACCACTAGCACAAATCCCACTCCCATATTGAAAGTTCCCCACATTTCTGGTTCGCTAACCGCGTCAAACTCACTGCGCCTAAAAATATCGAGAATCCGAACTTTGGATTTTTCAATCTGGGCGGTGAGCCCCTCGGGAATAATCCGAGGTACGTTTTCTTCCAGCCCCCCGCCAGTGATATTCGCTAGACCATGAAGTTTAACTTTTTTGTCTAGTAAAGCCAGAATTTCAGGTACATATATTCTGGTGGGCGTAAGTAGCTCTGGCGAAAAGTCATCTTTAAATAGCGCTCTTACCAGGGAGAAGCCGTTGGAATGTAGTCCTGAGGAGGGAAGCGCTATCACCCGGTCGCCGCTACGGATAGCCGAGCCGTCTATAATGGCATCTTTTTCTACCACGCCGACGGCAAAACCGGCCATATCGTATTCGCCGGGTGCATAAAATCCGGGCATTTCTGCGGTTTCGCCCCCTACTAGAGCAGCCCCGGCTTGTTTACAGCCAGCAACTACCCCGGAAACCAGTTGTGCGGAAACCTCGGCATCTAGCTGGGAGCAAGCCAGATAGTCGAGGAAGAATAGCGGGCGTGCCCCATGACAGAGCACGTCATTTACGCACATTGCCACCAGGTCAATGCCTACAGTGTCGTATTTTTCGAGGGCGAAGGCGATTTTAAGTTTTGTTCCTACCCCGTCAGTGCCGGAAACCAGGACTGGATTGCGGTAGTTTCCCAGCTCATACAGAGCAGCAAATGAGCCTAGCGATCCCAAAACCTGTTCATTTTGGGTGGAGGCTACCATTTTCTTCAGCCTGCGCACATGCTCATAGCCTGCTTCTTTATCGACACCGGCATCTTTATAGCTGACCATAATCTGTTTTCCCTTGCCCTCAGTAGCGCTCTACATTGTGGCGCTTTTCCTGGGGGCGCAAGCGAGGTTCCGCCCCCAGGAAAAGCGCAATTAGTTATTTCTTGGTAATGCGGTGCAGGATTTCCTTGTAGGCTTCTTCAATCCCGCCCATATCTCGCCGGAAGCGATCCTTGTCTAGTTTCTTCTTGGTTTCTGCGTCCCAAAGCCGGCAGGTGTCTGGGGTGATTTCGTCTGCTAGCAGCAACTTCCCGTCCTTATCGCGACCAAACTCAATCTTGAAGTCTACCAAGAGGATGCCTTCTTTCTTGAAAGCATCAGAAAGAATCTGGTTAATCTTAGCGGTTACCTCCAGGATTTCGGCAACTTCTTCTTCGGTCGCTGCCCCGATGGCAATCGCATGATCAGAGTTAATCAGGGGGTCACCCAAGCTATCGTCCTTATAGGAGAACTCTTGAATCATTTTCTTCGGGATAGTTCCCTCTTCTAGACCTAGGCGTTTAGCCATAGAACCCGCAATAATATTGCGGGTAATTACCTCTAGCGGAACAATATCTAGCTTGACGCACAATTGTTCGCGATCGCTGAGTTTCTCAAGGAAATGGGTTTTCACCCCGTGGGAAGCCAGCATTTCAAACAGGTAACTGGTTAGCTCATTGTTAATTACACCTTTATCTTTAATGGTGCCCTTTTTCTCTCCGTTACCGGCAGTAGCATCGTCTTTGTAGTAGACGATGACTTTATCAGGGTCGTCGGTAGCATAGATTTTCTTGGCTTTACCCTCGTAAAGAAATTCTTTCTTCTCCATTATTTTGCCTTCTCTTTTATTGTATTTTTATTAAAAATTAATCGGTTCGGCAGTGAATTTTTTCTTCATATTTTCGCGGTATTCTTTTAGCTGCGCAGCTACCTGCTGGTTGCTGGTACCGATGATTTCAACCGCAGTCATAGCAGCGTTATAGGAGTTATTGATTCCCACCGTCGAAACCGGGATTCCTTTGGGCATTTGCACGATTGAATAGAGAGCATCTTGTCCGCCCAAAGCCGCATCTAAGGGTACCCCGATAACTGGGATAGTGACTTTAGAAGCGATTACTCCCGGCAGGTGTGCTGCCAGTCCGGCTCCCGCAATGATAGCTTTCGCCCCCGAGTCCACGGCTTCTTTTAGAATGGTCTCTAATAATTCTGGAACCCGGTGCGCAGAAGCGATAAATGCTTTGTATTCCAGCCCGAATTCATCTAAACATTTAGCTGCGCCTGCCATTTTTTCTTTATCAGAGGCAGAGCCAAAAATAATTGCTACATCCATCGGAAATAATTAACCCCGTTTCTAAATATGTTCTGTTCTATTTCGGGACAGTAGTTGCGGTATAAGCCGCTACCGCTGCGCTCAGAATGACCCATTTTCCCCAGGATTTGCCCCTGATGAGCCAATAGTCCTTCAATTTCATAGGACGATCCGTTGGGATTTTCCCCAATATATTTGGTGGCGATTTGCCCAGCTGCTAGATATTTATCGTAGTCTGCCGAGCCCATCACTATCCGTCCTTCTCCATGAGAAATAGGTATGTGGTGCACCTCGCCTACATCAAAGGAACTTAACCAGGGTGAAGCTACCGACGCCACTTGGGTACGTACGATTTTGGCTACGTGATGCTCGCTGTCATTTTGTGCCAAAGTTGGCGAATCCGCATCTAAATCCCGAATCTGCCCGTAGGGAAGTAAACCAGATTTGATTAATGCCTGGAAACCATTACAAATTCCCAGAATCAAGCCCCCTTTGCGAAGCAAGGAGTGTACGGCTTCTTTAACCTGGGCTTGGCGCAGCACCGAAACAATGAATTTTGCCGATCCGTCGGGTTCGTCACCGACTGAAAATCCTCCGGGAATTGCCAGAATGTCTGCTTGTTCGATTTGCCGAGCATAGGAAGCAGCATCTCGATACACTTCCGTTACTACCTGTGCACCCTCGCGAGTAAAAGCTCTGGTCATATCATATTCACAGTTAGTACCGGGGAAGATGGGAATAAATACCTGCGGATTTTCTTTTCGATAGGGCGCATGTAGGGTTTTGGTTAGGCAGCTTTCGTCTACGCGCAAATCATCATGGGAAATCTGGCTACCGGCGGTTGGGAAAATCTCTTGAAGGGGTTCTTCCCAAGCCTGTTGTAAAGCAGCCAAATCAATACGCTGACCGTTAATGCTGGTTTCTTGCCAGCTGCCAGTGTATCCCAGCAATGGTAAATCTAGGGGCTGGTCACTCTCGATGATAAAACTGCCGAAGCGGGAAGCGAACAAATCCTCTTCAGTATCTACGGCAAAACCTATCCGGTTTCCAAAAGCCATTTTAGGCAGTGCCTCGGCGATTCCGCCATAACCCAAGGCATAAACGGCGTGCGGGTTAGTATTTACTAGCAAATCAAGTGCGGATTGGAAAGAATCTAAATCTACCGCCCCCAGCTCGTCATTTTCCACTTTCAACAGGTAAATGCGGTGATTTCGGGCTTTAAACTCGGGGGTGCGCAGTTTATCCGCTGCTTGCATACCAATCGCGAAACTAACCAACGTAGGCGGCACATTCATATCTTCAAAAGTTCCCGACATGGAATCTTTACCGCCGATGGAGGCTAAATGGAAATGCCGCAAAACCCGATTGGCTCCTAAGAGGGATTCCACTACCGTTCCCCACTTTTCTGGATCTTTACCCAGCCGCGGGAAGTACTCTTGGAAACTGAAATATAGGTCGTGATAATCTACCCCGGCTGCGGCTAGGCGCGACATGGATTGTACTACGGAAACGATGGCGCTGTGGTAGGGGCTTTTGTTCGCTAAGGACGGTTCAAACCCGTAGGCCGCTACCGAGGCAATATCGCTTTGTCCGTCTTCAACCGAAATTAGCTGGGCGCTCACCTGGGAGGGCGTGCGTTGGAACTTACCCCCATAAGGCAAGGTTAGAGTGGTTGCCCCAATCGAGGAGTCAAATATCTCGTTTAATCCGCGCTGCGAGCAAATGTTTAAATCAGCTAGATTGTTCGCCAATTGTTCTTGCAAGTCATTACCGTCAATGCTGCGTTGAGCAGTGATGTTTCCGCTGGAGGTCGCCGCAAATTGCGCCTGGGAGCGCACCCCGTTGGTATCTAGGAAATCGCGGGAAATGTCTACGATAGTTTCTCCCAGGTAATGCATCACCAGACGCCGGTTATCGGTAACGGTTGCGACCTGGGTGACTTCTACGTCCTCGGCCGCGCAAGCATCATAGAAGAACTGCAAATCTGCGGGGTCAATACAGACCGCCATTCGTTCTTGCGATTCTGAGATAGCCAGTTCGGTTCCGCTTAAACCTTGATATTTTACCGGCACGCGGTCAAGTTCTATTTCCAAGCCGGGAGCTAGTTCCCCGATAGCGACGGAGACTCCCCCCGCGCCAAAGTCGTTACATTTTTTAATCCGTTTGGCTACCTCACCTCGGCGGAACAGGCGTTGGATTTTGCGCTCAACAATCGGGTTACCTTTTTGTACTTCCGCTCCGCAGGTTTGGGCTGAGGCGCGGGTGTGAGTCTTGGACGAGCCAGTGGCTCCCCCAATCCCGTCACGTCCGGTCCGTCCTCCAATCAAGAGGATGAGATCCCCGGGAGCAGGTTCTTCGCGAATGATATTTTCCGCGGGAGCTGCCCCAACTACGAACCCGAGTTCGAGGCGCTTCGCGCGATAGCCAGGATGATAGATTTCTTTAACATAGTTGGTGGTCAGCCCGATTTGGTTGCCATAGGAGGAATATCCGGCAGCTGCCCGCTGGGTAATTTCTTTGCTGGAGAGTTTTCCATCTATGGAATCCTCTAGCCGCGGATCGGCGCTGCCAGAGATTCTCATCGCCTGGTAAACAAAGGTACGTCCCGATAGCGGGTCACGTATAGCACCCCCAATACAAGTAGAAGCCCCCCCGAAAGGTTCTATCTCGGTGGGGTGATTGTGGGTTTCGTTCTTGAATTGCAAGATATAGCGTTTGCCACCCACGGTTACATATACCGAGCAGGCATTAATCTCGTTAGAGACTTCCTGGTTCTTTACCTTTTCCCGTTTGGCAGCCAAGGTGGCCAAATCCATTAGGGTGATTGGTTTCTGGCTGTTGCGTTCTGCCAGATATTGATTCCATTCTGCTTGCAAGCGATCCGCGTAAGGACCGCTAAAGGTCGCATCGGTTAGCTCAGTTTCAAAAGTTGTGTGGCGGCAATGGTCTGACCAATAGGTATCTATTACCTTAATTTCGGTTTCGGTGGGCAGTCGCCCTATAGAATCAAAATAATCTTTGATGAATAACAGGTCGTCTTTAGTCATTGCCAAGGAGGCGTGCTCATAGTAATCATCGGTAATTTCAACCGTGGGGGGCAGTTGCCGGTTGGGAATATAGGTTTCATTTTCCAGTACCGACATATCTTTAAGCCGCATCTCGATGGGGTTGAATTCCACCTTGCCGGTATGCCCATATCCGCATTTCACGGTGGCTTGATACCCCAGTAAGGCTAGGCATTTTTCCGCGGCATCTGCGCGTTGATCAAATTGACCTGGCAGATATTCGAGGACGTAGTAGTCATCAAGGTCAATGCTATCGAGTACGATATCCTGGTTTATCTCGGCGAATACCGTATATTTCACCTTTTCGAGGGCAGCAGTGTCCAGACCGAAGATGTCATAGACATTGAACTGGGTGGTATCGTTCTTTTTTCTTACGAAAATCCGCTTATTCAAAGTCTTCCCTTATCTGAAATAGCTGCCCGATATGAAATTTTGCGCGCGAAATTGGGAAGTCGTCTGAATTCTCACCCACTACCCAACCGCATTCCCCTGACCTCTGGTTTAACCAGCTGCCCGGGAAGCCTGTTAGTTGCTTGCCCGGGACTCATTGAAACAAGCCCACAGGAACCAACTACCCTTTTAGCCTACCAGGGTCGGCGCCTTACCTACCAATCCCTTATTGGTTACAGACAGGCTATATTCGTCACGTTTCCTGCATTTTTATCATTTTTAGGAGCTTTTTTATTTCTCGAGGACGTGCTGATTAGTAGCTTTAGAACACTTAATACTCTGGGAGGGTTTTATACTAACCGTATTTATCAAGATGGGGTTAGAGTAAAAATATGTTAGTTGCATTTTCTATTACCCCTTCTACTGCTGACGCTGATGGTGGAGTGCGGGACGCGGTAGCGGCCGCGGTGCAGGTGGTTCGAGATTCCGGACTCCCTAACCGCACAGATTCCATGTTTACCACCATCGAGGGGAGCTGGGATGAATGTATGCAGGTAGTCAAAGATGCTTGTGAAGCGGTTTCTAAATTTGGTCCGCGGGTGGCTTTAGTTCTAAAAGCCGATATTCGTCCCGATCGCAGCGGCGAAATGAGCGCGAAGCTGACTCGCCTAGAAGCCGCCCTTGAAGAGTTAGATTCCTAAGTTGCCCACTCTCGAGCATCGATTTTTGGTGCGGAACTAATTAGTTGGCGGTGTCACCACGCAAGCCGAGGTGACACCGCCAATTTGTTTATCTAAAACTGATTTTTAGTTAAAAGTCAAGCTAAATACCGTCCGATTTGATGCGGAGAGGAAATTTATTTACCTAGCTGAACTGTCCATTCGGGAGGAACGTCCTTGCCGGATTCCTCGTCCTGTTCTGCCTGAGCGAAAGTCTCTTGTACGATTCCTTTCGCATGGTGGGACGGAGAATAAACGGCATAGAGTTTCATCGGCTCGTCACCGACATTAATAATGTCATGCCACTTACCAGCGGGTACCATTACTGCCCAGCCGTCGCTAACTTCCTGTTCAAAAGTGAGGTTATCTTCGGTGTCCCCCATCACTACTTTGCCTTTACCAGCATCTAAGCGCAGGAATTGGTCATTATCGGGGTGTACTTCCAAACCGATGGATTCCCCTACCGGAATAGACATTAGAGTTACCTGCAAGAACTTTCCTGTCCAGGCGGTAGTGCGATAGTTGGTGTTTTCCTTGGTTTCAGTTTCCAAATCGAAGCTGTATGGTTCGGGACCATTATCGTGAACAGTCATGGTCATCTTCCTTTCTTTATTGCTTATGCTGTTATTTACCATAGTAACTAAGCTTTTAGGTTAAAGTTCTAGATTCTTTACAAATATCGCTACCAGCGTTGAATTAGTTACCGAATAACCGCTCTAAATCATTCAAATTATTGAGTTCATTTTGAACGCTGTCTTGTACGGCAGACTTCGCACTAGAGTAAAGCGCGTACGATCCGGTAGGAACTGCAAACATTCCGATTACCAATGACGCACACAAAGTCCAGATAACAAAGAAAACTGTATGACGCATTTCGGGGCTTTTATCTTTCGGATATAGGTCTTTTAAGCCTCCGAAAACCAGCAATTCCATCATCAAGAAGGATGCCGAAAGCAGCAATTGCAGCACCAGTATCATTATGGTGGTCAAAACGGGAATTGGGAGCAGGGCGATTAAGAACATCAATGACAGCACAAAAGTGGGCAATACCAGCCCAGTAGCAACTATCGAAGCTACCTGGGTAAACGAAACCACAGTTTGCTTGGTGCGGGCAGCCGCTAAGGCTAATACCGCCCGCAGAATCACAGCCGCGAACGCCACCAGTGTGAACATAACAAAGCAAAGTAACCATTGCGCGAAGTACAAGACACTATAGGTTCCGTATCCGGAAGCCCCCAGTATTCCTCCAGAGAAAATATCTGCACTGCGAGCAAGGAGCACAGAGGAAGATAGTCCAGCTACCAGAGCAAATAGCAGCATCATGACCCACCACCAGTGTTTCAACTGGGAGTTAGCTTTTACCCGGAGTTGTCCTTCAGATTTGTGCATTCCTGTAAAAGTTGGCCAAATAGCTTTCAATGCCAGAGCAAAATCTCCTGCCGGTTTCTTCATTCCAGGATATCCGGCACTATTACCTGGGTAGACTGGATAACCGCCAAATTGATTGAGCGGTTCATATCCTGCCTGCGGATAGGGATTCTGCCCGGCTGACATTGAATTGGCAGCATTAGATACCGGCTGCGTTCCAAATCCAGGTTGCGGAGGGTAGGGTGGATAACCACCTGGCGCACCAGGAGGCGGGAAACCACCAGGAGGAGGTGGAGGAACCATTCCCGCAGGAGGCATTAGAGAATTCATCCCAGTTGCAGGAGCTGGCAGCGGCAATGATGGATTAGAGTTAGTTGCCTCACCACTAGGAATGTTAGGAGTATTGCTTGATTCAGGTTCTAATGATGCAGACCCCGGATTTGAGGAGTCTGGATGGATAGGAGTACTCAACGATTAACCTTTCGACGTAACTAGGACATTGAGTATTTTATCATCACCTATCAGTAAGCCCCCTGGAGCAGTGCAAACCCTTCTCTATTCCCCCTCTTCTATTCTAAACATCCGATACATCCCACATCATTCAAAATAATACATTCTATTTTTTCAAATATCACTAAATCCTTCTAAGTATAGGACATTTTCAAATTTATAGTCCCATCCCAGTCCCGGTACCGACACTAAAAATTATTATTTATGCAATAATCTCTAACTTCATTAACCCAATTTTCATACCAATACCATTGTTTAGAAACCCATACACCAAAATTATATTTCCGATCTCTTCCATTACGTGATTTCCATAACTGTGTATGATAATGCATAGAAAACTTTATAAACCCTTCATTTTTCATTTTAGTAACTATTTCATTAGGAAGATACTTCTTTTTTTCTACGCTTTTCAATAAAACCCGTTCAACATCTTTTGCATCAATACTGTTTTCCGGTACAAATTCAATAGCCCTATCAGCCTGATTAGCTCTATTTACGGAAACTGGTACATATACTATTTTATAGGAATAAGATAAGGACTTTAAATCTTCGTCATCTAAATCAGATTCAAACTCTGTAATAAAATTTCTAACATTAATAGGAATATCCAGATTGGCTTCATTTCTTAATAATTCTTCCTGTTCTGGTAATATAGGAGAAAATTGTATTGCTAAGCTTAAATTATCTCTTATGCTATGTTTTGCGCCAAACATTTTAGTTAATTCTTTATTATAATTTAAAGCACAGGCTTGTAATTTAGCTCCGATATATTCGTCAATATTATCTGTCTTCTGATGCTCAATTTCATGTCTTATACCTATTAAAAACTTTAAATTATTAACTGTCCCTTTATCTAGTGGACAATTTTTCTCGTTAATGCATCTTTCAAGTTCCCAGTGCTTAAAAGCTCCGTTTTTTGTTCTGTCATATCTTTTTTGCTTTCCGTGAATTTTATAGTATCTATAATCTATTTTACGTTTTCTATAATAGGCATGCATTAAGTAAGTCCATGAAATAATGGCAGTTATGATAAACATTTCAGACTTAAACTCAATTGACGGGTTATTATAAATTTGTACCGCGGAAATCATTGCTTCTTTTGATTTATCTAATAATTCATTCGATATTGATCTTCCCATGGAATCTCCATTCCAATTATAGCGCTAATCTTTTTTGCCCATTATTAAGCTCCCATATAAACTTATAAAGTTTATCAAATAAAATAAGTTTCTACAACTATACATATTGACAGCTCTACATATTAATTTCACTTATTTCATTCTTAACAACAGGGAATGACTCTGCTAAATCTCTTTTGACAGTTTTTCTATTACAACCTATATACTTCTTGTAAATAACACCAGTTACATAAATTGCCTTTACAATCTAGTTTATGTTTTTATTACACTTGAAAGCAGGCATTATAGATTTCTAAATGGTTCTAGGTCTGCAATATAAATTTCTTTTTTCTAATACATATTTTCTAAGGTAATATGCCATAGTTTTATGTATTTAAAAATTCATTTTCTTTTCAAAAATATTTTTCTTTATCTCCTAAATCTTTTTTATTCGATTTTTTAAATTATTTTTATACTAGATGTCGCTTTTAATTGCAACCTATCAAATAAAAAAGACCATACCGCTTAAGTTATAATCTGATTTATTTGCCCCAGATGTAAACCACTTTGAACTATTATTATAATTATTCTTTTTTGCTCCCAGTACCATTGAGTACCAGCAGCCATTTTTTGTTCTCTTTTTATAGCTTTTAATCAAGGCATTTTATAAACTTTTGCTATTACTCCCACTCGATCGTTCCTGGTGGCTTGGAGGTGCAGTCCAAAACCACTCGGTTCACTTCCGGAACAGAGTTAGTAATCCGGTTAGAAATTTTAGCGAGAACCTCGTAGGGCAAACGCGACCAATCGGCCGTCATCGCGTCCTCAGAAGAAACCGGGCGAAGCACAATCGGATGACCATAGGTACGTCCATCCCCCTGTACCCCGACACTGCGCACATCGGCAAGTAAAACGACCGGACATTGCCAAATGTCCCGATCTAAACCGGCCGCCGTTAGCTCTTCACGAGCGATTTTATCGGCAGCCCGTAAAATCTCTAATCGCTTCGCGGTAATCTCGCCGATAATGCGAATCCCTAAACCAGGACCGGGGAAAGGCTGACGCCAAACGATTTGCTCCGGCACTCCCAAAGCTAAACCGATCTCGCGTACCTCGTCCTTGAAAAGCGTCCTGAGCGGCTCGATTAATTCAAAATTAAGGTCTTCCGGCAAGCCTCCAACATTATGGTGACTCTTGATATTGGCAGCCCCTTCACCCCCACCGGACTCGACTACGTCAGGATACAAAGTTCCTTGCACCAGGAACTTTATCTCTTCTCCGCTTTCGCCAGCTTCTTTTACGAGGGCGCGTTGAGCAGCCTCAAATGAGCGAATAAACTCGCGACCAATAATTTTACGTTTCGCTTCCGGCTCGCTAACCCCAGCCAATGCAGTTAGGAAGCGTTCCGATTCATCTACCGTCACGATTTTAATACCGGTTGAAGCAGCGTAATCACGCTCAACCTGTTCTCGCTCTCCCGCACGCAAAAGACCGTGATCGACAAAAATGCAGGTCAGTTGATCTCCAATAGCTTTATGTACCAGGGCAGCTGCCACTGAAGAGTCCACTCCCCCAGATAAACCACAAATAACCCGGGCATTACCCACTTGACGGCGTATCTTTTCAATTTGGGTGTCGATAATAGAATCGGCAGTCCATGTCGGCTGCAAACCAGCCCCGTTATAGAGGAAATGTTCTAAGGCGCGCTGACCATATTGGGAATGCAACACCTCGGGATGCCATTGCAAGCCATAAAGATGACGTGTTGAATCTTCAAATGCTGCCACCGGAGTTTGTTCGGTAGCAGCAGTTACCTTAAATCCTTCGGGAGCTTTAATTACGGAATCCCCGTGAGACATCCAAACTGTCTGCTCTAGCGGAGTACCGGCAAATAAACATCCCCCGCCGTCTTGCAGTTTAGCCTGAGTATGCCCGTATTCACGAGTCCCGGTTCGCCCTACCTGACCGCCCAAAGTTCGCGCCATAAGCTGAAACCCGTAGCAGATACCTAAAATCGGGACGCCCGCAGAAAAAATCGCGGAATCAATACTAGGAGCGCCCTGCGCATAAACCGAGGAGGGACCGCCCGAAATAATAATAGCGGCCGGGTTCTTGGCTAGGATTTTTTCCGCATCCATAGTGTGCGGAACAATCTCGGAATAAACATGAGCTTCTCGTACCCGCCGCGCGATCAATTGGGCATATTGTGCCCCCATATCGATTACCAATACCGGGGAGGACGAATCAGGATTATTTTTCAGCACCCTCTAAGCATATCGGGATTAGGCTTTGTAGCACGAGTCGAGAGGTAATTCGGAAAGAATTTCTAGGTTTCTTCTGTTTATCGCTTCGCTATCGACAAATCTACCGAACTAAAACCTGGACAATACCAAGTTGTGGCGTACCAGGCCCTGGAATATGGCAGGGCAAGTGGGGCGGAACTGATAACCTGATTAGTAAAAACACCCTAACGAAAGCGGAGATGGCAAAACCATGCCCAACAGCTGTTATTTAGCACCTTTACAGGCAGATATTACTATTGATTCTATTGCGAGTGCCTTGGCGAGTGCCTTGGAAGATTGCCCGATAAAATCAGTATTTGAACCCCCATTTGCTGAACCCAGCAAATGGCTTTTTGAACCCCAAAAATGTGCACAAGAACTGGTAAATAGCCTTTATACCAAACAGACAACTATATTTTCAGGAAGATTTACCGATGTACCAGCAGGTTTAGATATTTGCGGTATTCATGCTGACGTGGCTCGTCATCTTCGCGCCCCCATCATTTTAGTAATTGACGCACAGAACCTGGATTCCCAGGGAGCAAGTGCCGCCGCTCACGCCATGGCGGTACAAATCGAAAAACAAGGCGGAACCCCTATCGCCTCTATCTTGCTTAACGCCTCATTTACCTTTGAGAGTTCATTCGCTCATTCCCCGGTAATAGTTACTCCCAATACCGAAATATCTGCTAAGCAAAGCGAGCTACTTGCCCACGCCCTCGATAATACCCCCACCCCCGGCATTCCCCCGCTAACCTACCAGGCAGAGCTAACTAAACGGGCAAAATCTTCCCTACGTAAAATAGTTCTTCCCGAACCTGAGGACGACCGCGTCTTAAAAGCAGCGGCTCAGGTACTAGCGTTAGAAGCTGCCGAAATAGTCATTATCGGAGAGGAAAGCCAAATTAGTGCCAGTGCAAAACGCCTAGATATTGATTTAAGCGCAGCCGAAATAGTAAATCCTCGCGATAAAGAAAAACTGGCTCGTTACCGTTCTCGCCTCGCCGAGTTGCGCGCCAAAAAAGGAGTAACCGAAGAAAAAGCGGAAGAAATGTTGAAAGACTCGGCATATTTCGCAACGATGATGATTGAGAACGGCGACGCGGACGGAATGGTCTCTGGTGCTTGCCACACTACCGCAAACACGATTCGCCCCGCCTTACAAATCATTAAAACCAAACCGGGAGTATCGACTGTCTCGGGGGCGTTCCTCATGTTGTTCTCTGACCACATTGACCTGTATGCCGACTGCGCAGTTTCAATTAATCCTAATGCCACCCAACTAGCAGATATTGCTATCTCTAGCGCCAAGACAGCGAGCGATTTTGGGGTAGAACCAAAAGTTGCCTTAATTTCCTACTCGACTGGGGACTCGGGCGCAGGAGAAACTGTAGATAAAGTAAAAGAGGCAACCCAAATAGCTAAAGATAAATGCCCCGATTTAGCCATTGACGGTCCTTTGCAATTCGATGCCGCAGTAGATACACAGGTAGCCGCCAAAAAACGCCCAAACTCACCGGTTGCCGGTAAAGCTAACGTATTCGTATTCAACCATTTGGATGTGGGCAACTGTGTTTATAAAGCTGCTCAACGCACCGCTGACGCGGTTGCGGTCGGCCCCGTTTTGCAAGGGTTAAATAAACCGGTAAATGACCTTTCCCGCGGAGCCCTAGTTGAAGATATTGTTAATACCATAATTATCACTGCTATTCAGGCACAGGATTAATCCAGCTAAGGAGAACGAAAAAATGACAACAGAAACCGTTCTGGTTATCAACTCTGGTTCATCTTCTATTAAATACAAAATGATTAATCTGGCAGATGGGCAAGCCATAGCTTCCGGGATTGTGGAACAGATTGGAGAGAAAGAAAGCCGGATTAAACATATTCACGGCTCCCTCGAAAAGAAACTAACCCGCAGCGTACGTGACCATTTAGAGGGGATGGCGGTAGTTGAGGAGCTTTTCGAACAGGTAGGCCCGCCTTTGGAAGATTCTCATGTAATCGGGGTGGGTCACCGCATAGTTCAGGGAGGCCCCTATTTTTCCGGTCCGGCTGTAATCGACCAGCGAGTATATGAACTAATCCAGGAATTATGCCCGCTGGGACCGCTGCATAATCCCGCCCATCTTAAAGGTATTGATGCCGCGAAACGTATTCTGCCAGATGTTCCTCATGTGGCAGTATTTGATACTGCTTTCTTTAATCAGCTTCCTAATAAAGCTGCCACCTATGCTTTGAAACAGGACGTTGCTGAAAAATACCGTATTCGCCGCTATGGAGCACATGGCACTTCTCACCAGTACGTGTCTGAGCGAGTAAGTTCTATTTTGGGGCGCAAAGACTTAAAACAGATTGTTTTACACCTAGGAAATGGGGCTTCGGCATCTGCGGTAGTTTGCGGTAAACCACTTGATACTTCTATGGGTCTTACTCCCCTTCAGGGTTTGGTTATGGGAGGACGAACCGGCGATATTGATCCGGCTACCGTATTCCACCTGTACCGCGAAGCGGGAATGTCGATTGACGAGATTGATGACCTGTTCAATAAGCAATCAGGCATGAAGGGTCTGACCGGGCATAATGATATGCGTGAAGTATGGGAGCTGGTGTTATCCGGTGACCAAAACGCACGGACAGCCATGGATATTTACCAGCACCGCCTCCTGCAATATGTGGGAGCCTATTACGCAGTTATGGGCGGACTAGACGCGCTGACTTTCACTGCGGGGGTGGGCGAAAATGACCCCTGGGTACGTTCTGAACTGTGCGAAAGTCTAGCTTTCTTGGGAGTAAAAATAGATTTAGAGCTAAATAAAGAACATTTCAGGCGGGAAGCAATTATCTCAACCCCGGATTCATCAGTAAAAGTGCTGGTGGTTCCGACCAATGAAGAATTGGCTATCGCACAGCAAGTACGCTCGCTAGTTAAATAAAAATACTTTTTATAGTAGGGGTGGGATAGCAGGTCACTATCCCACCCCTACTATTGGGATTAGCCCCAGTAGTCGTTTCCAATATCTTTTAAGCAGCCAGACTACAAAGCTATTTGGCGCTAGGAACAACCGCTTTTTGTAGTTTTTTATGCACGCCAAACAGGGTTAAAACACAAACTGTAATCCCTAAAATTGCTTCTAATACTAGGAAAAAGTGCACAATGTGAGGAGCTCCAGTATTAGGAGATATTACTATCTGCTGGAGCGCGTAACCAATAATTACTCCCACGCTTACCCCAATCCAACCTAATAGGATTCCTTGAACCCCAATCACTCTTGCTGTAGTTGCCGGGGGCGCGCCTAGGCGTTCCAATACCGCTAAATCACCGCTTTGTTTAGTTAATGCCCCCCTCATTACCGGAGCAGAAAACACCATGATCAGTAATAAATAGATTGCTAGCGGAGCTAAAAATAGGGCTACCCGATACCCAAAACTAATTGCTTTATAGTCCCAAAAAGGTCTATCGTCGGCGCGGATAACGCGCAAATGCGCCTGATTAAGTTCTTTTCTAACCTCAATGGAAAAATCGGTATTAGAAAGTACCTGATATGAATAAATAAAGTAAGGATATTTATTTTCATCCCGATTTAAATCGCTGAATCTCCAAGTACCTTTCAGGGGTGACTGGTTAGAAACTGTACCCTGAAAGCCCATGATTGCTTGTTTATCGGTTTTGCCTAAACGTAGCTGTTGCCAGTTAGAGTGAGGAGCAGCAAAAACCCCAACTACCTTGTAGCTGCGATCTTTGAGACAAGTATTTGCCGAACATAACGAGCTACCTGCTATATCATCTCCTACAGCCAGGTTAAGTTGTCTGGCCGTGTTTTTCTCCAGGGCTATTTCTCCCGTTTCTTTCGGGTTACGCCCCGCAATAGCGGTCTGCGACCTGGGATCTAGAACCGTCCAGTCAGCTACCAGACCTGATAATGATTTGACCTGATTAGGGCGAGAATTTGTGCCTTGACTGCCCGATAAACTGCCGGTGATAAACAGGGTCGGTTCTAAATGACTAGAACCTACGATATTTCCGGTCTTGGTGTCATTGGGATTAAAGGGGTGTGCCCCTTGAGCTATCTGGGTTTTCCTGTCCCCCTCAGGGGTAAAAAACTCTAGTCCCTTTTCTTTTTGCTCATTTAGCTGGGGCTGGTATTCCAAACTTGCGTTAGCTGCGGGAAAAACTGCTTCGCGTGGAGAGGCTACTATCGGGTCTCGGGTTACAAAAGAAATCGTAACCGCCGTCATTAAACAAGAGGTAAGAGCAATAATTGCTAGCAACGCTAAACTATATGACCGGTTATGTTGCAGGGTTCGATAAGCTAATCGCCAAATAAGACTCGCTCTAAGCATTTTTATCCCCTAAACCGCAACTGACTTGTTCAAGAGAAATGTTTACTACTCGGTCGGCTGTTGCCGCTAAGTCCTGGCGAGTAGTAAATAACAAGCAGGAACTGCCTTTTTCTACTTGGGTGCGAAGCAAAGAGATTATATTCTGCTCTGCTTTTGCCTTAAGGCTGGCAGTTGGCTCTAGGACTAAAATCAGTTTCGCTCCCCCTAATCCAGCTCTAGCTACCGCTACCTTTAACTGCTGGTTGCGGTCTAATTGCTGCGGATAGCAGTCTCCAATCTCGAAAGCACGGATATTAGCTAACGCCACGCCCGCTCGGGAAAGTGCCTGGGCGTGTCCCATACCTGAAAGCTCATAGGATAGAGCAATATTCTCTGCCACGGTTAAGCTTTCCACCAGATTAACCCCGTCCCTAACCATCCCGATTTTTTCCCTCCGCAGCCAGGCACGCCGAGCAGGGTTCATGTCCCCTAGGTTCTGCCCCTCGATTTCAATAGTTCCCGATAGCGGGTCGGCAAATCCGGAAATCAGATTCAATAGGGCTTCATTAGCGCTAGGGCTGGCGATAAGCGCCAGCATTTCACCAGCCCCAAGCGTAAAGGAAACATCTTGAAGTACCGGCTCTTCGTCCTCAAGGTAGCAAACCTTTTCCAAAGAAAGCCGGGGGTGCTCTAAATAGCTAGAAGCGTTACTACTTTTCCTGCTCATATTGGGTCATCAAATCAATACGTCGCTGGTGACGCTCATCGCCTGAAAATGGCTCCGCTATGAAAGCATCAACGATTTCGAAGGCGGTAGCAGTGTCATGCATTCGAGCCCCCACCGCTACGATTTGGGCATTATTGTGTTCTCTCGCAAGTTTGGCGGTTTCAACATTCCAGGCCAAAGCCGCCCTAATCCCTGGGACGCAGTTGGCAGCCATCTGTTCGCCGTTACCAGAGCCCCCTAACACTATCCCCAAAGAGCCCTCGTCAGCCAGAACTGCCTGGGCGCAGGGGATACAGGTATTTGGGTAATCATCTAAAGCGTCATATTCTTTGGCTCCGTGGTCAATGACTTCTAGCCCTTTAGTACGCAGGTGGTTTACTAATGCCTCTTTAAGTTCAAATGCGGCATGATCGCAAGCAATATGGATTCTCATAGCTTTACCCTATCAGGGCGAGAGCCTTTACATCTCAGCAAGTACCGCTTTTAGACGGGCAGGATAGTCAGTCATAATCGCATCGACTCCCATCGCTGCCACCTGGCGCATTTCCTCTTCTTCGTTAATCGTCCATGGCTCTACCCGAATTCCGCGACTGTGAGCTAGAGAAATGAACCTACGGTTCACAATGGAGATTCCCCGCCATTGCAACGGCACTTGCGCGAAAGCTGCCGGGAAATCTACCGACCCAGTAAAACCACTTTTGCTAGCAATAACGGTTTTTAGGACTTCCAGAGGAGTCATCGCGGTTTGCGCTTGCGGATAACGTTTTCTGACCGTACGCAGGGTATTTGTGGAAAAGGAAGAAAAAATTACTCTGTGCCAGGCGGTAGTTTCTGCTACAGCTTTCAGTGCTCCTTCAAGGGCGCGCGACTCTTTAATATCAACGTTGTATGCCAGGTTGGGAAAGTCCTCAAGAGCATGTTTTAGCGAAATAGGATGTTCGCCCTCCGGTCCTCTAAGGGACATATATTCTTGGTAGTTAAGCTCATTAACCAGGCGAGTATCTCCCCAAGGGTTCAGCAGGCGCTCGTCATGCTGGAGCACAATTGTCCCGTCTTTAAGGGCGCGCACATCGGTTTCATAGCGACTTACGTTTTGGTTAAGCGCATATTTTATGGATTCTCGAGTATTTTCTATTGCTTCACCGCCACCTCCGCGGTGCGCAATAACCTGGGGTTTTATTCGCATTTTTGTCCCAAATAACGGAAGTTATGAGATTGAAGCCAGGGAACCGGATCTATATAGTTTTCTTCGTCTTCTGGCATTATTTCTAGGTGTAGATGGTTTCCGGTTGAATTTCCGGTCGATCCTACTGCCCCCAATCGGTCGCCCGCTTTCACCTTTTGCCCAACTTTGACCGCAAATGAACCGGGAAGCATATGTTTATACTGTGAATAAACGGTTTTTCCCGCTATTGAATGCTTTAGACGTACCGTATTTCCCCCTCCCGGCATCATGTCCGCATACATGACCTCACCATCGGTTAAAGCATGAATCGAGGTACCGGCGGGAGCAGCGAAATCTGTTCCGGTATGTAGTTTACGGATTCCAGAAATCGGGTGAATGCGTTCACCGAAGGGAGACGTTTGCCTAAATGTTCCCTGCTGCAATGGAAAAAGAATCGCTCCCTCATCAGACATTACACTGTCGCCGCGATTGCCCGACCCGACATTAGAGAATTGGCATTGGGGATCAGCGCTCAGGATACGAGCGCGAGTTCCTGCCGCTGGAACGGGAATCAAGCCTTCCTCGGAATCAGTAGCTACCAACGCATTTGCACTGTCTGCCCAGCTTTGCTCTCCCCCCGCTAAGGAAAGAACATGAGCGGTCATGCTGCCTGGTTTATTTGCTTGCACAAATCCGCTGAGAGGAGCGACGATAGTAACCGCCGCTAGTCCTAACAGCACGAGAGCGCGGGGAATAGCAGCCAATCGCTGGTGACGGCGACGCCGAACTCGCTGCATTCGGCGAGTACCCGACGACGAAATAGGTTCAACCATGGACTGATTCCTCCAAAGAATTAACTAACCCTCAAATAATAACGAATTTGTAACATTTTATCTAGGGCGGGCAGTTATGCGCGATTTCAACGTTAAATCACTGCTCTACATTTGCACTCATTCACTTTCTTGATAGGACGCGAGTTAGCACTACCCATCACCGACTGGGTGCGGCGATTTTCATTCCTTTTATCGAAAGGAATCTAGCTAGCTATTAGACTTTCCTAGCTATTCGGTAGTCTTAGATTCAGCAGGATTGTCACCGGTGGTGAGCACTACGGATTCTTGAGAATAATTACCTTTATATACCCACCCAATCCATTTTAGTTTGGTGTTATCCACCCCTGAAGCTACCAAGGGCTCTAAGTTGAAGGTGTCCACACTCTTACCAGTTAAATCCACTGATATTACCTCATCAGTAGTTTTAGCGTAGAACTGATTCTTTAAATAATTGACATCACCAAAATGACTATCGTCGTCATGTAAAAGTCGCTCCCACTGGGCGCTGTCTAATATCTCGCTTGCTGTTCCGTCGGTGCCGATATGAAATGCCTGATTAGAGTCCCCGCTGGTTACCAGCAGAGAACCATCTTTAAACTGCTGACAATAGCCGCGGGTATAAGGGCTATCTTCAGAAAGTTTGAGAAAACTAGGAAATGGAACAGCTTCATTGCTGCTAGCAGTAACTAAAAAGGTCTGGTAAAGACGCTTTTCATCGTCCACACGTCCATCACAGATATATACATATTTATCCGCGCTGAGTCGATATAAAGCCAAAGAACTACCCAAAATTTCATTAGTAACGCAGTAGTTCTCGCCATCACCAATTTTGAAGGGTAGTTCAAATAGCACCTTGTTGTTATCAATGGAATAAACACGCCGCTTATCCGTGACAATCATATAAGTATCATTGGTAACACTGGATGAAACCCAAATCTCACCGTCCTCGCCCTCCGCTTCTTGCAGAGAAGAAGCATTCTTTTCTCCTGCGGTTATCGCCATGACTTGTACATGACCTTGCTGAGACCAGGCAGAATCAGTTTTGGTAATCCAGGTCTTAGCAACCGCTATTTTACTTTCTGATTTTCCGATGACCTCATATTTATAGTCTTGACGATCATTGACTACATTATCGGCCTCGGTTTGCAGGTCTATGCGGGGCTTAGCCTTGCACGAGGGCAACTCTAGTTCTTGGGCATAGAGGTGAACTGTTTCTGGAGAAGTCCCCACTGCTTTGGTAAGAATCGTATAAACCACAAAAACCTTAGGTTTATCCCCGTAGGTAGCTGTTACCGAGACATCCGTGTCCGTCATCTTTTCTCCGTTTTTAGTCGGCAAAAAAGCGCAATCTGCTACCTGATCCTTGAGTTGCGGAGCCCATACTTGAAAATAGAATTCCCGGCTTTCTGGCTCACCTTGACTATAGATTTTGCTAACCATTGCGCCCCCCTGCCATTGCCACTTAGAATCAACCGTTTTATCTCCGGCTGAGAAACTGGTAGGCAAATCCACTAGCGTAATCTCGGGGGTAGGAGTCTCGGACACAGAAGGGGCGGTAGTCGTGGTGTCGGGACTGGAAGCAACCGTGGTTTTTGGCTTAGGAAAACCACTAACCGCATAGGCAACCCCCGACACCAAGGCGATAGCTGCCACCGCCCCAATAATCACTGTTAATAAAGTCTTTTTATTGCGATACCACTTTCCTGGTAAGTTCCCATCCCCTACGGTACTACCCCCATTAGGAAAAGGAGGATAATAACCGGCAGCGCTCCTATTTTGCCCCGGAGCTCCTCCGAAATAACCGGGATTACCCGAAGAAGCAGCATCGTTACTAGGGTTAAAACTAGCCACAGGAGAAACTGGTGGTACTGGAGCCACCGGCGGCATCACCGGCTGTCCCTCCCCCATAGCTGACCAAGGCGCCCCCGCATCATTTTCCCCTACCGGCCTCGCCGGATTATTTCCTGGCAAAAACTGACCATCTGAGCGATACCCGCAGCTGGGGCAACATCCATTTTCATTTAAAAAAGCAGCAAGACAACTGGGACACTTAGCCATAATCACAAACTCTTCTTTAAGTGAGGAACAATTTTATTCAGCAAGTATAACTAGGGACAGTTGCGAAGATTAGGGATTCAAATGGATTCTGAAAAGTAATATCTTACTATTACAAGCTCTCTTTTCGTTGCATGGTGTCGCGAACTTCCCCAACCAATTCCTCTAAGATATCCTCTAGGAAAATAGCCCCCAAACACTGCCCATTTTCGATAACTTGCGCCAGATGAACACCGGTTTTTTGCATTAGGCGCAACGCGTCCTCAACTTCTTCATCGGGGGAAACCTCGGGGAGGACGCGTATTCGCCAATCCTCCAAAGGAGCCTCGCGCGCGGCGATAGAATCAGCAAAAATGACGTCTTTAATGTGAAGATAACCAGTTAGCTGCCCTAACTTATCGCTGATGGGAAAACGAGAAAACCCGGTTTTAGCTACCTCGGCTTCAAAATCAGCAGCCGAAAGTGGCCAAGACAAAGTAACCAACTGAGAGCGCGGAACCATCGCCTCCCGCACGTCCTCGGTAGAAAACTCCAATGAACCAGAAAGTAGCCCAAACTCATCACGTAAAGTGCCAGCTTGGGTTGATTTCTCGACGATTGCGGCAACCTCTTCAATAGTGAAAGATTGACTAACCTCTGAACGGGGAGTAACCCCAAACAGTTTTACGAACCAGTTAGCGCTAGAGTCTAGAGCATGAACAACCGGGCGCACCGTGCGAGCAATGCGCACCAGCAAAGGCGAGACTGCCAGACATACTTGCGCCGAAGCAGCCACGGTAAGATTCTTTGGAATCATCTCCCCCAGTAAAATATGCAAGAATACCACTATAACCAGGGCTAATACGAAAGCAATCGGGTGAGTTAGCGAGGACGGAACCGCAAAGAATTCTAGGGGGCGAACAATTAGGTGGGCAACAGCGGGCTCTGCCACTGCCCCCAACCCGGTAGAAGCTAAAGTAATCCCCAACTGGGTAACTGCAAGCACCAAGGATACGTGTTCAACCGCCCATAGCGCCGCTTTTGCCCCGCGTTTTCCTTGCGCGACCAGAGGTTCGATTTGGGAACGGCGAGTAGAGGTAACCGCGAATTCTCCGGCAACGAAAAAGGCATTTACCGCCAGCAGAGCTGCCGCAATTATCAGAGCTAACCAATCAGACAGTGCTCTCACCATCCTTTGATAACTGCTGATTTCCCGGCTTAGAGCTGCCATCAATGGATTCCGGTTGCACCGCTACCTCTTTGCCCTGAGCAGCTTCAATCAACACTTTCTCGATACGCCGCCCTTCCATTTTTGCCACTGTCAAAGTGTTTGAACGCACTTTTACGCTCTCGCCCGGCTCGGGAATTTTCCCTAGATGCACCAACATTAAACCGGCAACAGTTTCGTAAGGACCATCATCCGGCAGAAGCACATTTATCCGATCGGCAATCTCATCGGGACGTAAATCCCCATCTACCAGCCACCGGTTCTTGCCTTCTAGCCTGATGCCACGGCGGCGCAAATCATGTTCGTCAGCAACTTCCCCCACGATTTCTTCCACTACGTCCTCTAAAGTAACTATTCCGCAAGTACCACCATATTCGTCCACCACAATTGCCATTTGTAAATCGGCTTCTCGTAACTGTACTAAAAGTGGCGCTAGCCGCACAGTTTCAGGAACTCGCAGCGCATTAACCAGCAGCGACTGTGCGGTAACCGGTACTTGTGCCCGCCGGGAAAAAGGTATTGCCACTGCCCGGCGTAAATGCACCAAGCCCAGAATGTCATCTGCGTCCTTGCCCTGAACTGGAAACCGAGAATGCCCACTACGCCGAGAAAGCTCCACCACGTCCTCGGCGCTTTGAGAGGCTTCTAACGTGTCCATGCGACCTCGGTCAGTCATTACGTCACGCGCACAAAGTTTTCCCAGACCTACCGAGCGGGTAAAAATCGTTGCGGTAGATAAATCAAGAGTCCCTTCCTGAGCGCTATGCCTAACCATAGCTGTCAGTTCGGAGGCAGAACGCGCAGAGGAAAGTTGCTCTAAAGGTTCTACCCCCAAAGCCCGTACCACCCGGTTTGAAATTCCATTCAAAACCACGATTACTGGCTTAAATAGGATAGTAAAGGCGCGCTGGAGGGGGGTCACTGTGCGAGCTACTTCAAAAGGTTTAGCTAAAGCGAGATTCTTGGGAAAAAGCTCCCCAAACACCATCGAGAACGCATTTACCAGCACTAATGCCACAACTACCGCAATCGCGGTAGCTAGGGAAGCAGCTAGATGAATATCTTGCAGTATTTTAGCTAGTAGTGAGGTGAGCGCACTTTGAGTGGTATAGCCCAAAAGAATAGTGGTGAGGGTGATACCTACTTGCGCCCCAGAAAGCTCGGTTGATAAATGTCGCAGGGCTTTTAATACTCCCCTGGCTCCCTTTTCTTTGCGCCCCACTCTCCCCTCCACCTGGGAGGGATCTAAGGCCACCATCGAGAACTCTGCCGCCACGAATAAGGCAGTACCGATGGTAAGCACTATCCCTAATAAAATCATTAACAGGTAGTAGATGGTGTCAGGCAACTACACCACCGCTACCAGACATTTAGGGGCTAAGCGCAAGGCAAACACCTCTTCGAATAGGTAATCGCATTTTCTTTTAGCAGTAATTTATCAGCGATAAGCAAAGGCTGCATAAAATATCTTAATATCAAGAAAAGTGCTAGGACTTTAGAACTATTTGGGCATAAAATCTTATTGGATACTTGGTCACCCTCCAAAAAGGAAATATCATGCCTATCTCGGAAGAACAAATAGATCAGTCGGTCAGCCCCATCAATCAAGAAATCATTGACGACCTCTATGACAAATACTGCGCTGACCCCATGAATCTACCCGAGGATTGGCGAAATTATTTCAGCGCTCTAGAAGCTCAACAGGCACAAATAAAACAGGTTACCCCGCAAGAACCCACCTCCCCCAAGAACGCAAACTCTCAAATAGCAGTTACCGGCAGGGATGTAACCCGCTCAGATTTACCCCCGGCTCCCCCGGTGGCAGCCAGTGAACCCACCTCCCCCTATGTGGCGCGGGAAACCGCCCTTAACTTTGGCCCTGGGGAAGCCGGTAAAGCCGAGGACGAGGTACACCGACTACGCGGGGTAGCAAAAGCCGTGGTGAAAAATATGGACGAATCGCTCCGAATTCCTACCGCC
This sequence comes from Varibaculum timonense, assembly GCF_027694345.1. Taxonomy (NCBI): domain Bacteria; kingdom Bacillati; phylum Actinomycetota; class Actinomycetes; order Actinomycetales; family Actinomycetaceae; genus Varibaculum; species Varibaculum timonense. Next base: position 141,799 of record NZ_JAQEVU010000003.1, read on the forward strand.
ACCTCGGCACGAGAGATTCCCGCCAAACTGTTAATCGAAAACCGTAAAGTAATCAACGCTCACCTGGCTGCCACAACCGGCGGAAAAGTCTCATTCACCCATTTAATCGGATACGCAATTATCGAAGCATTAGTGGAAATGCCGTCGATGAACGTTCGCTTCGAAAAGGACGAGGACGGTCGCGAATGTATCCGAAAATTTGCGCACGTAGGTTTTGGTCTAGCCATCGACTTACCGAAGAAAGATGGCTCTCGTTCCCTGATGGTACCGGTAATTCACGATGCTGACACTTTGAACTTTAGACAGTTCATCGACGCCTACGAAGATTTAGTAAAAAGAGCACGCGGCGGACAGCTCAAACCCAGTGATTTTTCGGGAGGAACCGTCACCTTAACTAACCCCGGCACTTTAGGGACAAAATATTCCGTTCCTCGCTTAATGTCCGGTCAAGGAGCAATCATTGGGGTGGGCGCTACCTCATTCCCTGCCGAATGGGCGGGAGCCTCCCCCACTCAGCTTGCCAACGCGGGGGTAGGTCAGGTGATGACCATGACTTCAACCTATGATCACCGCGTGATTCAAGGGGCAGGATCAGGAGAATTCCTGCGAATTATTGAACAAAAATTAGCCGGTCACGACGGTTTCTTTGAGCGAGTATTTTCAACCTTGGGGGTGGCTCATGAACCCTATAAATGGGAGAGGGACTTCACCTACGATCAGGTTACCGAAAAAGGTAAACCTGCCCGGATTGCCGAACTAATTCACGCCTATCGTTCCCGTGGACATTTGGCCGCTAATACCGATCCCCTACAGCAGATTTTACGTCGCCACCCCGACCTTTCTATCAGCTCTTATGGGCTGAGCGTCTGGGATTTGGATCGGGTTTTCCCCACCGGCGGATTTGCCGGTCGTGACACGATGAATTTGCGTGAACTGCTAGAACAATTGCGTACCACCTATACGCAGGCGCTGGGGATTGAATATATGCATATTCAAGATCCACTTCAGCGGCGTTGGGTACAAAATCGGATAGAAAAACCCTCAAAAAAGTTTTCTAAAACTGAACAAATGCACATATTGAGTATGCTCAATCATGCGGAAGCGTTCGAGACTTTCTTACAAACAAAGTATGTGGGGCAAAAACGTTTTTCCTTAGAGGGCGCAGAGTCGTTAATACCGCTATTAGATACGATGCTTTTTAACTCTTCCCGTTCCGGTTTGAAGGAAATAACCATTGGGATGGCTCACCGGGGACGGTTGAATGTGCTCTCAAATATAGCTGGAAAAACCTACGGACAAATTTTCTCCGAGTTTGAAGGATATCTTGACCCGAATTCCACTCAGGGCTCTGGGGACGTGAAATACCACCTGGGCACAGAGGGAATCTATTCCCCTGGGGAAGGAGAAGGCGTACTCGTGACTCTAACTGCCAATCCATCTCACTTGGAGGCGGCTAATGGGGTAACGGAGGGCATTACTCGCGCTAAACAAGATCGCTTGGGCGCTGGGGAAGAAGCCGAAAACTTGGTTATGCCGATTCTAGTTCACGGTGATGCCGCTTTTATTGGCGAGGGCGTGGTGCAGGAAACCCTGAATATGTCGCAGCTGCGTGGCTATCGTACTGGCGGCACTGTTCATATCATCGTCAATAACCAGATTGGGTTTACTACCGGACCCACCTCGGGACGTTCGACTCGTTATTGCACGGATTTAGCTAAGGGTTTGCAAGTACCGATTTTCCATGTAAACGGGGATTTCCCGCAGGAGGTGGTGAAAGCAGCCAAGCTAGCATTCGACTTTAGGCAAGAGTTCCACAAAGACGTAATTATCGATATGGTCTGTTACCGTCGGCGCGGACATAATGAGGGCGATGACCCCTCAATGACGCAACCGGTTCTTTATTCTTTAATCAATCGCCTGCCCACCACGCGCGAGGTATATACCCGTAATCTGATTGGACGCGGAGATTTAAGCGAGGAAAAAGCAGCCGAAGCCCTGGAAGAATACCATCAAGAACTAAACAAGATTTTCCAGGAAACCAGGGAAAAGAAACATTTCAGCGCCGCAGATTATGACGATACTTTTAATCCCGGTATTGATACCCGTTGGGTTATGCCCTCCTCGCAACAGCCTGGTCAGGGGATGATGCTCGGTTGGAGCTCTGCTATAAGCCGTGAAGAAATTGAACGTATCGGGCAATCCCAGGTAAGAGTCCCTGACAATTTCACTGCTCACCCCAAGATTATGAAGTTGCTCCAAAAACGAGAACTTATGTCCCGGGAGGGCAAAATCGATTGGGGTATGGGGGAAATGCTAGCCTACGGTTCGCTGCTGATGGAGGGAACTAATGTCCGTCTTGGGGGGCAAGATTCCCGTCGGGGTACTTTCTCGCATCGACACGCTGTTATTCACGATTACGAGAATGGGCGCGAATGGACACCTCTAAATTTTCTAACCGAAGGGCAAGCGTCTTTCCAGGCATACAATTCTCCACTTTCCGAATATGCTCCTTTGGCTTTCGAGTATGGATATTCGGTTGAGTCCCCGGAAACTTTAGTATTGTGGGAGGCACAATTTGGCGATTTCGCTAACTGTGCTCAGGCAGTTATTGACGAGTTTATTTCTTCGTCTTTCCAAAAATGGAATGAACGCTCCGGACTGGTAATGCTACTGCCCCACGGATACGAGGGGCAAGGCCCCGATCACTCATCGGCACGCATTGAGCGGTATCTACAGTTGTGCGCCCAAAATAATATGTGGGTGTGCCAGCCATCTAATCCGGCTAACAATTTCCATATGTTACGAGAACAGGCCTATAAAAGACCACGTAAACCTTTGATAGCGTTTGAGCCGAAACAGCTGCTTCGTTTAGCGGCAGCGGCTTCCCCAATAGAAGATTTTACTTCCGGACAGTTCCTGCCAGTGATTGGCGAACCAGATAAGCGGGTCATTAAACCAAACAGGATATTGCTTTGTACTGGACGTATTTACTATGACCTGGTCAAAGAGCGGGCAAAAACCGAACGTTTCGATACTGCGATTATTCGATTAGAACAGCTGTATCCGCTACCGGTAGCAGAACTAAATATGCTGCTTAGTTCCTGGGGTGATTTGCCACTTACCTGGGTCCAAGACGAACCCGAAAATCAGGGAGCATGGCCGTTTATAGCTTTACATCTTCCCTCAAAGATTAAGCGAACTATACAGGTGATTTCGCGTGCAGAAGCCGCTTCTCCGGCTGCTGGTAACGCCAAGCTCCATAAAGATGAAAATCGGCAGCTAATGGAACAGGCATTCGCCTAGTTCTCCACCAAGAAATGCTTGGGGGTTGGGGTGACAAAAAGTCACCCCAACCCCCAAATAAGTTTTACCGTTAGTATCTAGCGTTAGCTAGAACGGTTACTGTTAGCAGTTAGGTCGTTTGCCGTGATTGGCGGCACTGGTACGACGAGTTTTGCGTTTACGTCCACGTTTAGACATCTCATACACCTTCCCAAATAAAATCGACGTCCCTAGTTTTACACACCAGTTGCCATTTTAGGAAACTGAAAGGCTCGCCTGTCGCATTAGTCGACCAAAATATATGATTTTATAGGCTATCTCTAGCACCTGTCACCATATTGCTGCTGACGATAGGAAATCTGTAACTCCTCGGAATCCATATACACCGCTAGGGACTGTACTATCCGAGTGCGCAAAGCGTGCGGGGCAGAAATGTGGTGACATAAACAGCGTCTTAGCGATAGCGATATTCCCGCTGTTTCAGCTTCTAAAAGTTCTTGACAGTACGGACATTGGGCGATATGCCGAGCTTCTTCTACGCTAAGTTCCCGAGACTCGATTGACAGCTGTTGAAACAGGTCACGTTGGCACGGTTGCTGGCTCATTAGTTCACCCCGATTCCATATTGGCGGGCATATTCTGCTAGTTCTTCTCGCAGTAGGTTTCTGCCTCGATGAAGCCTAGACATTACTGTACCGAGCCGAATCCCTAAAATCTGCGATATTTCCTTGTAGCTGAACTGTTCGATATCAGCTAAATAAACTACTGCCCGATGTTCATCGGAGAGTTTGTCAAAGGCAGCTTGAATAGTTTCATTAGGCACACGCTCCAAAGCAACAGTTTCCGCAGAAGGTAAACCTATCTGATGATGAAGTGAGTGCTGCACCTGCCGGCTATCCGATATTTCAGCGGTAGTTTCCTCTTGGGGACGGCGAGTCTTTGAGCGGTATTGGTTGAGGAAAGTATTGGTCATTATCCGGTACATCCAGGCTTTAAGATTAGTTCCCGCCTGGTACTGATGAAATTTACGAAACGCCTGCATATAGGTGTCTTGCACTAAGTCCTCGGCATCAGCAGGCCGGCGAGTTAATCGCAGCGCCCCCGCATATAGTTGATCCAGTAGCGGCAGCGCCTCCTGGGTAAACCGCTGCGCCAATTGAGCGCTATCGGAGCGAGCCTTATTTTCTTCCGAGACAGGGTTCTCGTCTGAACCTGGCTCCGGTAGCAAAGACCCAGCAGGGGGCAAATCAGTAGAGGGCGGGGCGTCCTCTACGGTAAGGCTAGCTAAGGTTTCAGTATCCATTACTGCCTACTCTAGTCCAGTTTTGCAGCTGCTAGTTCTGGCGGCAAACTCAAGAAAGCTAGAAATCAACGCCCCGGTCAGGTAAAAATAGAGATATGGCTAATAGGTATTCTTTTTCCCGAGCACTACTAGCGGCTCCCTTAATCATCGAGGGAATCGATGCGGTGCGTAACAGCGATAAACATGCGCATCTAGCCCAACACCACCTAGAGGTCATGGAGAAAAATGGGTTACCACCGGTACAGATGAGCGATTTACGAACTATCGCTAAAATCTGTGGAGTTACGGTGACCCTCCTGGCATTAAGGATGGCTACTACCCGGCGCTCCCCCCTTTCAACTGCCGCCTTGATACTGGCCAATGGGGCAGCAACTATTATTAATGGACGTCAGCCCGGTAAAATTGATGCTTTAAGAATTGCCCAAGGGCTAGCCCTCCACGCCGGTTTAACCTCTGAACTATTCTCCCGTAGACAGGATTAATACTTTGACTGTTTGGACTCCCCCTCTTTCGACCCAGCCTCTAAACGCGGTGGTCTCACTACCTCCCTCTAAATCCCTGACCGCTCGTGCCCTGGTCTTAGCCTTATTAGCGAAGGAAAATACTTTTATTACTAATCCTTTGCGATGTCGCGACACCGATTTAATGATCGCCGGTATCCAAGAGTTCGGTGCCAACGTAGAAGAGAAATCAGGAGGACTACTGATAACTCCCCCGCCCACAATCTCGGCGAAAACCGGAGTTATCGAGTGCGGTCTTTCCGGGACAGTGATGCGTTTCTTAGCTCCCATTGCCCTACTGAGCGGAAAACCAGTTCACTTTCAAGGAGATAAACAGGCAAGCACCCGTCCAATGCGTGGTCTTTTAGATGCCTTAACCCAGCTGGGAGCAAAAATTACGGACGCCCCCCTGCCCGGACACCTACCCTTTACTATCGAGGGCGCATTAAATGACAGCAGCCAGCTACAGCAAGTACACCTTGACGCTAGCGACTCCTCCCAATTTGTCTCCGCTCTGCTGCTGGTTTCCCCCGCCCTCCCCTTTGAACTTCAAATAGAAGTAGATTCTGTTTTACCATCTATTCGTCATGTGGAAATGACACTAGCGCAGGTAAATGCGTGCGGTGGAAAAATCGAAAACATCAGTGGTGAAACCGGAGACTGGGATTCCCTGCAAACTCGCCATATTTGGCGCTGTCAGCCAGCGCGATTACGTGGCGGTGAACAAGTCATTGAACCGGACTTGACCAATGCGGGTTCGTTTTTAGGAGCCGCCCTTGCTTGTGGCGGTCAAATTAGTGTGCCAAATTGGCCGGCACAAACTTTCCAAGCCGGCGATGCCTGGCGGTATTTACTCTCCCCAATGGGCGCACGTATCTATCGCGACAGCGAAGGAACGCTTATTTGTCAAGGCAATGGCACAATTGGCGGGATTCAGACCGACCTTAACGCCATTGGGGAACTTACCCCCACTTTGGCGGCGCTATGCACCCTGGCAGTCGAACCCTCCAAACTTAGCGGAATTGGGCATCTTAAAGGTCACGAAACCAACCGATTACACGCCCTCGAAACCGAAATTAACCGTCTCGGGGCAAAAGCAGTGGCTACCGAAACTTCGCTACAAATCACTCCTGGGATATTGCACGGCGCTACCATCGAAACCTATAGCGATCACCGGATGGCCATGTTTGGAGCCCTGATTGGATTACGGGTTCCAGACGTGAAAATAGCGGGGATTGAGTGCGTCACGAAAACTTTCCCGGATTTTCCTGAGATTTGGCGAGCCGCTGTGGCTGGTACTAATGGCGTGGCGTGATACCGGAACCGATGATCCGCGGGTACGGGTGCGTCCTTCCCGCTCTAAACCGCGACGCTCCAAAAAACAGGTAGATTATTCTGCCAGCCCCACCGCCTTCGTATTCGCGGTAGATCGCGGGAGAATTCACCTACAAATGAATCAAACCAAACTGGTAGGGGTTAAGGCTCGCTCTCTGGGTCGGCGCGGTATCGTGGTCGGCGATCAGGTACGGGTCACCGGAGATTTAAGCGGGAAAACTGGTTCTTTGGCGCGGATTGTGGAAGTTTTACCGCGCAAAAGTGTTCTTACCCGCTCCGCGGAAGATAGTCCCGGGGCGAAAGAAAAACCGATGGTTGCCAACGCTGACCAATTAGCGATAGTCACCGCCTGCGCTAATCCGCAGCCTCGTCCCCGCATGATTGACCGACTGTTAGTAGCCGCCTACAGCGCGGGTCTGAAACCATTACTGCTGCTCACTAAAGCGGATATTGCCCGCCCTGAGCCGATACTTGAACTATTTTCACCTTTAGAAGTGCCGGCAATTGTGACCAGTATAGAAAGCTCTCAAGGCATTGATGCAGCTGGCGAGGCATTAGCCGCTACTACTACCGTAATGGTGGGACATTCGGGAGTAGGCAAATCTTCACTGATGAACAACCTCATTCCCCACGCAGATAGACAAATCGGTCAAGTTAATCAAGTTACCGGTCGCGGACGACACACTTCTACCTCCGCTATTGCCATCGAATTTCGGGGGGGCTGGCTAATTGATACCCCCGGCATTCGCTCCTTCGGATTAGCCCATATTGAAACCGACGACCTCTTGGCGGCTTTCCCCGATCTTGCCGAGGTAGCAGCGCAATGCCCAAAACTGTGTCCTCATTTGCCATCCGTACCGGGATGCCAACTGAGCACGCTCGGAAAAACCAATCCCGCACAGATGCGCCGAGTAGAGTCTTTCCGCCGCCTACTTGCCTCCCAAAATAGTCAGAATCCGCTGGTGTAAATGACCATTAGTGGCAAGTGCGTTTCCTCCCCGGCAGCCCTCATCGCCCTCTAATGAAGTGAATTTACCTCCGGCTTCTTCCACGATGGGTACTAGCGCCGCCATATCGTAAAGCTCCAAGTCGGGTTCGGCTGCCGCATCGACTACTCCTTCGGCAACTAACATATAGGAATAAAAATCTCCATAGGCACGGGTGCGCCACACTTTGCGGGTAAGTTCAACGAATGCATGAAGCTTTTCGCGTTCTTCCCAACCAGTAAGGGAAGAATAGCTAAAGGAGGCAGCTTTCAAATCACTTATCCTCGAAACCCGGTTTGCTTGCGGCTTTTCTCCGCTGAAAGAACGCCAAGACCCTAAACCGCGCCCTGCCCACCAGCGCCGACATAATGCCGGGGCACTAACTATGGAAGCTTGCATTTTGCCGGCAAATTCTAAGCCAATCAGGGTTGCCCAAACCGGCACGCCCCGCACAAAATTTTTAGTGCCATCAATGGGATCAATAATCCAGCGAGCCTGGTTAGCTTCGGCAGCGTTTCCTCCGTATTCTTCCCCGTAAACTAAATCGTGGGGACGGTGAACTTTTAAGAAATCCCGAATCATTTGTTCGGCTCCCCGATCAATATCGCTAACCGGAGTGAAATCTGGTTTTTCGTAAACCTGATAATCGCGCTGCTTAAAATGTGTAAGGGTATAGTCGTCTACCTGATCGGTCAGGTTATGCAATAACTCGATATCTTTTTGTAGATTGCGCATTTTCTAGTTACCTGATTTCTGGTTGGTATTTTACTTTTCGAGGACGGATAGCACGCTCGCAGTTAAGAAAGAACTAGCTTGTCCGGGCGCACTGGGGGCAGTACCGGGCAGCGCCGCAAAAGTCGCACAGTTTCCAAATATCCCCCCAATTAACCGGCTAGCGATACCGATAGTGCCCATACCTGCAACTATAAATGGGCGTTTTCCGTCGGTATCGCGATAATACTTGTCCATGGCGCTAAATATCTGTAGCAGATGGGAGCTGTTCGTTACCGTAAGAGCCAGTTTTGCTACCTGAGCCCCGCGTTCGTGAGCGGCAGCTAACCAGTCATAGATTCTTTCGCTATCCATTTTTTCGGCTTCCGCTGCCGCAAAATAATGCCTAGAAAGAACGCTTATTACCCCCTGGTCATGGGCATAAGCTAAAGCCTCAGTTACCAAAGAAAAATCGTCCTCTATATCGAGGGCGAAAGCACCCGCCTCTACCAATAGTTTCACGGCTTGAAGCTGCTGAGCTGCTTCAAGGTGAGAGGCTCCTCCTTGCGCAATCGTGCGACAGGTTGCCAACCAGGGAAAGCCAATTTGGGGAGCTATTTCAGTGGCTATTTGTTGCAAAGCCACCGGATTGTCATGCCTAGAAAACTGATCAATTCGCCATTCCACCAAATCGGCTTCTGGGGGAATCGCAGAAATCTGAGATTGAAGTTCCTGATGATTACGCCCGGTTAGTGGAACTATCAAGCTTGGCCTGCCGGGAGTAAACAGGGTCTGGGTATTATTCAACCGTTTACCTCCTGGTTTTCCTGTGTCTTATGGGCGTTATAATCTTACCCCGAGCACCCCAATCGGGAGCATTTGAAGCATAGTCGCATCAAGTACTGTTTTACCCGACATACTAGGGTTTCGTATTCGATAAAAATATGGTCAGAAACTACCGTATTGGCAATTTCTGACCACATTTTAATATCGATTAGGTTACTTACGGATTCCCCATTCGCGATATTTTTCTTGAAGAAAACGATTCAGCAACAAAAGCACTACTAGACCAATATAAGTTACGGCTAGTATCCCCACCCCTAACAAGATTCTTATCGGAACAGCGGAGAAAGAAGTAATAAGTTCCCAGGCTTCCCAAATAATCACTGGTGAAAGTAAAGTAACCAGGATTAAAGAGAAAGTCCATAAATGAGTTTCAATCCATTTTTTCATTTTTATTTCCTATTCTTTCGCGTCTATTCTTAAGCTGCTCGGCATCTTGATGATTTAATACTTGCGGGATATGCATAGAGCCACGGTCGAGCTTTAGGACATCTCCCAATTTTATTAATAACTTTTTTAGCTACTATAGTTGCTCCCCATACAAAAGCACACCCAATAGTCCCTACACCCGGTATAGCGCAGATAGCAGATTTCAACGCTGCCCCACCAGCTCCTACCATAATCTTTTGAGCCGCCCGATTAAAACGCACCCATCTTCCTTTAGAGTCTTTGCCTGCCCAAATTTTTGGATACCATTCGTCTCCACTTTTTACTGCTAGGCGTTTAGTATAAACCGCTTTCGACAAGGCTGTAGCTTCTACGGACTGAGATTCTGCCTCGTAATAAAACCAAATTTGCTGCCCATCTGCAAGCTTTAGTTCAGTCTCGTAAATTCTTTTCCCATCATTATCAATCGTGTATCGCAATTTCCCAGTTTCAGCTTGAGCCTGCATGATTACTTGTAGCCCCGTATCTAAGGTTTCCAAGTCAGACTCAGTAAGATTCTCTGATGACATATTTACTCTGTCACGTATCGGCTCCAATTTAGAGTTCAGTGGTTCAGATACAGACACAGTGGTCTTACCCTCAACTACTTTATTATTGGAGATTTCAGCAGACGCAATCGTACTGGTCCCTAATGTAAGTGATGTAACGAGCGCCCCCACCATTAATGTCCTGGCGCATAGAGTCCTGACTATCATTGAAAACTTCCTTTTCTTTTTCATTCCGTTTGGACTCTTTGAGAGTATTTGCGGACGCTAAATGTTGTACACCGACAAAAGTAGGTATTTCATACCGACAAATGTCGGTATACCTAAATGAACAGGATAAATAGGGTGAGCATTAAAAGAATGTATCTAGGAAAGGATAGACACCTATGGCCTCCCTTGCTTCTACACTAACCGGTCTAAGCTTTGCTTTAGTATTACAAGTTAGCATCCTTCAACCCTCTCCTACCTCACCGGATATGCACCCCATTAATAGCTATTCCCCGAGCGTCACAAAGATAATTAAGGAAATCGCGCAAGCTAGTACCCCAATCATATGTAGATCATTTCCGAGACTTTCGATATGCAATCAAAAGAAATGACCGACAGATTTAACGGTATAGTTAGAGCTGATGATTGACTCGATTCTTCAAACATTTGACCGCCCGAAGGTAACTAAAATAGTAGTTTTTACCTCTATTGCTATCCTCATCGGAGGCATAGAGCTATTTGACCTACAAAACACTCAATCTTATTCATATTATTTGACAGCATTAGGGTTGCTTACAGTATTCGCTCTTTCTGCTTGGAATACCGTTTTCGAGTTCATATTTATTACTACGAAAATACTGCTGACTGTCTTTAATCTTTTAGATCAGTTAGAAATGCTCGACATAGGAATATTTACTATTGTCGTGGTGTGGATAATACGCTCTTGGTTTTTACCCGCACTTGCTGTTCTGTTCCTAAATGAAACGATATCTTTTCTAGTTTCCGATATCCCTGAAGCACAACTGCTTAGTTCAATCATCAATATCCCCATAGTGGTTTCTATTGGTTTGGCTTTGTCCTGGCAAAAAGGAAAACGAATCCTGGCGGAAGCATCTAAAGAAAAAGCCCGACAAGCAAATCTAGATATCCGATCCGAACTCGCAAAACAGCTTCACGATACTACTGCTAAAGATATTGCTCATATAGCAATCATGCTGCAAGATTTTACTCAACAACACCCGGAACACTCTGGACAGTTGCGTCCCATTATTGATACTGCCTTCACCGCTTCTCGCCGTATTCGCCCGATGATTCTATCCTTAGATACTGAGGCAAAAGAACTATCGACATCTCAGGTTGTCCAACAAGTTGAGCAGATGCTTACCACCCGAAAAATCGCACTTGAGACAAGTATTGACAGCGAAATTGACAACAGTTTAGATAGTAAACTGTCCAAAAAGATAAACCTAGTTTTAAGAGAATGCGGAACCAACATATTAAAATACGCGCCACCTTCCTCTAACGCTAGCGTTGAAATTTATATCAATCATGCTAAAGAGCAAGTTACCGTCTCAATCATCAATCAAGTGGCTCCCGGTTCACATTTTACTGAAATAACTGGGGGATACGGTCTTCTTAATTTGAAACAACGCCTAGAGAGCGAAGGGGACAGCCTTGAGTTTACCCAGTTAGACGAAAGATGGATTATTAATGTCACTTTACAAATCAATCCCAGACCGCTTACCCACGAACAGGAGAACCTAGATGTCCACTGACTCCATTCGGATTCTATTGGCTGATGATGACGACATTATCCGTCAAGGCTTAGCTAATCTACTGTCCAACCAAGAAGACTTCGAAGTGGTAGCTACAGTCTCTAATGGTGCGCAAGTATTTGATGTGCTAGCCAAGCAACGTATCGACATTGCGCTATTGGATGTTGATATGCCAATCTTGAACGGGATTGAAACCGCCAAACGTATCAGCCAAGATTACCCCACGGTTAAGTCACTCATGCTAACTGCCTTTGAAAGTAAAGACTCATTGGCGCAGGCTATCGGTTCAGGGATATGTGGTTTTCTAACTAAAGATACTCCCCTTCCAGAGCTAGTTACTCTGATTCGTCAAGCCTACCGCGGTCAAATTGTAATGAGTCCCAAACCAACCGAACTAATGATGGTTAGCTATAAAGAGGGACAACAAGCAAGGGAAAAGTACGCTGATTTCATCCATAGTGTTGAAACTTTACCCGATTATTTACGCCCCACATTCAAATTGTTAATCAAAGCTCTAGCTAACAAAAACATTTCTAGAAAACTACATCTAAGTGAATCAACGGTACGATCCTATGTATCAGAAATACTTATGCGTACTGGCACGGCAACCAGAGCAGAACTAGCTATCACCGCCATTAAAGCCGGAATCCAGTAATCTGGGTCTCTATAGACTCATCTGCCACACTCTGGGGTGGAGGCTTAATCGCTCGTGCCTACTAGGTCTAGGAAAGTTTGGCTATTAGCCAGAAAGCGTTTTATTTAATAATGCTTACTATTATGTTCTTATGAAGCTAATCCACACCTCCGATTGGCACGTGGGACGCACTCTCTATGGGGAAGATTTATCTGCGGCTCACCGCCAGTTCTTCTCTTTCCTCACTGAGCTGGTCAGGGAGGAAACTGTATCAGCAGTCCTAGTTTGTGGTGATATTTTCGATCGCGCTATCCCCTCGCTGGAATCTCTAGAAATCGTTTCCCAAGCCCTAAATGAACTAACAGAATTAACGACAGTAATCTTAACTCCCGGCAATCATGACAGTGCCGAAAGACTAGGTTTTCTCTCCCCTTACGTCAGCGGAAACCTCCATCTACGTACCTGCCTAGCCGATATTTCCCGACCGGTTGAAATAGGCAGCCAATCAGAAACCGTGCGAGTGTGGGGACTACCCTATCTGAATCCCGATATGGTACGTACCAGCCTCTATGACGGATACCCAGATACCGAGATAACTGCTAACCAAAAAACCGAGGCGGAAGCAGCTGAAATCCCTCGGCTCCCTCGTTCCCATACAGCAGTTATTGCAGCCGCCATGCGTAAAATCGCTAAAGCCCAACGCGCCCTCACCACTCCGGCTCGCACAATCATTATGGCTCATGCTTTCGCAGTGGGAGCCGCACCGTCCGACAGTGAACGTGACATTACCGTGGGAACAGTTCCGGCAGTTCCTCTAGACGTATTTGAATGCTACGGCATGAACCATCCGGCGGAAAACCAGATTTTACCTGCCCCTGATTACCTAGCCTTAGGTCACCTGCACGTACCACAAAGACTAAAAACCAAACTTAGCAGTGGGCGCTATAGCGGCTCGCCAATAGCTTTCTCATTCTCGGAATGCCACACTCCAAAATCGGTGGTGCTTTTAGATACCGCCGCCAAAAACTTAGACCCACAGTTAATTCCCACTCCGGTCTATAGACCCCTAGCCCGGATAAAAGACTCGTTTGAAAACCTGATTAGCAGCACAAAATATAGTGAATACTCTTCTTACTGGTTGGAAATAACAGTCACGGATACTCAACGCCCAGAGCAAATGGTAACCAAGCTGAAGCAACGCTACCCGCACGCCCTCGCAATGCTGCACGAAAGCACCCAGGTAAGTGGCGATATTCAACATCGCGCGTTACAGACAAACCAACATAGACCCGCAGCCCTGGCAAAAGACTTCTTTAGTCTTGCTCGCCATGGACAACAGTTAAGCGACAGCGAAAACCAGCTAATTGAACAGGTATATGAGCAGGTGCGAGAGGAAATCTAAATGCGGATATTAAAGCTCAGCTTCGAGGCAGTGGGGCCTTTTGGCGGTAGGCAAACTATTGACTTTACCAAACTGGGTACCGCAACCGGTTTGTTCCTGATTCACGGGCCAACCGGTTCGGGTAAATCCACTATCCTCGATGCCATTGTTTTCGCCCTCTATAACGATGTAGCTTTAGAATCCAGTTCCTCAAAAAGCCGGATGCGCTCTGACTATGCCCAAGCGGATCAAATCAGCTGGGTAGAGCTTGATTTTGAGGCACGCGGACAGCTATTTCGAGTGCGGCGCGTCCCTCAATATACCCGAGCTAAACATCGCGGAACAGGAACCACGCTACAACCAGCGCAAGCCACTTTATGGCGTTTATCCGCTGAGGGTATTCCCCAGGCAGATGCGATAGCTGCTAAGCCCCAAACTGTTAATCAGGAACTGGTCGGCCATATTCTTCCCCTGTCGAAAACCCAGTTCTTACAGACAGTAATCCTGCCTCAAGGGGCATTCTCCCGTTTCTTACGCGCCAGCTCTGATGAACGACAAGATATTTTGCAGCGTATTTTTGGTACTCGGATTTTTGCCCTAATGCAAAAAGAGTTCATTGAAAGAGCCCAGCAAGCCAAACTAAACACCAAAACTGAATCAAAAGAACTGGCTAGTAAACTAACGCTTTTTACGGAAAACTGGAAAAATCTAGAAGACTCTCTCGGCACGCCTAGCAGCGATTTTACCTCTTTCAATGAAAGCCTAGCAGCCCTGCCAGATGTCCTAGATGAGCAGATTATCAAGTCATGGAACAGGGTCTACTCCCTGCCTACCAAAGAAGCAGACCCTTGGATTAGGAAGCATACGGCGCAGCTTCAAACAGCAAGTCAGAATTATCAGAACGCCCTCGAAAAGCTAGAAAAAGCTAAAACCCTAGCCCAAGATCTTAACGAACTTAAACACTTACTTGAGGACGAGAAAAGGCTAACAGCTGAGCAAGACAGAATCATATCTAATAAGGAAAAAATATCTAATCATCAGCGCGCAGCCCGCATAAAACCTGCCTCAGATTTGTGCGCTCACTACCAGGCTCAACTAGAAGTATCCAGCCAGAAAATACAGGAAATATTAGCAGAAGAATCCTTCATTTCTCTAGACTTTGCTGTAGGAAAAGATAAACTGTCTCTCGCTGATTTCAGTGAAAAGGTATCCAAAGCAAGTAAAGAAATCGCTAAGGAACTGGGTGCTCTCACTCCCCTGATTGAGCGCCAGAAAAAAATTCAGGCTTTAGAAACTGAAGTTAGAAACAGCACCAAGTCCTATATAGAAATTTTGCGTCAATGTGCATTAATATCCAAAGATATTTCGCAGCTAATTCCCCAGATTTGCACCCAAAAAATCCATAAAATACGGCTTGAACGCGAACAGCTTTATCTAGAACAAGCACGTCAAAAACAGATAGAACTACAAAAATACCAGGGTGAACGTGAACATTTTTTAGATGATTTTCAACGTTTCAATAGAATGCAAAAAGAGTTTAACACCCTGCAAACAGACGCTCAGAAAAAATCCCAAGACGCTGCCGAATATGAACGCGAATTCTTTGTAGATTCGGCGATCGTATTAGCCGATAAGTTAGTAGCTAACCACCCCTGCCCGGTGTGCGGATCACGCACCCACCCGCAGGTTGCCCAGGGAAAAGCTTCACCCCATTATTCCCTGGCAGGACTGACAAGAATCCGCAACCAACGAGCCCAAGCGATAACCGCCGTCCGACAAAAAAGGTTGCAACTACGCGAAGAACACTCTCGCTTGAAAGGTGTGCTTGGAGGTCTTAGAAATAGCTTCCCAGGAAATGCCGATAGGATTATTGCCCGAGTGGATTATCTGCAAAAACAAGCAAAAGAGCTGAAAACCTATAATAATCGGATAAAACAATTAGAATTCCAAGGGCGTAAATATAAAGATAATCTACGGGATTTAATCGGTAAAGCCCAATTGCAAAAAACTAATACTCAAAATGCTTTACGTCAAATAAGGGAAATTGAAAATGAAGTCGCTATTTCTTCTCCAGGTGAAAATCTTTTTACCCGTCAAAAAGAGCTAAATGATGAGCAACATAAACTAACGGTGTTATTTCAGGCAATCCAACAGACCAGAACGGATGAAATCAAATTTAGCCAAGCAAACCTACGGTTAAAAGAATCATTAAACACAGAAAACTTCCATAGCGCTCAACAGGCAAAGCAGGCCCTCCTGGAAGAAACTACCTATGAAAAGCTAGTTGCGCAAACCGAGGAATGGGAAAACGCCTATCAGGCAAACCAAGTAAAACTAAGTTCACCGCGGATAGCGAAGCTTAGACACCAAGCCCCCACCCCGCCGGATTTAACGGCACTAGAAACCAAAGTCGAAATAGAAAAAACGCTTTTTGAAAAACGACAGGCAACCCTGAGCCAGGTTCGCGAGCAGTTACGGACAGTAAACAGCGCCGCCCGCTCCCTAAAAACTGCCAGCAGGAAGTATTTGGAGCATATTAGCGATGCATCGGAACTGATTACTTTGGCAAACCTCGCTAAAGGGGAAGAATCTTCCGCTTTAAAGTCCCCCTTAGCGACCTGGGTTTTGCTTGATCGTTTCCAAGAGGTGTTAGATATTGCGAACCCCTATTTAGGGAAAATCTCAGCTGGGCGCTACTCTCTTTCGCGTAGTGATAACGAATCTTCCCGCCGCCGTAATCAAGCATTATCCCTGGTAGTCACCGACCATTTCTCGGGTAAAGTTCGCGAGGTTTCCGCCCTATCGGGCGGGGAACTATTTTACTGTTCCTTATCTTTGGCTTTAGGTCTTTCCGAGGTAGTAACCGCCCAGGCGGGCGGAGTCGAGATTTCTTCTATGTTTATTGATGAGGGTTTTGGTACTCTTGACGACACGAAACGTTCACTGGTGATGGAGGCGCTGCAATCAACATCAGTTTCGGGCAGAACCGTGGGCTTAATCAGTCACGTAGGTTCTCTGCGTTCAGAAATTACTGATCAGATTGAAGTGGTTTTCACCCGCGAGAAAGGCTCAACCCTGAGGATTACCGGGAACTAAAGCCGGATACCGAAAACCGGAATTCTTTAGTCGGTTACCCAAATGGCTTTAACGGCTGGTTTACCTAAAGTAACCTGATGGTTATTGATTTTTAGCTGCATTATTCCGGCTTCCGGAATTTTCTCGATTGGGGTGAGGACGACCCCGGGGACCACCCCTACGGACTGTAAGAATCTAAGCAAAGCCGGGTTAATGTCATTTATGCGCGCAACTGTGGCAGATGTATTTAGGGGCGCTTCAGATAAGGGGCGAGTAGATACTGGAGGGATATCGCCCTCAATAGTGGGAATGGGGTCGCCGTGGGGATCGTTTTTAGGATGCCCCAAGGCTTTATCCATGGCAGCAATAAGCTTGTCTGATGCGGCGTGTTCTAGTATTTCGGCTTCGCAGTGAACCTCATCCCAGGGGTAGCCCAGTTTTTGATGCAGATAGGTTTCGAGGATACGATGCTTGCGCACCATTTTTAAGGCTAGTTTTCGCCCTCTCTCGGTCAGAGATATTCCCCGATAGGGCGCGTGGGTAATTAACCCTAGTTTATCTAGGCGGCGAACATTTTCTGAGGCAGTTGAGGGAGCAACCCCCATTCTTTCGGCTAGTCCGGATACGGATAGGGATTTGCCTCCCCATTCGCTAGCTCCTAGAAGATTTTTTAAATAGTCTTCTACTACCCGGGAAGTATCAGCGTTGCTGTCAGTTTCCCTACTCATTTACTCCCCCTGTTTGCCTGGCTATTTTACCTGTTTAGAGGCGGAAAATTTGCATTCCAAAAACTTGGAATAGGAGGGCGAAGATTGCCGCGATTGTTAGCAGTGCTCCCAGCCACCAATATCCTACTAGAGCGCGGCGAATCCCTTTAAGAGGACGAGCCGGGCTAGCTGCTTGGCGTACTAGAATAGCATAGGATAGCCAGGCGAGAAAAATAGTTGCCAACCAGGTTAGAAAACAGTAGGGACACAGTGAATGTAGGCTAAACGCCGAGGTAAACAAGAAAAAGATTACGGATAGTAAACCAAAGCTGGTTCCAATACAAAAAATCACTAATCCCCATTTTGGCAGGTATTTGCCGCATAACAGATAGATTGCAACGATGATTAGCCCCAAGAATAACGCCATACCAAAAATCGAATTTGGGATACCGAAAACTAGGTGACCTACCGGCGAATCCATCGCGCCCCGACAATCCACCACCTGGTTCAGGGAGCAGCCCAGCCCGAGCTGCGGATGGGCACGGTGAATCATTTCGGTACGCCACAGCTGCGCCGAAGCCATAAATCCGAGTGCCGAAAAAAGGATAATCCAAATACTGTATGCACGCGGTAAATATCCGCTGCGCATTTTCGGAGATGGTGAAAGCGGGTCGGCATAAAAACTTAGTTCTGACGATGACAGGGCTTCTTCAGTTTCGACCATGTTTCCCCTTTGTTGCTATTTACACCTGCACATTATCTAGCATAATGGGCAAATCAAAAACCGTGAGATTCCCGTGAATAGACCCGAGGATTTGTTTTATCGAATTTCTATTTTGCTTCTCGCATACGTAAGGGCACATAGTCGCGCTTTGGCTCTCCCTGGTAAACCTGGCGAGGACGACCGATACGGGTCATGGGGTCATGGAGCATTTCGATATATTGAGAAATCCAACCCGGCAGTCGCCCTAGCGCAAACAGTGGGGTGAACATCTTGGTGGGGAATCCCATTGCGGAATAAATCAAGCCGGTATAAAAATCGACATTTGGGTATAGTTTGCGTTCAATGAAATAGTCATCTGAGAGTGCCACCTGTTCTAGTTCCATAGCCAAATCAAACAGGTCATTGTTTTTTCCCATCCGCTCAAGCACTTTGTGTGCCTGTTCTCTGACAATTGCTGCCCGGGGGTCATAGTTTTTGTAAACTCGATGACCAAAACCCATTAGCTTAACGCCCTGTTCCTTATTTTTGACTTTTTCAACAAAGTCTTGAATGGACAACTTACTGTCCCGGATATTAATCAGCATCCTGAGTACGGCTTCATTAGCGCCCCCATGCAACGGACCGGACAACGCCCCCACCCCCGCGGCTATGGAAGCATACATATTTGCATTCGCCGAACCTACCAGGCGCACCGTGGAAGTCGAACAGTTTTGTTCATGATCAGCATGCAAAATAAACAGTACTTCTAGGGCGCGAATAATCGCCGGGTCAATATCGTATGACTGGTAGGGTAAACCGAAAGTCAAACGAATAAAGTCCTCTACATAGGAGCGTTCGTTATCCGGATAGAGCAATGGCAGACCAGCGGCACGTTTGGCAATATAAGAAATCATGGTCGGGACTTTTGCCAGCAGCTGCACTGCCTGAATTTCTTGCAATTCTAGGTCATGTACATCGGCAAAAGTATCTTCATAATAGGTGGCCATCCCGGCAATGCCGCCCTGCAAAATAGCCATCGGGTGACCATTGGAGGGGAAAGCGGTAAAAAATGCCCTAAAGTCTTCGTGCAAGAGCCTTTGACGCTTAACTCGCCTAACGAACTCATCTAGTTGCGTTGAGGTAGGAAGTTCTCCTTTAATCAGCAAATATGCAACTTCCAGGAAGCTGGAGTGGTTTGCCAGCTGGTCAATCGGATATCCCCGGTAACGCAGCACCCCTTTACCACCATCAATGAAGGTCACTTTGGAAGTACAAGAAGCGGTAGTGGAAAACCCGGGATCTAACGCAACCAGACCGGTTTCTCCCCGAAGTTTAGACACGTCAATTCCCCGGTCACCGCAGGTTGCCTTGACGGGAGGGAATTGAATAGTTTTACCATCAACTTGCAAAATGCCTGGTTGGCGGTCGAAATCATTTAAGGTTTGGGCATTTCCTAAACTTTCAGCCATTTCGACAACCTTCCCAAGGGAGATAGCTAACGCCGCCCCCTATTTAATATGCAGGACTTATCGCCCTCAAGACTATACCATGTTCGTAAAGACTTCACCATTTAAAATGATTGTTCTAAACGCCTAGCCGCTTTCTTAATATCCTCATCTTTTACGCACAGCGCCACCCTAACATGCTTGCCGGGACGGCAGTTATAGAAACTTTCTGGGGCTACAATTAGACCAATTTTAGAAAGCTTATCCAGCAGACGCCAATCTGCTCCCTGACCAGAGCGCACCCGCGAGTCCGCCCTATCAGCAGGATCATAAACCCAGAGGTATAGACCCGCCTCGCAGTCATCCTCTATTTTTAACCCCGCCCGCGAAATCGCCGCCCCCAACACTTCGCGCCGCCATTGATAGCGAGCCACCTGTTTACCAACATGCTCCCTATCTAAAAGCACCCCCGCAAGTGCCTGCTGCACCATAGCGGGCATCATTTGCCCCATATGTTTACGTACTGAAAGTAAAGCTGAAACCAAGTCTCGGTCTCCGGCTACAAAAGCCGCGCGGTATCCTGCCAGATTAGATTCCTTCGATACCGAATAAACCAATAGCAGGTTCTCGCTAGTGCCCCCACACACGTCCTCGTCCAAGATTGAGGGCACCGGCTCGCCCACCCCGTAAGTGAGCTCGGCATAGCACTCATCGGAAGCAACTATCGCGCCTACCTGTCGCGCCCAGGAAACCACCTGTCGCAACCAATCTTTACTTCCCACCCAGCCGGTAGGATTAGCGGGGCTATTTATCCACACCAAAGCGGCATCACGTGGCCAAGTAGAAATATCGGAAGAAACCGCGATTCCCTTAGCCCCAGCCAATCGGGCACAAATATCGTAAGTCGGGTAGGCAATATCTGGGAATAAAACCGTATCTGTACTGCCGAGCCCTAACTGCCACCCCAACGAAGCCACCAGTTCTTTAGAACCTACCGTTGGTAGACAAGAATCCTCGTCAATACACCTAATATTCCGAGTGCGCGCCCAGCTACAAATAGCATTTCGCAGCAAATCACTGCCCGCCACCGGAGGATAGCCGGGACTATTAGCGGCCTGAGAAAGTCCCGCCAGGGCAGGAGGCGGGCAATCATCGACCGGAGTCCCGATAGATAAATCTACCGCCCCACCCTCGCAAGCAGCGGCTTTAACCCGATAGGGCGTGAGCAAATCCCAAGGAAAAACCGGCAAATCTAGAGGACGGGGAAATCTAGTGTTTCTCATGTTCCCAGCCTAAGACAGCGGTAGGGCAAAAATCCCTCGCGTCCACCAGAAAAAGTGAAACGGGTAATGCGTCCGTAAAACTATTCCGCGCGGGGAGGAAGCTTTTCAACCATAGGATCGTCATATCCCGTAGGTCCCACACTGGAAGCCCCCCCGGGAGAGCCTAAATCTTTAAGATCGAAAAAGTCAGTATTCGCGCGATAGTAATCAGACCATTCCTCAGGTAAATCGTCCTCATAGAAAATAGCTTCCACCGGACAAACCGGTTCACAAGCCCCACAATCCACGCATTCTTCAGGGTGAATATAAAGAGTACGTTTACCTTCGTAAATACAATCCAC
This sequence comes from Varibaculum timonense, assembly GCF_027694345.1. Lineage (NCBI taxonomy): Bacteria > Bacillati > Actinomycetota > Actinomycetes > Actinomycetales > Actinomycetaceae > Varibaculum > Varibaculum timonense. The sequence goes on from NZ_JAQEVU010000003.1 coordinate 163,023, forward strand.
TGGGCATTCATCAACGCAAGCGCGATCTTTAACATCTACGCATGGTTCCGCAATCACGTAAGTCATTTACTCTCCTTAAGTATCGATATTGCTAGTATCTCACTATGAACTTAGTAGGCAATCAAAAACCGCCGCCCCGTTTGCCTTGGATGTCTTGGAAAGTCGGAGAACGGGTGGTACTGCGTAGACGAGAAGCCGATGGGCTCTATGACGCTCTTGGGGAAGTCCTGGACGTAAGCCCTGCTAGCGTCACTATTTTGACCCGCAAAGGACCGGTAACAGTTCCGGCAGAAAAAATGGTGACCGGAAAAAGAGTCCCGCCTGCGCCAAAAATCTAGCCCGATTCTCGTCTCTCAAAATCTGCTATTCGTCGCGTTCCTGGCGGCGCCGACGCGAAGCAATTTTGAAACGATCTTGCGCACTTAATACCACTTTGCGGATTCGGATTTCTTCCGGGGTAACCTCCACGCATTCGTCCTCGGCCGCAAATTCCAAAGACTCTTCCAAGGTGAGCATGCGCGGCGGAATCAGCCCCTCATAGGCTTCCGCAGTAGACGAGCGCATATTGGTTTGTTTCTTTTCGCGAGTGATATTAACGTCCATATCCTCCCCGCGCGGGTTTTCGGCCACCACTTGCCCCTCGTAAACCTCACTAGCGGGTTGAATAATGAAACTACCGCGTTCTTGCAGCTGAATCATAGCGTAAGGCGTAGATTTCCCGGCGCGATCTGAAACCAAAGAGCCGCTTTGACGGCGCGTAATAGCACCCTGCCAAGGGGCATAGCCGTCCGCAATAGAAGAAGCAATCCCCGAGCCACGAGTTTCGGTTAAGAACTTGGAACGGAATGAAATCAGCCCGCGAGCAGGAACCCGGAAAATCAGGCGCACCCAACCGGTGCCGTGATTAGACATGGTCTGCAATTTACCTTTACGTGCCGCCATCAGTTCGGTAACTTTACCCAGGTATTCTTCCGGCACATCGATGGTCATTAGTTCCATAGGTTCACAGGTCTTCCCATCGATTTCTTTGGTAACTACCTGCGGTTTTCCGGCTGTTAGCTCGAAGCCTTCTCGGCGCATTTGCTCAATTAGAATCGCTAGCGCCAGTTCCCCACGCCCTTGAACTTCCCAGGCATCGGGGCGTTCGGTTGGGAGCACCCGCAAAGACACGTTACCGATTAGCTCGCGGTCTAAACGGTCTTTAACTTGGCGGGCAGTGAGCTTGTGTCCTTTGACTTTTCCGGCCAGCGGAGAGGTGTTAGTTCCGATAGTCATCGAGATAGCCGGATCATCTACCGTGATTAAGGGTAGCGGCTGGGGATTATCCAAATCTACTAGGGATTCTCCGATGGTAATGTCCGGGATACCTGCCACTGCCACAATGTCTCCGGCGTGGGCTTCACTCACGCTTTGGCGTTCCAAACCGAAGGTGGCTAGCAGCTCGGTTAGTTTCACATTGGTTATTGAACCATCCTGGCGAGCCCACCCTACTTGTTCGCCTTGTCGCAAAGTACCGTTGTGAATCCGCAGCAGAGCCAAGCGTCCTAGGAAAGGGGAAGAGTCCAGGTTAGTTACGTGGGCAGCCAGGGGAGCTTGCGGGTCGTATTCGGGGCCAGGTATCCGGTTAATGATTGCGTCAAATAGGTCGTGCAGGTCATTTCCGGGGAGTTCACCGCGGCCGGGTTTTTTCCACGAACAACATCCGGCTTTCGCCGAGCAGTAGAGCACTGGAACATCGAGCAGAGCATCTAAATCTACTTCTTCACCCTCATCAACTAGGTCTTGAGCCAGGGACAAAAGCAGGTCCACAGTTTCGGCTTCAACCTCGTCGATACGCGAATCTGGGCGGTCTACCTTATTTATCACTACGATTACAGGCAGGCGTGCCGCTAAGGCTTTGCGCAGCACAAATCGGGTTTGTGGTAGGGGACCTTCGGCGGCGTCTACTAACAGCACTACCCCATCCACCATGGAGAGGGCGCGCTCTACTTCCCCACCAAAATCGGCGTGACCGGGGGTATCTACTACGTTAATGGTAATCCCCTCGCTGACTCCGACCTTTTGAGCGGCTTTACCCGCATAGTGAACGGCAGTGTTTTTTGCCAGGATAGTAATCCCTTTTTCCCGTTCGAGATCACCAGAATCCATCACCCGTTCCCCGGTTTTTTCTACACTCGCGTGGTCTCCGAACGCTCCGGACTGCCAAAGCATTTTGTCCACTAGGGTAGTTTTCCCGTGGTCTACATGGGCAACGATTGCCACATTCCGCAAATCCTGGCGAACTTCCATTCGCGCCTCCTTATAGCCGTTCCAAGTGGTATCTCGGACATGAAAAAACCGGCGGGATTAGAACCTGCGCCGGAACTAAAATAAATATACCTCTACCAGCTCTACCAGTACTAACGGACGTCATTTAAGTCACTGTTTATACCGGTACAATCCGGCGTTTATCCGGGTGGCTAGCTTTTTAGCTCTTTGGAAGGAGTTTCCTCTATCTGAGGAGAATCTTGCGCATTATTTCCGGTAGCGTCCTGATTAACTTGACCGTTACCAGCAAGGTTATTTGCCGAATCCGAGTCATCTTTTAGCTGTGTTTGTTGTTCACGAAGTTGCCTGCGCGCATCGGGACTAAGGCGCACTCCGAAACGAGGTTGCTCATCCATCCCCGAGCCGAACTCGCTGTTAGTGGCGGCAGTGGGGGTATCTTGTTCGATTACTGCGGTTTGAAAACGGGGATTATCTAATAGAAACCTGCGAGCCGTAAAATAGTCTTCCCGAACCATTAACACCTGTTCTTGAGCGGTAAAGGCGGAAGAGAAAGCGATGGGTGCGCCGGTAGCGGAAGAATGAATTGCCCAGGCTATCAACCGTTCTATCGCTCTTAAAAACGCGAATGTAAACACCACTAGAGGAGCAAATACCGACAGGGCAGGTTTCCAAATCATAAACAGGAGAGCAAAAAATATCCCCATAATTAGCCCGCGGATAAACCCGGAAATCATGGCTTTAGGCCAGGTTACTGTCCCTAGAACTTGGTTTGAGCGGGTCAATCCCCGTTCTTGCAAAACCAGATTTTGGATAGGGAAATCTTTGGATTTCAAATAATTAATGGCTTCTTCTGCGCTTTCTCGGGAAGAAAAAATCGCTAAGTCCTGCCCGGTGGGAGCGGTAGTTATCATACGGTTTGGAATTAGAGCCATAGCCACAGTTTGCCTTTTAAGCTGCTTAAATGCAAAAGCGATTAGCGTAGAACAGGCGGGTTTAGCCAGGGGCGAATCAGCGTCTAATCTGGGGCAGATCTTAGAAGCCTAAAAGATAAAATGATATTAAAAACTGACTATTAAGTTTTACAGCTTTACCGGTGCGAATCTTCACGTAAAGTTAGAGTTATGGAGCACGTCAAGCACTCAATCAAACCTATCGGTTCACGGGTTTTTATCGGGAAACTGGCGGGAACCCGCGTATTCGACCCGGTCGGAGACAATATTGGGCGAGTAACCGATGTCATCACGGTGCTACGCTTTACCGGACTGCCAACCGTGGTGGGATTAGTAGTTGAAGTTGCCACCCACCGGCGCGTATTTGTCCCTGTAACCCGAATAGTGGCTATCGCACCGGGACAGGTCATCACCACCGGATTAGTTAATATCCGCCAGTTTAGACAGCGAGTTGCAGAAACCATGGTGATGGGCGAACTCATGGATCGGGTGCTGTCGATGCGGGACGGTTCTGGAGAGGTAAAAATCCAGGATATGTGTATGGAGCAAGATGACCGTCGCGACTGGTATATAACTAAGCTCTATGTGCAACGCATTACTTCGGCACTGGCTCTTAGCCGCGGCGAAACCCTACTTGTTGATCCTTCAGAGGTAACCCACCTGCGTAAATCAGTTCTTCCTCAGGAAGCCACCACCCTCTTAACCCAATTAGAGGACGCAAAAGCCGCAGATGTGGCAGATGTTCTCGCGGACCTTCCTGAAGAGCGCCGTATCGAAGTAGCAGCGCAGTTAGGAGATGAACGATTAGCCGATGTCCTTGAAGAGCTGGGGCAAGAGGATCGAGTTTCGATTTTAACTTCTTTAGATGTTGCCAGAGCTGCCGATGTTTTAGATGTGATGCAACCAGATGATGCCACTGACTTGGTAAATGAGCTACCAGAAAAGCAGGCGCAAATTTTATTGGCCGAGATGGAACCGGAGGAAGCAGAGGACGTGCGCCGCCTAATGGCTTATGGCGAACGCACTGCGGGTGGTCTAATGACCACTACCCCGGTGATTTTGCCCCCGGACGCCGATGTTGCCACCCTGCTAGCCCATGTGCGCCGCCAAGATATTCCCCCCGCCCTCGCCGCCATGGTTTGTGTTTGTCGTCCCCCCACCGAAACCCCAACCGGGCGTTTTCTGGGAGCGGTTCATATTCAAAAAGCTCTGCGGGAACCTCCGCAAACACTACTGGGTAAAATTCTTGATGACGACTTAAAAGGCGTAGACCCATCGGCAGGAATTGGCACGGTCACCAGGTTACTTGCCACCTATAACCTCACAGCGGTACCCGTGGTTGATAAGAATCGACATCTTTTAGGGGCAGTTAGTGTCGATGACGTCCTCGATCATCTTTTGCCTGAAGACTGGCGCGATGCTGATGAACACGAAACTGACCTAGCTATGGAAAGGGACAGGAACGAAGATGACGGATAGGCTGGATATTCCGCGTGAAAGAAAACGTCGTTTTCGACTTCCGCGTATTAATTTGCAGTCCGAGGGCGTAGGGCGGGCTTCGGAATCTTTTGCTCGTTTCCAGGGGACTCCCCAGTTTTTGGTTTACTTAACCGTATTCGTAATTGTTTGGCTAGCCTGGAACTCTTGGGCTCCGGAGGCTTGGCGCTTTGACAGTGCAACCCTGGGATTTACGGTTCTGACCTTAATGCTTTCTTTGCAGGCTTCCTATGCGTCTCCCCTGATTCTTTTAGCGCAAAACCGTCAAGATGACCGTGACCGAGTTTCCGCCGAGCAGGACAGGCGGCGCGCTGTCCGCAATCATGCCGAGATTGAATACTTAACCCGCGAAATCGCTTCTTTAAGAATTGCGATGTCTGAGGTTGCTACCCGTGACTTTGTGCGGGCAGAACTTCGCGACCTCCTTGAGGAAATCCGGGAAGAAGAAAAACACTCCAGCCTCCGCGACCATGAGCAAAATAATAACCACTTAGAGCGGGATAAACATTCATAGTTCTTGGTGAAAGTGAGCAAGGACCGCAGTCAATATAGGATAAAGACATGAGTGAGTTAAATGAAGAGGCAGTTAAGCAAGCGCTCTCACGGGTAATCGATCCCGAGTTGGGCAGGTCAATCACCGACTTAGATATGGTACGCGAAATATCTATTGACGCTGGTGGAGCAGTTAAAGTTGGGGTAGATTTAACTATCGCGGGCTGCCCGCTGCAAGCCGTAATTGAAAAGGACGTAAAAGCAGAAGTTTCTAAAGTTCCTGGCGTAGGTTCGGTGACTGTAGAAATGGGAGTCATGGATGAAAACCAGCGTGCCGCATTGAAAGAGAAGCTTTCCGGACCGCAAAACGTGATTCCTTTTACCCAACCCGATAATCTAACCCGAATCTATGCCATTACTTCCGGTAAAGGCGGGGTTGGTAAATCTTCAATGACCGCTAACCTGGCGCTTTCTCTTGCCATGCAGGGATTGAAAGTCGGGGTTCTTGACGCTGATATTTACGGTTTTTCGATTCCCAGAATGCTGGGGGTTAGCGAAGAACCGACAGTTATTGATGGCATGATTGTGCCCCCAGTTGCTGGTGGGGTGAAAGTAATTTCTATCGGAATGTTTGTACCAGATGGGCAACCGGTTATTTGGCGCGGCCCGATGCTACACCGCGCCCTTCAGCAGTTCTTAGCCGATGTTTACTGGGGTGACCTGGATGTTTTATTGCTAGATTTGCCCCCAGGAACCGGTGACGTAGCCATCTCGATTTCCCAATTACTGCCCAAATCAGAGATTTTGGTAGTAACCACCCCACAAGTGGCGGCCGCAGAAGTCGCCGAGCGTGCCGGGGTTATCGGTTCCCAAACCGACCAGCGGGTAATTGGGGTAATAGAAAATATGTCTTATTTACCCCAAGCAGACGGTAGCAAATTGCAGCTATTTGGCAGTGGCGGCGGAGACATGGTTTCGGGACGGCTTAGCTCCCAACTGGGATACCAGGTTCCGCTTTTGGCGCAAGTACCTTTAGATATCGCTTTGCGAGAAGGCTCTGACCAGGGCAGACCTGTGGTAACCACCCACCCGGATTCCCCGGCATCTCAGGCTATTAGCCAGGTAGCTCAGGCACTGGCTAAACGCACCCAGTCTCTGGCAGGACGCAGTCTCGGTATCAAACCGCTCTAGGCTCTTTTAAATTTTCCTAAACTGGTTAAAGCGTAAATCCGCTAGCAAGGAAGTAACTATGAACAACAGCAAGGCTTTAAGTTGGGATTGGACCGAGTCTCAAGTTTTCGAGGACGCGGTAATGGTAGCAGCCCGCGCCGCCGCCGTAGAGATGGGAGCTAGCCCAGTTTCTCCCGCCACCGGGGCAGCTTTGCGAATGCTAGCGGCAGCTTGTGGCGCAAAAGCAGTTTTTGAAATTGGTACTGGCGCGGGGGTTTCCGGGTTATACCTGCTAGCTGGAATGAGTGAGAACGGGGTATTAACCACTATTGACTCCGAATCAGAATTCCAGGCTGCGGCTCGTAGCGCGTTTCGAGTGGCAACTCAAAAATCTAACCGCACTCGTCTAATCAATGGGCACGCTCTGGAAGTACTTCCTCGAATGGCCAAAGCCGCCTATGACATGGTGGTTATCGATGGGGATGTGCGGGAAATCAGCAGCTATATTGAACAGGCAACCCGAATGTTAAGACCGGGCGGCATGGTGGTAATCGTACACTCCCTCTGGATGGATCAAGTCGGAGACCCCGCACGCCGCGAAATGGAAACTACCCAAATGCGTGGGGCAGTCACTTCCCTACTTGGTGATGAACGCTTTATTTCCAATGTTTTAACCTGCGGGGACGGCTTAGCGGTCGGGGTTTACTGTCCGCCAGAATAAATTTGTTCCAGTTTTTTGCGATTGACTCAACGCGTTTTATTCCCGGAGCAGAGTTTTCTCTGGCTTCTTCGGCGCAGTTAGCCCTGGCTTAAACCCTCTCCTGGTATGCTGCGCGAGTGAGAAGTTTTAAAAATGATGGAATCTATAGGCGCGGTCCTATCCAGTTACGCCAACCGTTATTACCTACCGAGACTTCCGAGCAACGCCTGCTCCGCCCACAAAAAGACACTGAATGGCTTCACAATGACACTTGGCGAGTCTTGCGTATTCAAAGCGAATTCGTGGAGGGTTTCGGGGCGCTAGCCGAACTAGGCCCGGCAATTTCGGTATTCGGTTCAGCGCGCACCGCCCCCAATACCCCTAGCTACGCCCTCGGAGAAGAAACCGGAAAACTGCTTGCTGAAGCCGGATGGTCGGTTCTAACCGGTGGGGGCCCAGGACAAATGGAGGCCGTTTCTAAAGGTTGTAGTGAAGCCGGCGGTATTTCCGTGGGGCTTGGTATCGAGCTGCCCCACGAGCAAATGTTCAACGATTGGGTTTCTTTGGGAATTTACTTCCGCTACTTTTTTGCTCGCAAAACTATGTTCGTAAAATATGCTCAAGGTTTTATAGTTTTGCCGGGAGGATTCGGTACTCTAGATGAGCTTTTCGAGGCGGTCACCCTGGCACAAACCGGAAAAATTAAGTCCTTCCCAATAGTGCTAGTTGGCAAAAACTACTGGAGCGGATTGCTGTCTTGGGTGCGTGAACAAGCAATTAGCTCCCAGATGATTACAGAAAAAGAGCTCGCGGCATTGCAGCTGGTAGATACCCCTGCCGAGGCTTTGCAGATTATTGGCAAAGCCCCGAAAGATTGCTAGCCCCCTACCCCCGTCCTCTATAGAACGCAGCACCAGTTTGTCCTTGGGCAAAATGAACGCGAAGTAAAGGTAGGTAGATTTTGAAATGTAAAAGCCGCTGCTGCAATCACCTTTAGCGAGGATAACCTGGGAAATCAGATTGCCTGTGCTTGTTTTTCACAAACAGCAAGTAAAGCAACAGAACCGAGATTATGCAGATAAACCCTAAAAGCACTACTAGAGCGATTAGTAGCGCCTTGCTAACTCCCTGGTTTTGAGAACTTTGCTTGCTAGCGGTTGCTTTAGTTGGTGCGCTGGTAGTTTGTTCCTCAGAAGATGTCTGCGTCGGGGTGGATGTTGTAGCCGAGGGAGTAGAACTGGTAGCTGGTGGAGTATTTTTCGTAGTAGCCGAGGCGGGAGGATTCGATATCAGCGTTCCCAGTTCGCTCCCCTGTCCCTACCGCAATCAGTAGAAACATCATCCCCAGGGCTAAAGCAAGTATCACCCCCGCCATCTCCACATGGATTAGACCTATTTTCCGCCCTAAAAACACCCCGAAAGACCCCGAGGCTACAAAAGGAGCCAAGGCCGCGTAACTATCGGGGCGGTCAAGTAAAAGCTGACGTCCCAGAGGAACATGGATAAAAGCAGCCCCCGTCCCTACAACCGCCGCCATTAGCAAGGGAATGGGACTACAAAAATACCCGATTATAAATAGCGCCGCTCCAAAAGCAGCGAAAAAATGGTTACGGTGAACCACATCGTCTAGTAGACCAATCAATACCTGCAGACCATAGTCGCAGATATTGTAAAGTAGTAACACCGTAATCATCTGCGGGTATGAAGTAATTTGGGGCGCAATTAGAGAGATTATGAAATAGTTAGCCACAAATTCAAAGAAAAAATGCCCGAAAGTATAGACAGTCAAACGAACCGCAAAACCGGGATATCGTTTCACATCCATTATTTAACCCTAACACCCCACTGGTTTTAATAACTAGCAGCTGCCCGAATTCCCATTTCCCTCCCAAAATAGCCAAAGCTAAGCAGGACACCATCTGCTATAATTAGCTGAGTAAGCTTTAATTTTTAGTCCTATTTTTATCTCTCGGGGGTCAGCATGGCAGCAATGAAACCGCGAACCGGAGATGGTCCGTTAGAGGTAGCCGAGGACGGGGCTCGTACGGAAGAAGGTCGCGAAGTGGTGCTGCGACTTCCCGCTTTAGGGGGCGGTCGCCTGGTAATCGAAATGAGCAAGAAAGAGCTTATCGACCTGGCAGCAGCTATCCACGAACTATATCCCGACTTACCGTAAAAGTATTCCCACCATTTTGCAGCGAAGCGTGCAGGCATTACGGCTGAGTATCCGCCCTTGAAATCTGAGTAAAATCATCAGCAGTATTTTAGCTACAGTTTCAAGGTTTCCTGCCGAAATTCTTCCTCTATTGTCTTAGCCATTTTCTTAACCTCATTGGGCACTGTAGAGTCATATTCATAAAATGGACTTAACCCCACCCACCCGTTCTTATAGCTCCCCAAAATCTGGGTAGAGTTCGTGGCAAACTTATCTTTACGTGCATCTTCGATTAAAGAAATCATTGCCTGCGATAAATCTGGAACAATCGATGTGAGAATCGGGGGCTTAGAACCTGCCACTTTCGTTTGAGTTTCATGCCCATTGGTTAAATACCAAATCGCGGTGATAGTCCCTAGCGCATCTGATTGAGAAATACTGGTAGTGACGCTGGGGGTAGCTACCGGGATACTGCTTTCAGTTGGAATGGCGGAAATGCGTTCCCCCTCGCTAGGGGAAGCGCTTTTTTCAGGAGAGGACGAGGGCGAGCTGGCGGCCGTTTTTGCAGCTTCAGCAGCTTCCTGAGCAGCTTTAAGTTTTTCTTGATTCGCTTTAACTATCGCCTTGATACCTCCCCCGCCTTGCGCGCCCTGTGCAAAAAAGATAACGTCCGAGCCTTGTTTTACCAACGTCTCAACCTGGCTAGTCAGCTGGGCATCATCTACCTTATCCCCTAAATACAGCCCGGAACCAAAGGTATTAACATTAGCCTTTACTGCTTTAGCATCTTCGCTGAGCTGTTCGGCATTATAGCGAGCTACCCCCTGCGCGAAGGCAGAGAGCAAAGCTTGATTGAGTTCATTCTTTGCCCCGGCAATTGCCGCCACCTGACCACTAGCCGAGGTTCCTGCCGCCACAAATCCAGCCACATAGGCAGATTGGCTCAAATCGTAGCTAACAACCGCCACATTGTCTCGACTAGCTTGTGCCTTACTGCCTGGGGGCAGTAACAGGGCAAAATGCCGCGACCGATGATACTTCGACTGATTCATCACCTGGCTAACAAATGCTTCACCTACCCCGACTATCAGGGAACAGTTAGCGGAAATATCGCGTTTAATCGCCTCTTCAATTTTATCGGCAGATTTCACAGTGTCGGCGCGAACCGCTACCCCTAGCCTTTTCTTTCCATCCTCTAAAGCCTTAAGTGCGCCCTCATTGATCGAACCGAGCTCACCTTTGCCTACAGTGAGTAGACAGGTTCTAAAGTCAGCAGCATTGGTGTATCCCGAGGGCGCAACGTTGGTTCCCGCGCAACCGGCAAGGGCTAATCCAGCAAAAAAGCTCGCTAGTAGCCGGCGAAGCGTTTTCATTGCAGTTCCCCTTGACTGGGGACAACCTTTGAAAGGTGTTGTGCGCTCTTCGTGGTAGTCACCAAAGTTACATCCCCACGGCGCACTACTACCGCGTTAGGTATCCCTACCACCAGCAGTTTTTCCTCGCCCTCGTGATCGATAAAAGCACCGGGGCTGGCTAGTAGTTCACTGTTACCACTGCCTCGAACTATGCAAGCATCGGGGTTATCTTTGCGAAGCACCGTAGCCAGGGAGCGATAATCTCCCACATCGGACCAGCCGAAGTCCTCGGCTGAGACTACCGCTACCCCGCCCTCAGCGGCTACTGGTTCTGCAATCGCAGTGTCTATGGGGTAGGAAGGCAGTGATTCCCAAAGCTCAGTAAAATCTGCAGTCCCCGGGTTTACCCGCACCATTTCTTGAATCGTTTCATAATATTGGGGATGCAAATTATTTAGGCGCGACAAGAATACCTCGGTGTTAAATACGAACATTCCGGCGTTCCAGAAATAGCCTCCCTCCGCTAGATAACTCTCGGCTTCCGGCTGTGAAGGCTTTTCTTTAAAACTGTTGGCTAACAAAACTTGTGGCCGGCTATTTTCCGGGCTCAAAACAGTATTGGAAGCGCAGATATAACCATAAGCAGTGGCAGGATAGCTAGGAGCTATTCCTATAGTTACAATTTTTCCTTCCTCTGCCGTTTTAACTGCAGCCGATACGGCGCGGCGAAAAGCATCCGCATCAGCAATCGCATGATCGGCAGCAAAAGAGCCGGCAATAACTGAACCATATTTTTGTTGTAGCCTAGCTGCCGCCCAAGCAATTGCACCCAGAGAATTCTTCCTACTGGGTTCAGTCAGCACCTGATAGTGATTGTCTAAACCTGGTACTAACCGTTGTGGCAAGTTTTGGGCAGCGATTGCCTGGCGGTGAACAGTTCCACTTACTACCGTTAAGGACGCAGCTAGGGGGCTGAGTCGGTCTACAGTTGCCTGCAAGAGGCTACGCCCTTCCCCCAGCAAGTCAAGTAAGAATTTGGGTTGAGCTGTTCTGGACAAGGGCCAAAGACGACTACCCGGACCTCCGGCAGGAATGATTACATGTAGGCTCATAATTTAAAAATATCGTGGATAGCCTGGGTTAAGGCGAGGCTCGACTAAGGCTCGCGAATATCCACCATTACTTGCGCCTCGGTGAGGCTCTCGGCTATTCCGCTAGGCGGGGCACTAACCGATATGACTCGCGAAATCTGATTTAAAGGACAGACCACCCCTAGCGCTGACCTTCGCCACGCCAGGGTTGGCACCATAACGGTAGCGAACTCACTGTTTTCAATCAGCACTTTTTCAACCATAGCTTTATCTAGATTATTGCAGCTAAGACCAGTTTGAGCGTCAATGCCTTCGGCTTCGATAAATACGGAATGGAAATGAAAATTGTAGGCAGTAATCACGGTGGAAGAACCTAAAGTTTCATGCCCAGAAGGCTGCCCCCCAAAGAAAATAACCTCAGCATGAGCCCTGCCGTTATCTCGCTGCATCTGCTGGGCTTCATCAAGAATCCGAATCGCAGGCAGATAGTTGGTTGCCACCGTCAAAGAGGAGAAGATTTCACTTTCGCTGATTATCTTTGCGAGACAGCGACCGCTTCCACCCGCACCAATAAAGAGCTTAGAACCTGGGCGAATAGTTTCAGCTGCCGCTTGGGCAATGATTTTCTCTTCATTACTGGGAACAGCACTGAGAGCAGAAGGGGCGGAGTTTATATCCTCTAGGCGGACTGCCCCTCCGTGAACGCGCTCTAGTTTGCCCTGAGTTGCGAGCAAACTAATGTCACGCCGCACCGTCATTTCCGATACGCCCAGCTCGGTTACCAAGTCGGTAACCCGCACGGATCCATTGATATTTACTTGCCGTAAAACTTCATCGTGCCGCTGATGCGCTAGCATGGCTCTCTCCATTGAAACAGGAAACTTTTCTTTAGCCTACCCTATTTTGTTGCTATTTGTCTCTTCTCGCGCTTTTTTGTTCGTTCCCAGGATTCTTCTATATCTGTCAAGTGGTTGTGTGGTTCATGTGTTGTGTGTTGAGGGTACGGTAGACGTGACGAGCGATATAGCTGTTTGATACAGCGCCGGATTTCACGGTCGGTTTTTCCCTCTTGTCGTCTTCTCGCGACGTATGCTCTGGTTTCTTCGTCATGGGTCATTTTCACAATCGCAACCATGTGTATCGCGCTATTGAGTTTCCGGTCTCCTCCTCGGTTGAGCCGATGTCTAACCGTGTTACCGGATGATGCAGGGATTGGATTGACTCCGGCTAGTGAAGCGAATTCTGCTTCAGTGCGTACCCTGCCGTAGTGAGACCAAGCCGCGAGACACTTCGCGACGCTAACGGCACCAAAGCCCTTCTCCTGCAACAACGGGGCTGCTTCACTGATCTTGACAAGACTGACTAGCTCGCTTTCATTGGAACGTAACTGTTCATCGAGCCGTAAAATGTGACAGGCAAGCCGTTTAGCTTCGACCCGTGCAATTCGAAGCTCGACAGTCTCCTCACGCTGGCGCCACGCTGAAATCTGTTCAATCTGTATTCTTGATAACGCGTGGCGTGCGTCTACTCCAAGGGAATTACTTCGCACCAACGCGGTGAGTGCGTTGATATAACTTGTGCGTTCACGTGTCATTAGTTCTCGTGACGCTACAAGTATTTTGACGGCTTGGCGAACACCGCTTCCCTGGCGTGGTCTACGTAGCTTATCAACCGGTAGACCCGCAGCCGTTCGAGCCATCTGAAAAGAATCCATATCATCAGTCTTTCCTGAACCATACCGGTGCTGAGAATCAACACGAGGCGCCTCTGCAACCTCGAAACCATCAGCCAGAACCTTGCCAGTCAGGACAGCACCATATGAGGCGGTTCCCTCGATAACCCACAATATCTGCATCTTAGACTCTGTCCGTTTCAACACCCATGTCATGGCGCGATTAATTCCCGCCTCGGTTGCCGGGAACTTCTGCGATTCAAGCAGTTCACCTGTCTTTGCCTGAACGATTGAGTACACGTGATGCCGAGCGTGGGTGTCAACACCCACGACATAAGGATGAACATGAGCAACAATAGTCATAGCGGTCTAACCTTCCGTACGTACGAATAGAAACGACCGTTAGGCCGATACTGACCTGGGAAGGAATCACCTCGGAACATGTCTGTAACGAGTCACGTATTCAAAACGGACAATCTTCTGATTAAGCTACCGACGTGGGCCAGGCGGTATCGGCCGCATCGCCCCTCGCTGGACAAATCCTGAGAAAGACACAACAGTCAAACGCTTCACGAGTCACAACCAGGAACAATAACAGCCAACACCAATCCTGCCAGCCAGTCCCAGACCAGCCACCACAAGACTTACAGATGCTTTAGTAAGACAGAACCGCTAGATTAAGAATATGCAAGCTAGTTCTTCCCCTACCGAGCTCCCAGTTCAAACCCGCCATCAAGAACAGTTTTCACCAACTCTTAGTGATGTAAGTGCCGAGGATAGGCTGGGTGGAAAGCTTAAAGTTTTTATCCAATGGATACAGCGCACTCGGGTAGTGCGGAGCCTCTTGCGTTATAGCAGTGGACGCGGCGCGCTATTGGCGGGCGGTATCGCCTATTCGGCTATTTTTTCCCTGGCCGCGGCGCTCACTATCGCACTCACGGTTTTACTGGGGATATTGGGACGTAGCCCGCAGTTAAAAGACGCAGTTTTTTCTTCCCTAGCATCCGCACTACCGGGAGTGCTCAGCTGGAAAGGGTCATCCGGAATTGTAGACCCCTCACAATTAGTGCTCTCAACTTCTTTTTCACTGACCGGGGTGATTGCGGTAGTGGTGCTACTTTTTTCCGCGACCTCAGTGATGCAAGCTATGAAATCATCAATCCGGGCAATGTTCGGAATTGATCAAGTTCCCTCGGGAGCAGCAGTAGAGAAACTACGAGACCTTTTAGGGTTTATAACTATCTGCCTGGGAGTAGCGGCAAGCGGGATTTTAACCTTAGCTAATACGGTTATCGCTAACGATATTTTAGGAATGTTAGGAATTAAATCTGCCCTAGCTTCTCTGGCGATACGTCTCGGTTCTTTTCTAATCAGTGCCGACATTGACGCTTTGGTTCTGTGGGTGTTAATCCGCTTCGTGGCTCTAGCTAGAGTCCCGCGAACCGATTTACTTTTGGGGTTAGCAGTTTTCGGTTTGCTCTCCACCCTCATTCGGTCACTGGGCACTTCGGCTGTGGGAGCGGTGAATAACCCGCTGCTAGCTTCTTTTGCAGCTATTGCCACCCTGTTGCTGTGGATTAACTTACTTTCGAGAGTAATGCTGATCACCTGTGCTTTTATCGCAAATCCTCCGAAAGCGCTAGCGGTTAGCGAAGCCGAGGACGTGCATGCGAACGAAAAACCGAACTACGTTTCCCTTTCCAACCCGCTCACTTTAGACTGGGCGCATCACCGCTTAAGCGGAATAGTGGACCTAGAACACCCCAAAGACACCGATTTACCGCCGGAATCTCCCTTGGGTAAAGCGCCCAGGTGGCGTTTAGCCCTGTGCTCGGCTACCGGGAAACCGTGGCAAGGTAAAGTTGCAGCTTGGATTGACAAACGAATCTCCTGGCATCAAAAACGGATAGCCTACCTGCGCTCATTGCAGGATTCTCGTCGCAATCCCCGCTAATCTGAGGGTTTCCCCACTAGATAACAGCTAGACAACAGCCAATGGCAACGCAATTAGTCGGAGTGCTAATCCGCTCACAGCTGACCACTAGAGTGGGCAACAGAATCCTTATATATCTCCTAATAGACGACTCTTCATGTGGTGAATAACCGAAAAACGTAGCGCCCCATCTAGGGAAAGCATTACTCCGCCCAGCAGGGAAAGCTTTGAGAAACGTTTCTTACCTGCGAGACCGATTAGGCCAGCACCAATTAAGCCCACCCCTACTGCCATTTGAGCAACATTTGCCACTTTCATCAAAGTGGGATGCTCTATTTCTAGCTTCCGTAGGATACCGAAAGGAGTTTTCGCGTCCTCGTCAGAATGCAATATCCGCATATCTACGCTGTGCCCCATGGCACGCGCCCAACCGGGTTCATGGAAGATTTCAATCCCGGGCACGTCCTCTAACTCAAGTCGCCCATAGAGGAAAGCGGCGGCCTCAGCTGGTAGCCCCATAACTTCAATCGCCCGCACCATTCCATCTTGACCGGCAATTTTGAAAGTCTGCGCTAATTGGTGGGCGTCACACCCGGCGGTTTCAGCAATCCGGTTGGGCGAGGAGGAGTGTCCAAGGTATTCCCGGATCTGTTCTTCCAGTGCCGGGTCGGGATTCTCTACTGCTCCGGGAACCACCTGGGTTTGGAGTAACCAGGAGTGAATTGCCAGTTTCTCTGGGTCGGCAACTTCATCGGAAGTAACTGCCACCACCCGCTGATCATGGGCAGAAACATACAGTCCCACCGCGGGAATCCGGGAAATCAAAGAACCTTCTACAATATCCGCGCGAATCGTTTCATAGCACAGAGCAATCCGGCCTTCCGGAAGGGTCACACACCCCAGGGTTTTCCCTTCCGCAGCCGCGCAAAACGGAACTGAAGAAACCGGCATCGAAGAAATCTCGACTACTCGTACCGGTTGCTCCCTATCACCTGACCGGGAGGGAAGAGGCATATCGGAAGGTAGTTTATTGGCATGATATTCCCCGATGGAAACGTCGGCAGCAAACTTTTCTGCCAGCAGTTCTACCACTTCCGGGAGCGCTGCCCCCACCCGCAGCGGTTCCTCTGCCTCATCTAAAGATGCCAGGCCGTCAGCCTGGTTGCGTAGCACATTTACGCCCAGCAAATGCGGGGTATCGGGAAACCAATCTGCCTCGGCAACGATATTTTGTTCCCTAAAGAACTGGCACACCGTCCTGGGATCGAGCTTGGCAGCCACCATCGCGCCCTCTTGAACATTCCAGGTCACTACCGGGTCAGCATTGGTATCTACACTGGGCAAGCTGTCATTGCTCATGATTTCTCCTTTGCGGTTACTCTTTCCTCCAGATTAACCTTTGGGGACAGCTTTTTCAGCCGTTACAGGACACAGAATTGCGAATTTTCCTCTTATCGAAATAGTGACTTAGTTCTCAACTT
Organism: Varibaculum timonense; assembly: GCF_027694345.1. NCBI lineage: Bacteria > Bacillati > Actinomycetota > Actinomycetes > Actinomycetales > Actinomycetaceae > Varibaculum > Varibaculum timonense. The sequence continues at coordinate 179,787 of NZ_JAQEVU010000003.1, forward strand.
CTAAGATTGGCTTGCTATTGACAGGCAACACCAGGTTATCTTGAGGGCATGACACGTCGAATGTTCAGCTGACCCGCACGGTCAGCTCTTCCCAGTCCGCCCCTAGGCGGCGACGCGTTTGCCCGTGCAAAGAAAGTCCCTTTGGACTGCCTTGCCGGGCTTTTTGTTTATCCAAAGTGGACTATTGGCAAACGTTTTAGAAAAACCCAAATCTACTGAAAAGGATAAATAAAAATGACTAAGCAAAACTGGGGTTTCAACACTCGCCAGATTCACGCCGGATACCGTCCCGATAAAGAAGCCGGATCCCCGGTGCCTCCACTGTACCAAACCAACGGATATGTGTTTAAGGACGCGAAACAGGGCGCGGATCGCTTCGCCTTAAAAGAACCCGGCCCCATCTACACTCGTCTAAACAACCCCACAAATGAGGTTTTCGAGCAGCGAGTTAATTCTTTAGAGGGCGGAGTGGGAGCGCTGTCTACCTCCTCGGGAGCCGCCGCGATTGCGCTGACTATTTTGACGATAGCCCAGGCGGGAGACAATATTGTGGCTTCTCCCTCGCTTTATGGGGGAACCTTGGCGTTCTTGGCGAATAACCTGCCCCGCTATGGCATCACTACCACTTTTGTTACTGACCCTACCAACGGCGCGCAGTGGGAGGCAGCAACCAATGAACGCACCATTGCTTTCTTCGCCGAAACTATTCCTAACCCCAAAAATGATTTCCTCGATATCGAGGGCGTAGCCGAGGTTGCAAAACAGGTAGGGGTACCTTTCATTGTGGATAACACGGTCGCCACCCCCTATCTGACCCGTCCCTTAGAATGGGGCGCCGATATTGTGGTGCATTCGGCCTCGAAATACCTGTGTGGACATGGAAACTCTATCCAAGGGGTAATCGTTGATGGCGGCTCTTTCGATTGGGGAGCTGATCCGGACCGTTTCCCCCAGTTCAACCAGCCAGATCCGTCCTATCACGGCTTGGTTTATAAAGACCTCGGCGAGGCCGCGTTTATTACTAAAGCCCGGGTGCAGGGGCTGCGCGACTTTGGGTTCGCGGCCAGCCCGTTTAACTCTTTCCTAGTAAATATCGGGATTGAAACCCTGTCACTGCGGGTGCAGCGCCATGTGGAGAATGCTCAAAAAGTAGCAGAGTTCTTAGAAGCACATCCGCAGGTAACATCAGTTAGCTATTCGGGGCTTGCCTCCTCTCCTACCCATGGTTTGCAGCAAAAATATGCCCCCGGCGGTGCGGGCGCGGTTTTGGCTTTTGACCTTAAAGGGAACCGCGCCGATGGGGAGGCGTTTGTGGATGCTTTGCAGCTACTAACTAACGTGGCAAATCTGGGGGATCTACGTTCGCAGGTTATCCACCCCGCCTCCACCACCCATTCGCAGGCTAACGAAAAAGAGTTGGCGGCAGCTGGTATCAGCCAATCCACTATACGTGTTTCAGTCGGTTTAGAGGACGTAGCAGACATTATCGCTGATCTGGAAGCCGGATTCGCAGCGATTAAGAAATAAGTGGCGCTTGCGCTTTTGCAATAAAAGACAGAAATCCGGTATTAGCTTGGAGAAATCTCAATGCCTACAGCGTTAAAAGAAAAAACCGCCGGTGGGACAAAAACCGAAATCTTTAATCCCCGCAGGCAATATCCCGGCACTAACTGGGCAAATAATCCCGCCTGGCTGCCTGGTGACGATCCCGGTAACCGCCGATTCGTTTCCCTTGGGGAATTACCTTTAGAAAACGGAGGCAGCCTGCCCGGAGGTTACCTGGCCTATGAAACTTGGGGGAAACTGAACGCCGATGCCTCCAATGCGATATTGATTGAACACGCCCTGACCGGGGACTCTCATGTGATTGGGTTGCAAAGCCCGGCGCACCCCACTGCCGGCTGGTGGGAGCGGGTAGTAGGACCAGGTAAACCGATTGATACTGACCGTTACTTTGTGGTGGCTCCTAACTGCCTGGGCGGATGTCAAGGGTCTACCGGCCCCGCTTGGCCGGCGCCCGATGGTTTGCCCTGGGGGTCTCGTTTCCCCGAAATCACTACCCGCGACCAGGTGCGGGCAGAAAATAAGCTGCGCAAACAGCTAGGAATACTGTCGTGGACACTGGTAGTAGGGCCATCCGCTGGAGGATTTCGCGCCCTCGAGTGGGCGTGCTTATATCCGCAGCGAGTGCGGGCATTGGCGCTGGTCGCAACGGCCGCAGCGACCAGCGCCGACCAGACCGGTTGGGCACATATGCAAGTAAATGCCCAAGAGTTAGACCCCAGTTTTGCCGGTGGAGACTATTATTTATCAGCCGATAAACAAGCGGGTAACCCGGGTATGGCGCTGGCTCGGCAAATCGCGCACGCCACCTATCGAACTAGCAGCGAATTAAACACCCGTTTTGGGCATAGTCCCCAAAAAGGAGAAAATCCCCTGGCAGGAGGACGCTACGCCGTGGAATCCTACCTGGATTATCACGGGAAAAAACTGACGCGACGTTTTGATCCTGGATCTTATCGGGCGCTAACTCGTGCGATGATTACTCACGATATCGGTCGCGGGCGCGGCGGTACCCGCCGCGCCGCCGGTTCCATCTCGGCTCTCACCCTAGTGATTGGAGTAGATTCTGACCGCCTATTTCCGGTGGAAGAATGCGCGGAACTAGCGCGCCAAATCCCGGGAGCTCGCTACCAGCAAGTAACCTCGTCGTCTGGTCACGACGGTTTCTTAGTAGAAACTCGCCAGGTGGAAAAGATCCTAGCGGATTTCGTTGCTGGCTTATAGTTCCCGCTTCCGTCCTCCAGGGAGCGACTAAGCCAATTAAAGCAGGTAGGCTGGAAAGCGTGCAAATAATGGATTTAACCGGGCAGCTGCAGGACTATCGCGCCCTCGATACCCTGCATAAACAGATACATGCCGAGGTGGCAGCGGGAAAGCGAGAAAACACGGCACTCTTAGTGCAGTACTCCCCCACTTTCACCGTGGGACGCAACACCAAACCGGAAGATGTACCCAATAAAGATGTGCCGGTAATCGAAGTAAATCGGGGCGGTTCAGTTACTTGGCATGGCCCGGGACAACTGGTTTGCTACCCGATAGTGAAACTACCCGAGCCTTTGGATGTTATTCGTTTTATTCGCGCCGTAGAACAGGTAGTAATCGACACTTTGGAACCCTACGGGATTCGCGCGCAGCGAATCAAGGGACGAGCAGGAGCTTGGGTATTGAAACCGGGGGAAATCGATAAGAAGATTGCCGCCATCGGGATTCATACTGCGCGGGGTGCTTCCATGCACGGTTTCGCCCTCAACGTGAATCCCACGTTTAGCGATTTCACCCGGATAATTCCCTGCGGTCTCGCCGATGCCTGGGTAACTTCCATGAACGAACAAGGATGCAGCGAAACTGTAGACTCTATGCGCTCCCCCGTAATCGCCGGGTTACGCCGCAACTTAGACACCCCTTACTTTAGAGGTGAGGTTCAAGGGCAGGAGGACGAAAATGTCTACACTTCCTGAGGTGGGCGAGCGCAAATTATTACGGGTAGAGGCACGGAACTCGTTAAGCCCGATCGAAAACAAGCCCGAATGGATAAAAACCAAGGTAGTTTCCGGGAAAAACTATATGGATATGCGGCACCTGGTGCGCCGCTCCGGACTAAACACCGTGTGCGCCGAAGCCAATTGCCCCAATATCTATGAATGTTGGCAAGACCGAGAAGCCACCTTCCTAATAGGCGGAGCGGTCTGTACCCGACGCTGCGACTTTTGCGATATCGCTACTGGACGTCCCAGCGAATACGACCGGGAGGAACCGAGCCGAGTCGCGGACTCGGTTGCCGAATTGGGGCTGCGATACGCTACAGTCACCGGGGTTTCCCGCGATGACCTGCCCGATGGAGCCTCCTGGCTATATGCGGAAACTGCCCGCCAGATACACGCTAAATCCCCCAATACCGGGGTAGAACTGCTGGTAGATGATTTTCGGGGACACATTAGCGCCCTAGAAGAAGTGTTTTCCTCCCGCCCGGAAGTATTCGGTCACAACCTAGAAACCGTACCCCGGATTTTCCGGCAGATCCGCCCCGCCTTCCGCTACGAGCGTTCCCTGCAAGTGTTGGAGGCCGCCTCCAATGCCGGTTTAATTATCAAATCGAACCTGATATTAGGGATGGGAGAAACTCGCGAAGAAATCGAGGCCACCCTGCGCGCCCTGAGGGATGCCAAAGTCGATATTATGACTATCACCCAATACCTGCGTCCCTCCGCCCTGCATCACCCGATTGACCGTTGGGTAAAGCCCGCCGAGTTCGTAGAGCTCTCCGACTATGCCTATAACCTGGGATTTTCGGCAGTAATGGCCGGCCCCTTGGTGCGTTCTTCCTACCGGGCAGGTAGGTTGTGGGCGCGCGCCATGCAGGCGAAAGACCGGGAGCTCCCCGCTAATCTGGAGAGACTTGGCGAGGAAGGCACCGCGCGCCAAGAAGCCTCCGCGCTATTAGCATCCCGTACTAAGTAGTTTTGTTGGATACGCGTAGGGGCAGTTTTTACCTCACGCCCCGAAATCCGGAAAACGCATCCGCGTTTTCACGGATTTAGTGCCCGGAGCCTACCCTTCGGCAAAAACTGCCCCCACGCTCTCGTGATCTCTTTTATAGCCGGACGCCATCTTGCTGGGCGGATACTTCTTCGACCCCTGGCCCAGCGATAACTCCTTCGCATGCTTAAGTTGCTGCTAGTTTAGCGGGGCGCTTCCCGGCCTGAAAGATAAAACTGAACCGTGTGATTGCTCTTTTGACTAGCCGTTCCTTTGGGGTTGAGCGCTTGCAGTGTGAGGAGTGTTTTTCAGCTACGCTCGCTTTGGTGGTCGCGGGGAGTAAGTTTTATCCGAGTGGACAGACCTTTCATCACAAGCTCATAGCTTCGGATACCCGGCAGCAAAATAAGAAATCTATCAAGGCTTAGGGCATAAGAATTCGGAAAATGCCTACGGTCTTTTTCCGAATTCTTGGGCGGGAGGAAAAACTTACTCCCCGCTCCCTACAAAAATTTCTCGCACTCTCCCAGAATACTTATCTTACTAACTCCTATCCTGCTGGGCGGATACTTCTTGCACCCTTTTCCCGCCGATAACTCCTTCGCACGCTTATGTTGCAGCTTGGTTAGCGGGGAGCTAGCCGGCCTGAAAGGTAAAAGTAAACGGTGTGATTTCTCTTTTTACTCGCCGTTCCTTTGGGGTTGGGGTCTTGCCAGCATGTACAGCACCATTTTTGACGGTTTGATGGCTTTGACAGCGTGCGGTAATCTGGTAGTGAAATGCACTAAACCACCAGGTAGCAGAGTTATAGTTTTGCCATCAGCCGTGATTTCAAGCTCGCCTTCTAGGGTTTCGACAAGCACCGGCATTGCAGCAGTGTGCTCGGAGAGCTCCTCGCCGGCAGCGAAAGAAAATAGCACGACATTGACACCCTCAGCTCGTAGCAGGGTTTTTGAAACAGTTGAGCCTTCCGCGTACTCGATTTCATTCGCTAGGTTGTTGATAAAGCCTAGAGAAGAAGATGTTGAAGCTTCAGCGCACATTACGGTGACCTTTCAGGGAATTAGGGAAATCAATTACTTGGATGGTTTCTTAGCTACTAGCGCGATTCCAGTCAGATGGTTGCGGTATTTGTTGAAAGTGGATTTCATCTGCATTACTCGGGCTCGTAGCTCTTTATCACGGATTAGGTTACGGATAATCCGCCCAACCCCCAAGATGCCTTCATCAGCAAGATTACGCCTGGGAGATAGTAACGCCATCGGTGCACAACCAATCCATTCCACCTCAAAACCTGCATCCGTTAGCACAGTACGCCATTCATTCTCGGTAAGCGGACGCGCGTTTACTCGAATCGTCTGTGCTAACTGCTTACGTAAACCGTCAGCCACCCATGGGTCAATATCATTCGGGGTGAGCCCTAGCTCATGGATGACGTAACGCCCCCCTGGCTTAAGGAGACGTAACGCCTCAGCAGCTATTTTAGCTTTGGTTTTTTCACCTTGCATGGTCAGCATCGCCTCACCGACCACTATCTCGGCACTTTCACTGCTCAACCCGGTGTCTTGCGCTTTGGCATTAATTACTTTTCCACCATGGGGCTTCACGAGGGCTTCCACCCGTTCAACTGCCACCGAATCCTGATCCACACCTACATAGGAGGCTACGCCCATAGTGACAATTAATTGGGCAGTACGACCGAGACCAGGAGCAAACTCAACAATTTGTTTTCCCTGTATATCGGCAGCATTCAACATCCTTTTCGTCAGTTTTAACCCGCCAGGGCGAAGCACCCGTTTACCGGCACGAGCAAGTACCCAATGTCCGGCAGCAGTACTGGTTGAGCGATTGGATTGCGGCAAAGAAGATGCTGATTCCATACCGAAACCCTAACAAGTAAGGCTAGCCTTAGTCAAGCATTAGCAACCCCAAGGTTCGCAGCAGATTTACCAAACCACAACAGTTTTCTTGGATCTATATAACTTATGGAGATACTAACGAAACGTTGGAGACAGTCTTTTCCTCAGGTTCCAATCCGGAAAACTCCTTAATATAGCGGGGGGTAAGTTTTATCCGAGTGGACAGACCTTTCATCACAAGCTCATAGCTTCGGATACCCGGCAGCAAAATAAGAAATCTATCAAGGCTTAGGGCATAAGAATTCGGAAAATGCCTACGGTCTTTTTCCGAATTCT
>NZ_JAQEVU010000003.1:186530-274152 GCF_027694345.1 Varibaculum timonense
TGCCTACGGTCTTTTTCCGAATTCTTGGGCGGGAGGAAAAACTTACTCCCCGCGAGCTGCTAGTGACTGGCGGAGGGTTTGGCGGGATAGTTTTCCGGCGCTGTTTAGCGGGAGCGCGCTTACCTGGATTATTTGTTTCGGGATTTTGTAGGCGGCTAATTTGCCGGTTAGGAAAGCTTTAATGTCCTTGAGGGTGGCGGTTCCGGTGATTACTGCACACACTCGCTGCCCCCAGTATTCGTCCTCCAAACCGATTACCGCGACCTGCCCAATCCCGGGGAAAGTTGAGAGCGCGTCCTCTACCTGCGCGGGAAAAACGTGTTCCCCGCCGCTAATGATTACGTCACTTGCCCTCCCGCTAAGGCGCAGCAAACCGTCCTCGCCGATAAACCCGATATCGCCGGTTTCAATTTGCCCTTCGATAGCGCTGATAGCTTTGCCCGGATAGTTGGTTTTACATACCTGCGGACCGCCGATGGTGATTTGTCCTTGGCTACCTGCAGGCAGCGCTTTTCCGTCCTGACCTCGCACCGCCACTTGAGAATAGGTGAAGGGACGTCCCGCGGCCTCCGGGTGCGCTAAAGATTCATTTATTCCCAGGTAGCAGCCGGCGCCTCCGGTCTCGGTCATCCCCCATACTTGGATAGGACGCAGGTCAAGTTTTTCCATCCGCCACGCTAAGACTGCCGGCAGGGGCGCGCCTCCAATCAGAGGACGACGCCAATGCGGAAACGGATTTTCCGTAAGTTCCTCCCCCGCCTCTTTCTCCAAGGCATCTAGCATTCCGGTGAACATAGTGGGAACCGCGAACCCGATGGTGACTTGCTCGTCGCGAATAATCCGGGCAGCGGAAAGCGGAGAAAAGCCCGCAATCACTACTATTTTTCCGCCGTGACAGAAAATATCGTTGGTGGTGCCGTTAAACCCGCCGATATGGGATAGGGGCGCGAGCGCCAACCCGGTATCCGAGTTGCGGTAGTCGAAAGCGTCACGATAGTTCGCCCACGCCCAATACATGGTTTCCCGGCTGTGTTCCACCCCCAGCGGCCTGCCGGAAGTGCCAGAAGTATAGATGATTGCCGATAGCTCGCCCTGGGTTACCGGAGCAATCTCACCGGCTAGCTCCCCGGGAAGAAAAGGATTTCTCCTATGGGCAGCTAGGAGTTGTTCATGCAGGTAAGCCAGGTTTATCACCTGCGGTTTTCCGAGGGCGCTCCCCGAGGAGGACGCGGATTCTGCGGCAGCGGGGACGGCAACTTCTAGTGGTAACTCCCCCTCCTGGTCACTAAACAGCAACCGCGGGGAACAGTCGGAGACCATCTGCCGTAAATCGGCAGGCGCAGCGGCTTTGGCAAGCGGCACAAAAACCGCACCTATCTGGTCACAAGCAATCCAAAGCAACAGGTGATATTCACTGTTCGCGCTGCAAATCGCTACCCTATCTCCGCTAACTACCCCGCGTGCTTGCAGGTGAAGCATTAAATGTTGCGATAGTGACCAGGTATCGGACAATGAAAAATGCCCCAGGGGACCGGCCAGACTTTGCGTATGAGGATGGTCAATAGCGGCTCTTTGAAAATTTCTTATCGGTCTAATCATGACTTCCCCCGTTATCGTCCTCGGCTATCTTACCCACCTGGTCACCTTAGCGAGTTAACCAGCAGGTAGGTTAAACTTAGCGGCAAGGAAACCGGCAGCCCCGGTGGCGAAGGTAGGCGAGGATTTTAGGAGAACTCATGTCGGAAACCATCCAAAACCAGTTGGTTCACCGCTCGGTGCGGCGTTTTGATTCTCAACCAATCTCGCCAGAAGTGTTCGCGCAACTAAAAGAGGCTACTCGGCGTACCGCTACCTCGTGTGGGGTGCAAATGGCTTCGATAATCCAGGTGAGTGCCCCCGAAAAGAAACGGCAGATTTCTTTAGTTTCCAAACAGGACTATATTGCCGATGCTCCCCAGCTGTGGATTTTCCTGACTGACCTATACCGTTCCTACCGGATTGTGGAGGAAAAAGGTGAGAACACGGCAAATGTGCGCGGTATGGACGGGTTTTTACAGGGCTTTACCGATGCGGTGCTGATGGCACAAAACTTGGTGAACGCCGCCGAATCCCTGGGGTTGGGTACTTGTTTCTTAGGGTCAATCTTGAATAATCCAGAGAGGATGATTGAGATTTTGCAACTGCCGAAACTGACTTTCCCCGCCCTGGGAGTAATGTTTGGCTACCCGGGACAACAGCCGCAGCTCAAGCCACGGATGCCGATGGAGCTGCGAATGTTTGAGGACTCCTATAACTGTTTTGAGGGCTCCTATCTGGAGGAGTTCGCGGATTATGACCAGGAAATGACTACCTACTATGACACTCGGGCAAACGGGAAACGCTCAGACACTTTCACCGATAGCCTCACCCGGATTATGTTGCGGGACGCGCCCCTGCGGCGCGGAATGCTAAACGCGGTGCGCAGTCAAGGCTTCGACCTCGCCCTCCAGCCCCGTTAAAAGTTAGCCGCCTACCGCAATCGAAGCTCTAGGCAACCAGCTACTCTAACTGTAGTTTGTTAGAGTACGTTACAGTAGGTTACCGCGACCTCAACGCAATGACCAGGCAATTCTAGTGTATTAACAGAATAAACTAGCAGGCCAAGCAGATTTTACTACTCAGGGTCAGGGCGCGGTTCTCCGAACGATTAGATTCCTAAATCTGTTTTGCCAGCATTAATAGCAAGTCCTTTCAATCTATTACCACTTACGCCTGAGTTCACAATATGTATGCACCACCAGGCGCAAATGCTGGGTATTTATCACTGCAACTGCCCTCCGTTGGGTAACAGAGCGGACAAATTAACGGAGGCTTTTCTCCCTTCGTCTCATAAGTAACGCTCCACCCGCGATAAAGCACAACGCGCTCCCCAATGACAATGCCAACAAATCGCTGGATGTACCGGTATTAACTAAACTATTACCTCGTTTATTTCTGTTATTACCCCCAGTAGAGCCTTCTTTGGGCTTCGCTTTTTCTAAAATACCGCCATTGCCGGGGCTAGCATTATTTTCACCCTCATTATTAGAGGCACCTGGGTGTGGATTCATCGGCAGTGGCGCGCGATAGGGAGACATCCAGGGAGCCAAGAAACCGTAGTCTATTATTCCCGGTAAATCCTGCACCTTAAGAGCATTTTTCACCACTGCTATTTCACTCGCAATTGACAAATCTATGACAGCAAAACCCGTCTGAGAATAATCACCCGTACGTAAGCTCCAGTTCCCTTTGCTACCCAACGGTCGGGTGTAGATTGAAACTGAGCTATCTTCTTCCAAAGGTAACTTCACTTTCAAGGTACCTAGCCAAGGAACAGACTCTTTCTCAGCGTCTAGCAAATCAACTTGCAGCATCTGTTTAACTTCCAACTTTTGATATGGATTGTCAAGCAGTTGCCTATTAAGAGAAGCTACTATCGATTCCGTCTGAGGTAGTTCTTCCGCCTTCATCTTTGCGGCTTTACCAGCATTAAGAGCAATAATCCTTCCGACTATTTTATTAGTTTTATCTTCAAACTGTTTTTCTTTATCCGAAACAACTTTAATTTCAGGCAACGTGTCATCATCGCGGGTCAAGGATTCCTTAATCTGCTTATTAACCTGGTCATCGCGATAGACTTCCAAGCTTTTCATGGTATTCGGTAAGGCATATTCACGTAAACCTATTTTCTGGTTTTTATCATAAGGCTTAATCGTACGATTCAAACGAACCATTTCGAGTGGATTGTCGGCGAATGCCCGTCTCCCCACTGTCTGAATTTTTTCGGTGAATACTACTTTCTTTAACGAGTTACCTTCGAAGGAACTTGCCCCTAGTTTTTTCAATTCTGCCCCAAAGATTAAGGTCTCTATTTGGTTTCCTTCAAAAGCAGATTCCGCCACTTCCTGCACTGAATCTGGAATTCTCAACTGACTGAGAGAATTGCCACTGAAAGCATTATTTTCAATAGACTCTAGACCTTCCGGTAGGGTCAGATTCTCAAGTCCCCCGCGTTCAAATGCGAAAGGTCGCGCAAAGGCGTTAGGTTTAATTATTTTCACCGAATCCGGTATTTCTACCTGTTTAAGCTTTTCGGCATTTTGGAAGGCCATCGTAGCTATTTCTGTAAACTTAGGATTATTCGGTAATTTCAATAGCGTTAAACTTTCAGCTTCTTCAAATGCTGCCCTGCCCAGATATTCTACACTATTAGGTATTTTCAATTCTTTAAGTTTACGACAATAGGCAAAGGCGTTATCCCCGATATGGCGCAAATTCTCTGGCAGCTCCAACTGTGTAGCATTCAGATTTTGAAAGGCGCTACTATATATCCGTTCCAGACTACTCGGTAACTTAAGTTCTTTAATTCCTAGGTTATAGAATGCCTCAGAGTTTACTTCAGTAACCCCTTCAGGAATTTGCACTTTAGCTACATTTTTTATCCCCCAAGTAGGATTCTTGAAAACTCCAGCTCCAATACTTGTGATTTTTACGCCGCCGATTGCTTCGGGAATCTCTAGATTTTGCTGTTCCGAGGGCTTTTCTAAGAACTCTTTTAATTTTAGCCATTTAGTAATCATGCCGCGAGAGGGGCTGATTTCCCAGTCACCAATAGTTAGTAAATCCTTTGGTTTCTGTTCATCGGAGACTAGCGCATCAGCTACTGGGGATAAGCTCACCTCTGGGGCAAATTTGGGCTGAACCGGACTAACAGCTTTATCGTTAGGGTCGGTTGTACCAAATTCCGCTCGAATCATTGGTGCCCCAAAGTAACCGCCACTGATTAAAGGCAGGAATTCCCCAGTGTACAAATAAGCATGTTGAACTGCCCCAGTTTTTGGCCTCACTGAAGCATCCAAAGCCACAGCAGGAGTCTTTCCACTTGGGAAAACTTGTTCTACCGTAATATACAGCTGGCGGTTTCCCGCGATTTTATCTGAAAGAAGATCTATTTCATTCCATTTTCCAGGAAGTATTTTTATTAGGCGCGGTTTAACCACATCAATTACGCGACCAAGCGAATTGACTGATTTTACAGATAATCTCATTTGCCCTGCTTGCAGGTAAGGATTATTTCCCGCTCCAAAAATATGAACCTTTCGCAGCTGAGTATCCTCTCCTCCGGTAACGTCTATCGCGACCCCTCGTCCTACCTTTGAATGTAAGATTCCTCCGGCTAACGGATTATTATTGTCATAAGCTATCTCCCGGCGACCGACTTGTTTATCTGCGGGAGGAACTGAATTTTTCGATTTTTCTGTTTCCGGTTCTTCCGCGTCACCAGACTTTTCTTTTTCCAGAATCACATCTAGTTTTAAATCTTTGTCCGGCTGCACTTTGACCGAATGCTTTTGCGTTGCATATCCTGAATGCCCAATATAAACATCATATGTTCCGGCAGGAATCTTAGGGATACTATATTTTCCACTTTTCTCATCTGCTAAAAGCTTTAACCCTAGCTGTGGTATTTCAATTGCTGCTGCGAGCGCTTCCTGTCCCGAAGGATTTTCGCCTTTCAGATTCAACTGTAAATCTGTCTGCGGCACGGGATCGGTATTAGCACTCGCTCCTTTCCCATTTAAAAGCAAAGAAAGATTATCAATCGACCAACCGTCTCCGCTTACTCCTCCCTTATTAAGACTGAAAGCAAATAAATCGATGGTTTTACCCGCAAATTTTGAAAGATCGATACGCCGCTCAATCCATCCCTCTTGTTTTAGCTCGGTGGGATAGTTAAATACCCCTTCTGCTTTTTCCCCAGGCGCTTTGGGGACACTAACAGCTTGGAAACCAATTACCCCGCCAGCCCAACTAGCATTTTCTTGGAAGACTAGCTCCACCTTATCGCTGGGTACTACCTTGGTTAGATCAATTCGGGGCAGTTGGAAGGTAGACTGTTCGGCTGTACCCATACCATGTTGATTGGGATTAAGCCCTAAAATCCTTTCTCCAGTGACCGGACGTGGATCTGTCTGCAAATTTACGGTGGATACCCGGAAATCTCCTTCCATATCTATTCCAGTCGAAAACTTTTCAAAATCATTAAAGTAGCCGCCCGGAAGAATTGCCTCCTGCACCTGCACCGAGGCTTTGGAGGTTTCATAAATTTTATTGCTGGTAGTCTCTACTTGAACTTTAACTTCGTAATTTCCCGGCGCTGTTATTTTTTCCGCAGGTAGGGAAATTTCGTAGGATTTTTCATTGTTAGCACTGCTTATAGCCAGTTTTTCTTGAGCTACTTCTTCTTTGTCTTTGGAGAGTAACAGAGAAATACTTTTACATTTATTTGGCTCTTGCAGATTGACTAACACGGGCAGTTTTCGACTTACATACGCCTGTTTAGGTAGCTGCACTATCGCCGGTAGCTTGGTATTTACGGTAGTTGCGGCACTCACCGTGCCACTGAGGCTCCCAAGTTTTTCGCCGCCCGGAGTTTTTCCTGCTTTCTGCAGAGCTGATTGCACAGCATCATAAGCATCTATCACCCCATACCCATATCCATAGTTTGGGGTTTTTGGATATTCTTCATCAGTTCCATTACGAGTATTAGATTTCAAAATAGCTTCTAACTCGTTTACCGATAGCTGGGGATTAGCTTGTAAAACCAAGGCTGCTAAACCTGATACGTGGGGAGCGGCACCGCTGGTGCCATCCCAGGAAGCATATTTTCCTCCCGGCAAAGCCGAGCGGATCTGCACCCCAGGAGCAACCAAATCTGGTTTTATTCCAGCATTTTTCCATTGGCTTGGACCGCGGCGGGAAAAGTCTGCCAGTTTCCCCGTATTATTAACCGCTCCCACGCTTAGCACCCCCGGCATTGAACCAGGATTATCTACCGAACCAGGAGCTGCTTTTACTGCTCCGTTATTTCCAGCACTAAAAACATTCAAAATACCAGCTTCGCGAATAGTTTTAGATACTTCTTCCAGCCATGGATCTGCTTTATTACTTCCATCCGACCAGCTCTGATTAATAATCCGGGGAGCCTTCGCGCTATCCCCTCCCGGCGCAAGCATCCACTGGCACGCCTTGATAATATTGGCGTTACTTCCACCTACCCCATCACGGAAAGCACGGGCAGCAATAAATTTTGCCCCAGGAGCTACTCCGATTCGATTCACTTCAACTGTTTTATTACCTGTCTTACGCATCTCGGATCCCACCATGATTCCCGCAACGTGAGTCCCATGATTGTCAGTTGTTCCACTGCCTACAAAATCTATGTAGTTTCCCTTTAAAACAAACTTTCCAGTCTTGGCATCAAAGCCGCGAAAGTGGCTGCGCAATGCAGGATGTTGATAATCTACTCCTTGATCGATTAGACCGATGGTAACTCCCGATCCGGTAATGTTTTTGTCTTTCCAAACTTTATCGACGCGAATAGCCCGTAAATTGGCTTCTATTTCTGCTTCTTGGTTAATGCTTGCACTACGAGAAGTCCCCCCTACCGCTTGACTGGTTTTAGACGGAACAATCATTTGCGCCAGTCTATTAGGGGTTATGCTCATCACCGGTGAGAGCATTGCTAGTCCTGGCAATATTTCTTGTTTACCTAATACCCGGATAGTATTTGCTATCTCTAAAGACTCATATTTTTTAACTTTAGAATTATTGGCTAAGAACACCTGTGCTGATTTTTGCGCTGCTTGCGCACGCAGCTGTGCTGCTTTTAACGAGATAGCCGCAGGAGAAGCTTGGGAGCCTAACAAACGTTTAGCTTCCCCCAGCCTTCTATCTGGGGCATCATCTTGAAACGTGACTAGAACGTCCACTAATCCATCTTGGTTGGCAGTAATTGTTGAATCTATTTTGTTTTTTGCCTTTACCGTTATCTGCGAAGAACTTTCTAATGCAACCGACTTAGCGCCATCCATAATCACCCCGGCAGACACCAGGAAGATTGTCAGCAACAGAGCCAATACTTTCCGTACGGGGTTAGGTTCTCGTTTCACTACAACTCGCCTATCTCTAGTAAGGACAAACTAACAAAGTCTACCCTAACAAGTTCATTAGAATTACTCAATACCCATTTCTTCGCCTACACATATCCGCGACAAGGTGGAATCCGGGAAGTTTAAACTATGTATTACCAGGGTTTTATTTGATTTTTCAGCCCCGAAATAGATGATTTACCCCCCCCGGACTCCAACCACCTATGTAGCGTTCCTTAGGAAACACTATTTTTCTTCGCGGTGAGGGCGCGGATTCTTTAGTAATCGACTGTTTCTTTGGCAGCGGCTATTTCTTTGGCACCTATTATTTTTTTGGCAGCGACTTTTCCTTGGGTACGAATAGATTTTCCATATCGACTTTTTCTAGTTTTAGCAGCTGGATTTTTCGCTCTATGCCGGCGCCATAACCAGTGAGGTTGCCGCCCACCCCGATTACCCGGTGACAAGGAACAATTAGCAGAATCGGATTTGCTCCTACCGCTCCCCCGACTGCCTGCGCGGACATGCGCGGGATTCCTCTCTCGCGCGCTATCTGGGCAGCGATTTCCCCATAGGTGACGGTTTCCCCAAAAGGGATGGTGAGCATAATTTCGCAAACTCGTTTTTGAAAGTCCGAACCCGAGAGCTTTATCTTTGGAGTAAACGAGGGCGCGCGTCCTCGAAAATAAGTATCTAACCAGCGGGCAGTTTCACGGAATATCAACAATGATTCTTCCCGAGGACGAGCGCCCGCAGCAGTTGCTACCGCGGCTCGCTGTGATGCCAGCCCCAACCCAGTCAGCGCGCTGCCATCGCTGGACATTACCAACTCGCCCAGCGGAGAATCATAGAACTGGATGAAGGTGTCCGTAGCCGTATGTCTCAAAACCTCTCCTATCTTTCTTATCCTAGCTCCCCGGAACCGCGCCTACTACTCCCAGTTTTGGGGATTTCCAATCGCATAAAGGGGCACGTTTTCCATCCATTCTTGGCCACGAAAACCAGAGAGGCTAAAGCGCCGCAGCCGGGCGGCCTGCGGATAGCGTTCACTAAAGGCGCGCAGACTGCGCGAGCGCAGGTTTTCTTCCGCTTTAACTTCCAACGCATAAACTTGTCCAGATCTTTGCACCAAAAAATCAATTTCACCGCGAGAATTCTCTGCCGACCAGTAATAGGCTGCGGATTCACCTTCGGTAATCAGCTGCTGGCAGACATATTGCTCGGTAAGCGCCCCTTTGAACTCGGTAAAAATCGCATTACCATCAATAATGCTGGCTGCATCCAAATCCGACATTGCCCCCAGCAGCCCCACATCTACCAGGAATAACTTGAACGCTAGCGAATCGTGATATCCAGCTAAAGGAATCCCTGGCTTCTTGATGCGTGAAACTTTGTGAGTGAGCCCTGCTTGGGTTAGCCAAGTAACCACTGAGCGGTAGTTCTTCGCCCTAGCCCCGTCTTTAATCTGCCCAAAAATGAACTTTTTGTTTTCTTTGCCCAGATGCACCGGAATGGAATGCCACAATTCCAAAGCATTTTGGATATCTAAACCGGTAAGATGCTTGGACATATCCCGTTCATATCCTTGCAAGATATTGCGCTGCACTTCGCGAACTTCCGGGAAACTTTCGGTATGAACATAGGTGGCAACCGCCTCAGGCATCCCCCCGACGAAGTAATACTGGCGCAATAGTGATATCAGCTTGGAGGCGAAACTGCCTAGCAGGTCTTTATCGCCCTCATCGATTAGTTCGCGCAGCTTGTCGTTACCGGTGGCGTCCAAAAATTCTCGAAAACTTAACGGATAGAGATTCAGAGTATTAACTTTCCCTACCGGATACCCACTGCCAGAGTGAAAAGTAATCCCCAGTAGGCATCCGGCCACTGCTAGCGCTTGCTGAGGTTCGTTTTCACAAAAGTACTTGAGGGCGGTGAGCGCTAGCGGACACTCTTGAATTTCGTCTAGGATTATCAGGGTTTTCCCAGGCGCAATGGTTTCGCCAGTTTCGATTTCAAAGGCGCGGAGCAATCGTTTCGTATCAAAACCCACCTTGAACTGGGCGCTCATCCGGGGGTTATGGTCGAGATTAATGTAGGCAACGTTCTTGAAGTAGCGTTTGCCAAATTCGCGCAGTATCCACGTTTTCCCCACTTGGCGCGCACCGTTTAATATCAAAGGCTTGCGCCGAGACGATTCTTTCCAGGCGAGTAACTGATCCATGAGGAACCGTTCCACGATGCCCCTCCTTTTAGGTTATGTCCTGATTTTAGCACAAATATGTGAAACTATGTCCTTAATTTGACACATTTATGCGAAAGTATGTCCTTATTTTCGCATAAGTTAGTTTTCCGCCAGTAGAAGCTACGGGAATTCATAGTTGAAAACTGCGGCAAGAGTATCGCCAAGACGGCAGGTTTCAAGCCGTCCGCTTGAGGTGCAACTTCATCACCAGGAGGTGGAAACTGGGTCTCCATTAGAGCTTTAATTCATGGTCAAAGCGAGTTGGGCATTGATGGTAATGTCGCTATTGAACCATTAATCCTGTAGGACGAGGCGGGGAGAAATCCATGGAACAGGCAGAACAACTGCTGGCAGGGCTAGGCGGAGCCGAGAATATTATCGAGATTGAACCCTGCATCACCCGGTTGCGGATAGAGCTGAAAGACCCGCTAAAGCTAAATGAAGATATATTAGCGGATAGCGGAGTAAAAGGGGTGGTGAAAACCGGTCACATTATTCAACTAATCGTAGGCTCGGTCGCCGACAACCTGGCAGCCGACCTAGAAAAACTACGTTAAACCGCGAGCGTTATGCATCCTCTCGAAAATGATAGCCCCGCTAACGATTCCGGCACCCAAAACCCTCCCATCTCCCCTAACTCACCTAAAACCAAGGTCGCTACCTCCCCCGATAAAGACAGCACCCGCCCTGAAACCAGCAAAAACAGTTTTAGAGGGCTGCTGCTCGACCTAGACGGCACTTTAATCGACTCTGAACACACTCATCTGGCCGCCTATAGGCGAATGTTTAAAGCCAAAGGCTGGCAGGTAGCAGAAGCTGAACTGGATATTTTCAAAGGGCGTCCCGGCCCGGAAGTATTTCAAAATGAACCCGGTCCTTGGAGAGGTCTCGACCCCGAAACACTAGGTTTAGAAGCCCGCTCCTATGTTGATATCCAGCGCGACCCTCCCCGTATCTTTGCTGGAGCCCGCAAAATCATGCAGCTAAACGTCCCGAAATGTCTAGTTACTTCCGCGTGGCGCACCTGGGCAATTTTAGCCTCCCAAATGCTCCATTCTCCCGCTGATTTGAAAATCGTCACTCAGGAAGATATTAGCAACGGTAAACCGCACCCAGAACCCTATCTTTTAGGGGCAGCCACCCTGAACCTATCTGCGTCCTCGTGCATAGTAATAGAGGACACCGTTAGCGGAATCTGTTCAGCCCGCCGGGCCGGAGTCGGTAAAATCTATGCGGTAGCTACCAGCCAATCTCCGAATGACCTGCTAGAGGCAGGGGCTAATAGAGTTACCCACAGTTTAGAAGAACTGCTCCCCTATTTTCCGAAAAGCTGGAGGTGAGCATTTTCTAGACCGCTCAGTTCCGCACCAGTGCTTGATTAAACGCTTGATTAAACGGGATGAACCTGGGCTTCCAGCATTTCTAGCAGCTGATTAGCGAAGCAATCAGCGGTAATTTCTTCTAAGAATTTGGTTTTCCCGTCCTCGTCGCGCAGCGGAACACACCAGTTCGGGTATTCAAACTCTGTTCCCGGCTGATTTTGGGTTTGCTGCTCCTTGACCGCATCCGCCAAAGTCAGCACTAACAGGCGCGAGGGAGTAGCGGCAATATAACGGTAAAGAGCCTTAATAATCTCGCCCATGTCCTGCTCATCTTCGGCTAGACCAGCATATTCGATTAGGGCGCGGCGTACCGCTCCAAAAACTCGTTCCTGATTAGCTTCCGCCTCTTCGCGAGAAGAATCCAACAAATCTAAGGATTCCCGTACCCGCAGGTCTTCCCCCGTAAGATAGCCAGCTACTGGCGGCATATCGTGGGTATTCACTGCCGCCAGTTGTTCTCGGCGATAATCGGCAGGTGGAACCAAATGGTCGGGAGCATCGAATTCAAAGAACAGTACCCCGGTGCCTAAAATCCCCCGATAGCGCAGGTAGTCGCGTACCCAGGGTTCTACTGTACCTAAATCTTCTCCCACAATAACCAGGTGGTGACGGTAAGCCTCTAGCAGCAGCACCCCCACCATCGCTTGATGGTTATAGCGTACATAGGTGCCATCTTTGGGGAGCATCCCATCTGGAATCCACCATAGGCGCAGCAGTCCCATCACGTGGTCGATACGAAGTGCACCCCCCATTTTTGCGGCAGCAGCCACCATGCGACGCAAAGGCTCATAGGCTTGCTGTTCGAGGCGATCGGGACGCCACGGCGGCTGCGACCAATTCTGACCTAACTGGTTATACATATCCGCCGGAGCACCCACTGATATCCCTTTGGCGTACACATCTGTGTCACTCCAATGATCAGCACCAAGCTGGTGGGTTCCCACCGCCAAATCGTGCATTACCCCAATCTTCATGCCGGATTCGATAGCTGTTTCATGGGCTTGACGTAGCTGCCCGTAGCAAATCCATTGCAACCATTTATAGAACTCACGGCGCTCGCCCAGCTCATGATTAGCTTTTTCAAGTTGTTCTGCGCTAGGGTTTTGCCACTTTTCGGGCAGATTAAGTCCGTATTTTTCAGTTAGGGCGCACCAGGTAGCGAACTGCTCTAACGCAGTGCCCTGTTCGGAAACAAAACCTTGATAGTTTTCTTCTCGCTCTTCGGATAGTGGAACCTGATAGATAATTTCTAGGGCTTGCAATTTACTTGCCCAAACCGGGTTACGTTTAATCAAATCACCACTGAAGAAAGCGGCACTAACGTCAGAGTTGCCGGGTATAGCTTCTGAATCTTGTTCACCGAGACTAAGCTGGGCTGCTTGCCGGAGCTGCTCAATCTTTTGTCGGTTCGTACTTGAAAGAAGTTTAGACTCTTTTATCGCATCGGGGCGAATATAAATCGGATTCCAAAAACGCCTGGAACAGGGAAGGTAAGGTGAGTTTTCCAGGGGAAAGGTCACTTGGGAAGCATGTACCGGGTTAATCAACAAGAAATCTGCACCCTTTGCAGCTGCCCATTGACAGGTTTTAGCCAAGTCAGCGGCATCACCTATTCCCCAGGATTCCCGAGAGGGAGTGGCGTAAAACTGGCTCATCACTCCCCAGGCGCGTCCTTGCCGCAAATCCGGCAAAATCAAGCGTGCCGGAGTTACCGCCACTGGGCAGGCATAGGTACGCTCATCTCCCTCTATTTGCGCCGTCAGTCGATGCCAACCCAGAGGTTGCCCGGGAGGAATATCGAATGTAGCTTCACCGGTTAGCACCCCGTTAATATCCCGCGGAGGAACTAGCACGTCCATTTGGGGAAGCTGCCAAGACCCGCCCTCCTCAAAATGTAACGTCAAAGTTACGGCTTTACCATGCGGAACGTGTACCCGAATCCAATAGTGATCATCGTTGCGGGTAACTATAGATTCGGGGAGGACGCGATGCCAGGGACGTTCCTCTGCCAGGTTCAAGGAAGCAGCTATCTGGGTAGGCGTTTCAGCAGCTACATCCATTGATTTGAGTACCGCGCGCAAAGTTTCATCCGAGACAAAGCGATGAACGCCGGCATAGTCCCAATAGTCAAGTGCAATACCGTAAGCACTTGCCAGCCGTTTTAGGGAGTCTTGTTCCTCGCTCATTTTGGATTCCCGTCCTTAGCTCACGAAATAATACGCCTTTAATATACCGCTTTATGTTGGTTAGGCGCGGCGTAATCGGCGGTGAGTTACCCGATGAGGACGAGCTGCCTCTGCCCCCAGGCGATCCACCTTGTTCTTTTCATAGGATTCAAAGTTTCCCTCGAACCAATACCAGTTTGCCGGGTCATCTTCTGTGCCCTCCCAGGCCAGAATATGGGTGGCAACCCGGTCAAGGAACCAGCGATCGTGAGTGATTACCACTGCACACCCCGGGAACTCTAGCAGCGCATTTTCCAGGCTGGCTAAAGTTTCCACATCGAGATCATTGGTCGGCTCGTCCAAGAGCAACAGGTTTCCACCCTGCTTTAGGGTAAGCGCCAGGTTTAACCGGTTGCGTTCCCCACCAGAGAGCACTCCCGCCGGTTTTTGCTGGTCAGCACCTTTAAATCCAAAGGAAGCCACATAGGCGCGGGACGGAATGGTTACTCCCCCCACATCTAGAAAATCCAGTCCATCGGATACTACTTCCCAAAGGCTCTTATCAGGGTCAATTCCGGCGCGGTTCTGATCGACGTAACTGACTTTCACAGTTTCCCCGATATCAAGAGTTCCCGAATCGAGTTCTTCTAGCCCCACAATTGTCTTAAACAGAGTGGTTTTACCCACCCCGTTCGGACCGATAATCCCCACGATTCCGTTCGGGGGTAAGTTAAACGAGAGGTCTTTGATTAACTGGCGATCCCCAAAACCTTTACACAGGTTCTCGGCGCGCAAAACCACGGTTCCCAGGCGCGGCCCTGGCGGAATCTGAATCTCTTCAAAGTCCAGTTTCTTGGTGCGCTTGGCCTCTGCCTGCATTTCTTCGTAGCGCTGCAAACGTGCCTTGGATTTGGCTTGCCGTCCCTTAGCTGAAGACCGCACCCACTGCAGTTCCTCTTTCAGACGTTTAGCAAGCTTTGCGTCCTTACGCCCCTGGATTTCCAGGCGTTCGCGCTTCTTTTCCAAATAGGTCGAATAGTTACCTTCGTAAGGATATAAACGCCCGCGATCAACTTCCGCAATCCATTCTGCCACGTGATCTAGGAAATAACGGTCGTGGGTAATCGCGATAACTGCTCCCTTATAAGAGTGCAGATGCTTTTCTAGCCACAGGATGGATTCGGCATCCAAATGGTTAGTAGGTTCATCAAGGAGCAGCAGGTCAGGAGCTTTTAATAGCAGCTGACAGAGGGCGACCCGGCGGCGCTCCCCACCGGAAAGCACCGACACCGGTGTCTCCGGGGGTGGACAGCGCAAGGCATCCATTGCCTGTTCTAATTGAGAATCCACATCCCAACCGTCGGCAGCGTCAATCTCAGCTTGCAGAGTCCCCATTTCTTCCATTAGGGCATCAAAATCGGCATCCGGATCGGCCATTAACGCAGATATCTCGTTAAAACGATCGAGTTTGGCTTTTAGCGGACCTACTCCTTGCTCCACGTTTTCTTTAACCGTGAGATTGTCGTCAAGCACAGGCTCTTGCATCAAAATCCCCACGGTATAGCCAGGACTTAGACGTGCCTCTCCATTGGAAGGCTCATCTAGACCTGCCATAATCTTAAGGATTGAAGATTTGCCGGCTCCGTTAGGACCAACCATGCCGATTTTGGCTCCCGGAAGGAAAGCCATTGTCACATCATCTAAAATCACCTTGTCACCAAGGGATTTACGGGTGTGAATCATTTGGTAAATGAACTCTGCCACTGCTGCCACTTTCTGCCAGACGGTATGTTTGTAATACCCAGAATAGTGGACTTAAAAACGCAAAGCGAACCTCCTTAGATTTGGTTCAGGTGTCTTAGGCCGCTTGACCGTTAAAAGTGGTTTCGAGTATATATTCGCCGTTCGGATCCAAACTGCTCTCCTGTTGCGAGGACGAATCATAGGTTTCAGCAGATGGGTTTCCTTCTTGCAGAGGGGATTCGTTGGTAATTTCCCCAGTTTCATGATCAAGTCTCTCTTGGGGTGATAGCTCGAATTCGCCCTCTGGGTCTGCAAGTGAGGAAGCGGTATCAGACGGGGCAGAACCGAGGTTTCCCCGTTTGGGAAGCGCACCCACCATCCGCACAAAATTAGATTCCCCTAAAGTGAGATCGTGCCCCAAAGATGAGGCGGTCAGCTCTAGCCCATAGTGGGTTACGCTGTCTTTATCTTCCCATTTACTGCGGATTAGGCGTCCGGAAGCAATAATTGGGTCCCCAATTTTTATAGAGCGGGAAACATAGTGCGCTCCCCAGCCCCAAACTTTTATCCGAACTGTTAAGGATTCTCCCTTTTGCCAGTTACCGTGATTATCGCGGTAATAGGGGGTATGCATCACCCGGAAAGTACTTAGCGCTTTTTCGGGTTTAGCGGGGTCAGGACGGTGAAATGTGGGGGCGGTTGCCACCCAGCCGGTAAAGGTAACCTCGATATTTGATTTACTCATTTTTCCTCCTAGTGTTGGTTACCTCACCATGTTGCAAAGTTTCCCCGAGATTTTCTAAAAACAAAACTCTCTCACCAGGAAAAAGTGGGATTATCTCCCCTTGGGGACACGGAATTAGCTCGCGGCGATTTTCCCTATAGACTAAGAAACGGTCAGCCCCCGTAGCTCAAAGGATAGAGCAAGGGCCTTCTAATCCCGAGGTTGCAGGTTCGATTCCTGTCGGGGGCGCCAAACATCGCCTAACATGGGCTTCATCAAATCCCAGGGCGTAGTATCAAAGACCGAAGCCACGCTATCAAGCTCCTGAATCTTCCAGCCGCGCTTACCGCGCTGCTTGTCGCTAATTGCGGTAGGAGTTAGATTTAGAACCTGCGCTAGCTCAGTGTTGTTAAGATTTTTCCGCGCCTGGAGTAGTCGGATATTCATGCGAAGAATTTCAGGGCTGGTCAAAGTTTCCATATCGTTAATTTATCGCAATTCCGGCTAGAGGTAAACAAAATGCTAACTAATTAACCATTTCCGCTATATGTGACCCCAAGCACACTTTGCCGTAAAAATAGCGTTTCGCTAATAATCTTTAGCGTTTCGCTATATTCTTAGCGTTATGCAAAATTTAAACCGCCGTATTTCTAGTCTAATCCTCAAGCAGGTTAAATCCCGGAATTTAAAGCAAAACATTTTAGCGGAGATTCTTAGCGTCACTCCGGCGTGTATCAGCGGAAAAATTAGCGGCTCTAGGTCTTGGAAAGTCTCTGACTTGCAGTTATTGGCTAATGCGGGTTTTGATTTTTCGGATTTGTTTACGAGGGAGGTGTAGCTGTGGATTTGTGGGAGATTAAGGATTTTTTGGATATCCGGGTTCCTATGGATACGGTCAAGCGTGCTCTAGCTGATGAACCGACTGATAGAGAGTGGCTTCAAAGAGCGTATAGGAACCGGTGGGATATTACGATACGTGACCTTTTGGAGAGCCGGGTTTCTAACGAGGCTATCGGGCTGATTTTTAAGCAGTTTGTTAAAGAGTTTGCTCATCGTCTCGCGGATTTATGCGACGACGAGGACGAATAGCAATGGAGCTTAGACCGTTGAGTCTGTCAGCCACTCGATGCCCTCGGGTCTGCGGCGCTTGTGAATGTAGTTGTAGGGATAAGTCTGACCGCTGGGAAGAAAAACCACTAACCGACGCCGATATAAGGGAAGCCGCCAAAAGATTCTGGTATAGCGAACAAGGATCATGTCATGAGGTATCACGTGCTGAAATGGCGGAGATTTTAGGCAGGTCTGATGCCCAATGATTGCCGCTGAACTTTCCGGCTTGGCTCTCTTATATTGCTGTATTGCCACGTTGGTTAGCCAGCCTCGATGTTTCCAGAAGATTGTTACCGTGCAAATGTTTTCGGCTAATCGTTCAACTTTTATATCTGGTAGTTCACCGAAGCGACTAATGACGGTAAACGCAAAGGTTAGGAAGCTGAAAAGCAGTGTCAGTAATGCGATTAATAGCGAAATGTTCATAAATCTAATATTAAGGGGGCAAAGTGCCTAGGGGTGTTGATACGGGTTTGATGCAGCTGGCGATTGATTTGGATAGGCTTTGCTCGCTGTCGGAGCAGTTCCGCGCGAATCTATCTGAGTTGTTGCCGGTGATGTTGGAGCGGGCTCCTGAGCTTGATAGCGATTTGCTTGCTGATGTTCGTGATGAGCTGACGCGGTTGTGTGGTGGTGCGATATGGCAGCTTAACACTCTTTTGGTTGCTGAGGAGCGGGCGCGGGGTGTTGCTGATGTTTGCTAGTCCTGGCTTGTTCGTTTTGGCGTGCGTCTCTTCAGCGTTAGCGGCGCTGGTCGTGTGGTTTATAGCGCGGGGTGGTCGTGGTGAGTGATGAAGCGGCTACTCCGGAAATGAGATTAACCGCTGGCGCGCCTACCTCGGTTCTTATTTCGTCTTTAGCTAGGTCTTATTGGGGTGTGTTGGATGGTCCGGAGTGGAGGGCTGTTAGGGGTGTGTTACAGGCTTTGACCTTGGTTCCTACCTCTAAAAGCGCTGTAGCGCGTTTTGATTATAAGGGTGAGGTGCTTTCTACGGCTTGCCAGTTGCAAAGGATTTCGGGGTATTGCGAGCGGTGGACGCGGATAGCGCTACAGGCTTTGGAGGAGATGGGGGTGATTCGGTGGACGCGGGGCATGATTGTTTCCGGTAATCCCACCTCGTCCCTGTTTACCGTGGTTAAGCGAAAACTGGTCGAGTTGATTAAGTTTGCCCGGCCTCGCTCTAAGCGGATTGATGAGGAGACCCGTAATAAGTTTATTGCCCGGCTCATGGATATTTTGAAGCGCCGCCGCGGTAAGGACGGGGAGGAGCGCACCCCTGATAGCGTGCGTGTGCCGTCTAAAGGGCGGGGCGGGGTTCAGACTAATGACTTGCAAGCGCGTTCTGCCTGGTCGCTCCATGCGGAAGTGAATGCTAGCCCCTCTAAGTCCTTAGGAGGTTACCCCGCTAGGGGGGTAACCCGCCTAAGAAAGAGATTGTTCCGCTCACCAGATAAGGACAAGCGCGAAGCGCTTGATTTGTTTAGCGCGTCGGCTAATCCGGTGGAGGGTTGTTCGGCGCTGTCACCAGAAGTAAAAGAGAGTTTGATTAGCAATTATGAGGAGTTGGAAATGTTGCCACCTATGCCCGCAGCCCACCTTGACCGCCTACCGGACATTTGTCCACATGGTGGATATGACCCGGCGCAGTGTCACCTTTGTGTGGACGCTACCAGGAATAAGAGCGAGATGGAGAGCTGGAGACGGCGGGTTGGTCAAGACCCGGCGTATAAGAGAGCGGAAGAAGCCGGGCTGTTAGAGGTATCAGACAAGCAGATAATCAGAGACCGCGCTACCCAGATAGCTACCAAGCAAGCCGAATCCATGGCGTTCAAAGACCGCGCGGAGTGGATAGCGTACATCATTACTACCGCTGACCGTTTGGTTAAGGAATATGAAGCCAAGGGAGCAGCGGTGTTATGGCGATAGAAAGTAGGCAGGCGATGAGGAAACCGTTAAGAACCACGAGGGGCGGTGGGTTGCTTACCACTGAGGAAGTAGCCGCGATTCTGGGAGTATCGCCCGGGTATGTTAAGCAGCTCAGGTACATGGATAAGGGGCCGGCGTTCATTAGGCTTGGGCGGGCTATTAGGTACGCGCCGGGTGATGTCACCGCTTACGCTAGGCAGGTACGCAATGGTTAAATGGAAAGAACTACCCTACCGGGTAAGGCGTGAGCTCACGGCACAGATAGCTGAGCGTGATGGGTGGGTGTGCCAGCTATGCGGGCTACCCATCAGCCGTTACCCGTTGCGTCGTCGTGACCAGCTGACCGCTGACCATATCATTCCGGAATCACACGGCGGGCCGTCCACGATTGATAACCTTAGGGCTGCTCATTGGGGCTGTAACAGCGCGCGCGGAAACAAAATGAAGCGGCGGGTGGTCATCTACGATATCTTGCGGGAAGTGTTATTGGCGTGAGGAACTGGAATCTACCGGGCGCGGTTTTTTCTGAGAGAATACGCCCTGTCCACTCCACGCCGCCAGGCTATAATCCCTCCCCTTTTAACTCAAAAAAAATCCCCTGACCAGGAAAGAAACCAAAAATGACAGGTAATATCATTGATTCTTTAATCCCTGAATGGGACGCAAGCCAGCGCAAAAAAGGACAATCCTACACAGCCGCTTGTGAAACGATTAAAGCCCTTACAAGCCAGGGCAAGCTAGAGCAAATGGACGCAGCCCTATGCGAGTTGCTGCTCTCTACGGCTGTTGATATTGATTCCATAGCCCCGGGTGATGCTGCCTCGGGTCGCGCTGCTATCCGTAAGACTTATTTAGGGATTCTAGGCAAGCTTTACGAGGTGATTGACGAGCGAGAACGCGCCGCTAATAGTACCGGTAATGCTACCCCGCAAGAAAGAGTAGCCGAGCTGCTACATATCGTGTCATGAAAATACCTGCCTCTAAATGGGTGGCTGACCCGCCGCCCTCCTACGCCCCCGCGCCCGCTAAAGGATATAAATCTGAAGCGGCGCCTATCTGTGTGATTGCGGCAATGATGGGGTGGGACTTGCAGCCCTGGCAACGCCGAGTACTCAAGGCAGCTACCCAGTACAAGCAAGACAAAAAAGGGAAGCGGCATTACCGTTTCCGTGAAGTCCTTATCTCTGTTCCGCGCCAATCGGGTAAAACAACCTTGGTATGTGCTCTCGGTATCTATAGGGCTTTGCTTAATCCGGGGTGCGAGATTTATTTTTCTGCGCAATCCGGGCTATATGCTTCCGCTGCTATGAAAAAGCTAGGCTCCGCGTGGGAAACCCATTGGGATAAAGACCTAAAAGCGTGTTTTGATTTCCTACGCTCTAACGGGTCTGAGGGATTCCAAGCTAAGAACGGCTCCATATTTCAGCGTTTCACTAGGGGACCAGAAGCCATGCACTCCAAATCCCCGCGGCTAGTCATTAACGATGAGATATGGACTCTAAATGCGTTAGAGGGCGCTGACCTGGTGGGAGGGATACGCCCCGCGCAATCAACCTTTGGAGATGAAGCCCAAATCTGGCATTTATCAACCATGGGAACCGATAAAAGCGACTTTCTTAACGACATGGTTCAAGATGGCAGGGAAGGTAAACGCGCGGATTTGGGTTATTTTGAATGGTCTTTAGCGCCCGGTCTAGACCCCACAGATTCTAGCCTTTGGGGCTTTCACCCCGCTCTTGGTAACACCCAAACCCTAGACACCCTCAAATCCGATTTTCTTTCTCTTTGGGAACGCACCCCGCAAGAGTGGGAGCGTGGTTACTGCAACCGTCCTACTAAGACCCTTACCGGGGAATACGTACCCTCTGCTATGTGGGAAGGTTTAGAAGAAGCCGGTAATATCCCCAAAGACAACCCAACATTAACTTTCTCTGTGGAAGTTTCCGGGCGCGGTACGGCTGCTACTATCGCGGCTGCCTGGCAGAGAAGCGAGCCCAACCCGGGGCCGTCCGTTGCGATTATTAAGCAAGCGCCTTTCACTAGGTGGATTATTCCCGCCCTTAAAGCCCTAAAGGTCAAGTTCCCTACCGCGGCGGTGTATGTGGACGCTGCTGGACCCAACCGGCGCTTGCTAGAAGATTTCGCGGCTCAGGGCGTAAGAGTCCAGGAAGTAGACCTAAAACAGCGGTTACTTGCAGACGGTGACTATTTCACGGCGATAAGAACCGGGACTTTGGCGCATGATCATTCCCCCGCTTTAGATGAAGCTAGGAACGGGATAATGGTAAAAATAACCAACGGTTTAGAGCGCATCGACCGGGATAAGTCAGCCAATGACCCCGCCGCCATGATAGCGGCGTCCGTGGCCGCATGGGGTGCTTCCAGGGACGAAAAACTAGCCATCTATATATAAACCGCCGCTATCCCTTAGTGTCCCTCCATATCCCTCCATGTCCCTCCTGTAAACAATCCCTAGGAGTTTTAGGGGGCTGTGGCTTAGCTTTTCGGGTATGGGAATCCTAGACTTTTTCAAACGCTCTAAAACCTTTAGCGTTTCTACTGGGAAAGGTATCACCCCGCCCCCGAGAACCGCCCGGCTAGATGAACCGCTATCTTTGCCCGCTGTTTATCGCGCGGTGCAGGTAATCGCTAACGGCATTAGTCAGTTACCGCTTTATGCTGAGAAGAACGGCAAGCGGCTCACCCCTAGCCAGACCCCGGGAATCCTTAAAACCCCTGACCTGAGCATCTCTAGGGATGAGTTCATAGAGCAGCTAGTTTTATCCCTAGCGCTCCGCGGTAATGCTTATTGGCTGGCTATTGGGGAATATAGGGGCGCCCCGGCTGAACTACGCGCGATACACCCGGATTTAGTTACCGTTACCTGGGATAAAACCAAAACCCGCCGCGTATATTCCATTAACGGCAAGCAGGTAGAGCCGGGGAAGATGGGACACGCCGCCCTATCGCGTATGCCGGGAATGCTTACCGGTATCGGGCCTATCACCGCCGCGCGGCGCGACCTAGAAGGCGCGGCCGCCATCCGCGATTACGCCACCGATTATTTTGCTTCTTCTGGCCAGCCCGCCGGAATCCTCTCCACCGAGCAGCCCCTAAACAAAGCAGAAGCAAAAGACATTCTCTCAGTCTGGAACTATTTAGATGAAAACGGTCAGCCCTTGGACATGGCCGCTAACCCCTCCAGAGTAAGAGTGCTCCCCAAAGGCATCAAGTACACCCCGATTCTCATCAGCCCTAAAGACGCGCAATGGCTAGAAGCACGCGCCTTTACCACCACCGAGATAGCGCGCCTGTTTGGCGTACCCGCCGGGCTACTGCTAGCCGCCGTAGACGGCAACTCCCAAACCTACAGCAATATCGAGCAAGCATGGATAGAGTTCAGCCGGTTCACCCTCACCGGATACACCCGCAAAATAGAGGGCGAACTCACCCGCATGTTACCGGCGGGAATGCAAGCCAAATTCAACTACGAAGGCTTACTTAGGGCTGACACCAAAACCCGGTACGAGTCCTACCAAATCGCTATCAATTGCGGGCTACTAACCAGAAATGAATGCCGCGCGTTAGATGGACTCGAACCCCTAGACGACCAAGAAAACCAAACCGAAACCGAAGAGCAGGAGAACGTTAATGAGTGACCTAGACCAGTTCCAGACTCGCTCCCTCACAATCCGAGCAGACGGCAACGAAGAAAACGCCCGCCAGGTTACCGCGCTAGGCGTGCCATATAACGACGAAACCCTAATCTTCGAGGGTTTATATGAGCAGTTCGCGCCCGGCTCCGTAGACGCAGAAGGCGCAATCCTGCGTTATGCGCATTCTGAGCCAATAGGGCGCATCACCGCTACCCGCGAAACAGAAAACGGTATCGAGTTTGACGGGCTCATCTCCCACACCACACGGGGAGATGAGGTCTACCAGCTCCTAAAAGACGGGGTGCTCACCTCTTGCTCTATCGGGTTTGAGGGCATCGAATACGACCAAGAAGACCGAGAAGACGGGGCACATATCACCTGGAAGAAAGTACGCGCCCGCGAATTCTCCATCGTGGAATTCCCTGCCTATGACGCCGCAAAGATAGAAAAAGTCCGAGAAAAACAAACCAAACCAAAGGAAGAAAAGGAAAAAGATATGGAAAACGAAACCACAACCGAATCCGTAGGGACTTTGGAGCGTATGGAAGCCCTGGAGCGCTCCCTCGCCTCCCTAAAAGACAAGCCCGCCCCCACAACCCCGGGTATTAAGTACCGCTCTTACGGAGAATACGTAGCCGGATATAAGAAGGGCGAAGACGAAGCTAAACAGTTAGCGCGCGCCGCTGCTACTGGCACTAGCGCCGATTTCGTGAACCTACCTATCTGGCTAGGCGATATTGAAAAGCGCATGGAGGCAAAGCAACCGATAAAAAATCTTTTTACCACTATCGCCTTACCGTCTACTGGTATGACCATGGAATATGCGCAAAAGGCAGAGCCGTCTACTATCAAGACCGCAAAACAGGCGAAAGAGGGCGCAAAGCTACCTACCGGGCTTCCCGCTACCTGGAGCGTGCAGTCCGCTACCGTGTCTACCTACGGCGGCGCGGTAGAAGGCATCACCCGGCAAGCTATCGAGCGCACCACCAGCCCTGTTATTTTAGATGAAATCTTCAAGGATTTGGCATATCAATACGCGGCCACCATCGAAGCAGACGTTAGGGAAAAGTTCCAAGCCATCGTGACCGCTAATACCCCGGTTTTGACGCTTACCAAGGGGACTACTGCTAGCGTGGCAGACCTTGAAGACCTCCTATTAGATTTACAAGACGTTTACGAGGATATCCCCTACTCTATGGACGGTCTGCTAGTATCGCCTACCGTTTTCAAGTGGGTAAAGAACCTACCCCGCGACCCGCGCGCGTTGCAGTTACAAGGCGCACCCTTAGAGCATCAAGGAACTATCACGTTTAACTTACCGTCTGCTCAAATCGGGGCTGTCACCATTACCCGCGTTCCTAAGTGGGAAGGTGACCACATGGTTGCCTACTCGAAAGATGCGCTAACTACGGCGGAGCTTCCCGGCGCGCCCTTGCGTCTCGAGGATGAAAACATTACTACCCTAACTAAAGAGTTCGCAGTCTACGGTTATGCCGCGATTTTCAGCCAGCACCCGGATTTGATTAAGCCGGTCAAGATTGGCGCCTAGAAATGGCAGATATCAACCAGCTACGGGCCTTTACCGGGGCAGCCACGCAAGATAGCGAATACTTATCCGCTTGTCTTGAGGCTGCCACCGAGCGGGTAAAACTCCACATCGGGAACTGTCAAGTACCAGAACCCGTGCTAAACCAGGCAATTCTTGAGGTTGCTGGGAATCTTTGGCAGCGGCGGGTAGGCAAGCAGGATTTAGCGGCTTTCGGAGACGGCACTTTATTAGCGTCTCCTACCCGCCCGGCTCTTGACCCGCTCACCCCCGCCCGCGCTCTGCTAGCACCCTGGCTAGGAGTTGGTATCGCATGAGCCTACTAGCCGACATTATCGAATCCGAGCAGATGGCATTAGCGGCCGCGTTGCCGGAATCTTTCCTAGTAACCGCCGAGCCAACTAGCGGCTACGCAGCCCTGGCAGCAGGCAAAAATACGGCGATTATTACCGAACCGAACCTAAAACCAGAATCCTACTGCCAGCTAGCAGTAGATTTTGAGGTTTGGCTAATCGCCACCTCTCAAGACCAGAGCCAAGCCCGCGCCGCCCTCTCAGAGGCAATAGAGGCACTAATGCTAATCGGGTTTGATAACGCCTACGCGCTAGGGGTAACCCCGCCTGGAACCAGCCGCTACTACGCGGCATACAAAATCAACTATACAAACAGCTACCAAATATAAGGAGAAAAACATCATGGCAGTAAAAGCAGACAAGCTGGGACCTGGAAAACTCACGTTTACCCCTGATGAAGGAGGGCAAGCTAAAGAGTTTGCCGGGCAATGCACCAAACTCACCTATAAACCCGAATATAAAACCGGTGACCCCACCCCCATGTTAGATGGAAGCGAGTATCTAGAGCCCGGGGAACTGACCGGCTCTCTAGAGGGTGAGATCATGCAAGACTACGGAACAGACTCGCTGCCGAAATGGTGTTTTGACCATATGGGTGAGGAAGTGAACTTTGTTTTCAAACCCAATAACACTAGGGCGCTTACGATTAAAGGGCGCTGCCAGGTGGCACCGGTAGAAATCGGTGGCGACGTCAAAAAATCCAACTCGACTTCCTTTAGCTTTCCTACCGTGGGTAAACCCACCCTAGAAACTGCTGAAGCTTCCAGTCAAGAATAGCCATGGCGAAAGACCGCGGCGCTGTCCAAATCCTAGGGTTAGACGAGCTCAGGTATTCCTTGCGTAAAATCGGGGACGACTTAGAAGACTTCAAAGCCCTAAACTCCGAGATAGCCCAAAAGGTGGCTTCCCGCGCCCGCTCCAAAGCCCCGCACAAGGACGACAATTTAAGACCGACTATTAGGGGTGGCGGGGCGAAACGCAAAGCCACCGTTAGAGCTGGTAACGCCCGCGTTAAATATGCGTGGGTAATCCATTGGGGACGGAAGATGTGGCCATCTAAGACGGCTGACCCGCCCACATCGGGGCGTAAACCCTTTGCCGCCCCCGTAGAAGCCCGCCCATTCATCATGGAGACAGCGCGCGCTATGGATAGCGAAATTCAAGCAATGTACGCCAAAGTAATCGACCAAAAAACCAAACAACTCAAAGGAGCAAGATTATGAGCATCAAAATCAAACAGGTAGAAGTAATTTATCAAGACGGCCGTGAAGCAACCTACCCGATTATCCCGACCGCTATCGTAGAAGCCGAAGGCTACGCCACCTCCATCGGTATGACAACCGCTCAAATGCCCTACGAATCCACCCTCTATGCAGCCTGGAGCGTAGCGCGCAAAAAAGAATCCGATACCCCAGAGTTTAAGACCTGGATGCAATCCCTAGTAGCAGTAGAAGAAACCGAGGGGCAAGGCGTCCCTTTTCGAGGAACCGACTCTAACAACTGCGATAGCAGCCCTATGTCTAGCGACACAAACTAGCCCCGCCGGGTGGCTGAACGCGCCACCAGGCATTTTATATGAAGCGCTCGAGCAACTAGTAGAACTACAGGAGGAATAATGGCAGGCCCCGCCGTAATGGCAATCAAGATAGTTGGTGACGCTACCGGTGCTACCAACGCGCTAAACGGCGCGGGCGGATTCCTCAGCAAGTTCACCGCCAAATTTGGCAAAGCCGGGCCTTTGGTCGCTGCTGGCATCGCTGCTATCCCCGTGGCAGCCCTAGCAGCAGCCAAAGGACTCTACAACATCGGCGCCGAATTTGACGGCATGTACGACACCATCAGGGTTGGAACCGGCGCTAGCGGGAAAGCTTTCGAGGCTCTAAAAGACTCCGCCCGCAACGTAGCAGCCAGTGTGCCCGCTGATTTTGACAAAATCGGAAAATCCCTAGCAGACGTAAACACGCGCACCGGGCTCACCGGTAAAACCCTAGAAACCGTCTCTAGCCAGTTCCTAGAAGCCGGGCGAATCCTAGGCGAAGAAATCAATATCCAAAAAGCAACCGGGGCGCTAAACAGTTTCAACATCACCGGCAAACAAACAGAAGCCGGCATGGACACCCTTTTCCGGGTCTCCCAGGCTACCGGAATCTCCATGAACAATTTATCGGGAATCCTGGGTAAGAACGCGCCCGCCCTGCAATCCCTAGGGTTTTCCTTTAACGAATCCGCGGCCATGGCAGGGCTACTAGACAAGAGCGGGCTGGACGCTAATAAGACTCTTGGTTCTATGGGTAAAGCCCTCCTAGAGGTCTCCAAGTCCGGGGAAAAACCCGCCGATGCTTTCAAGCGGGTTACCGGGCAAATGGGGGAAATGCTCAAAAAAGGAGACGAAGCAGGAGCCCTAAACCTCGCTTCTAAGCTGTTTGGAACCCGAGGCGCCCCCCAATTTATCGGGGCTCTAAAATCCGGGGCAATCAACATGGACGCCATCGGCAAAGCCGCGCAAGGAAGCGGGGACACCATTCTAGGAGTAGGCAAAGAAACCGCTGACGCAGCCGAAGCCTGGCAACTACTCAAAAACAACGCCAAACTAGCGTTAGAGCCCCTCGCTTCAGGGGTATTCAACGCTTTAGGGCAAACCCTTGGGTGGCTAGCCGATAAAATAAAACTCCTAACAGGCGCTGGCGGGCTATCCTCACTAGGTCAAGCCTTTGATTCACCAGCCCTAAAATCGGCTGGCGCTATTTTCCAGTCAATCGGAAGTCAAATATCTTCCGTATATCAAACCGCCAAACCCGCTTTGGCTGAAATCGCATCAACCGTTAAACCCATCTTTTTATCCCTACTACCCGTAGTTTCCTCTAATGTCACCGCGATATGTGGAATCATTAAAGGCGCTTTCGGGATAATCAAAGGAATAGTGCAAGTATTCAAAGGGATACTAACCGGGGACTGGTCAAGCCTTTGGGACGGGATTAAATCCATACTCTCCGGGGTGTGGAGCGCCATCAGCGGGATAGTTACCGGTGCTTTCGGGCTAATCAAAACAATCTTCACCAGCGCTCTAGCAGGGGTGAAAAACATTTGGTCAGGTGCATGGGGCGGAATAAAAAATCTCGCATCAACTATTTTTGGTGCAGTAAGCTCCGTGATTGGAAACGTATGGGGAAAAATTAAATCCGTTTTCACTTCCGGGATAAACCTAATCCGAAATATCTGGTCTGCCGGGTGGGGGTGGGTCAAAAATAAAGCCTCCTCGATTTGGAGCAGCATCACCGGGGCGATATCGTCCGGGGTAAGCAAAGCTATATCAGTAGTAAAGTCCCTACCCTCTAAAGCCGTGAAAGCTATCGGTAACCTAGGGTCAAAACTACTTGGAGCCGGAAAAGACCTAATCCAAGGCATGATCAACGGGGTAGGCTCCATGGGAAGCGCGATTTGGGACGCCTGTAAAAACATAGCGAAAAAAGCCATCAGCTCGATTAAAAACTTTCTAGGAATCGCGTCCCCCTCCAAAGTTTTCACCCTCATAGGTAAACAAACCGGTCAAGGCTTCATCAACGGTATAGAATCCATGGCTGGTGACGCTAGGCGGGCATCAAAAAATCTAGTATCAATCCCAGCAAGCCAGCCCATACCCAAAATCAGTGCCCGAATAAACCCCCACCAGCCCCACCACCCCGGGCAAGTAGCGCCCATAAACATCACCGTGAACGGGGCGCTCGACCCCCTAGCAGTAGCTAGGCAAATAAAACAGCTACTAACCACTCTTGAGCGCGGCCGCGGTCAAATCACAATCCACTCAGGAGCAGTAATCGCATGAGCAGACTATGGGTAGGAGACTGGGAAATACCAGATGACACCGCCGCGCTCGAAAAAGGTGGTTTCGCGGTACTAGACGGGGTACGCATCACCTTTGGGCGACAAGGACAGCTAGACACCCCGCAAATAGGGACACTTACGGCTACAATCCGCTGCCAGAGTATTCAAGCAGCTAAAAACGCCCAAAAAATCCGGCCAGGTCTCCCATGCGTCCTAAACGCCACCACCGAGCTATCCCACACCATAGCCGAAACTAAAACCATCAAGGACGGGTGGATAACCCCTTATATCCAAGACGGTGAGCCCATAGGATACGCCGAATATAGCGGGAACTATTACGTTTCCGGGTCTTGCTGGATAGGACACGGTACGTGGAATAGCGGTAACCCTCAAGAATGGAGATATGTAGCCGATAAAGTAAACGCCGGCTCAATCATAGATATAGAGCTAACTATCATCGCCCCCCAATATGCGCCCGTTCCCCCGATAGCCCGCCTGACTAATGTCTTTAACCCGGATTCCACCTATCTAACCATTTTGGAATCCGACCCAGAAATAAAAGCCCACAACACCGAGACCGAAACCTGGAAAATCGCGGGGCAAGGCGCCATGCCACAAGAAGGCTACCCCGTACTCTACCTACACGCCCCCGCCCTCACCTGGGATAACCACCCAGAAGAAGAAACCTGGGAAACTATCCCTAACCCCTCCTGGCGAATATGGGGCTGCTGGAAAATAGAAAAAACCTTAAAACTAGGGGCAACCTCTCGCGCTTCCCAATCCGTAAACGTATTTTCCGGGGTAATAACCGGGCTACAGATAAAAGGATTACCCGGCGGGAAAAGCGAAATCAACCTGACCGCCTCCGACCACCTCCACCCGCTAAACGCCGCAAAAATCGCAGCTCCCCGCCGGCAAGCAGAACCCCTAACCAGCCGTATCCAATGGGTGCTAGACCAGACCGCCGACTACCTAACAGGAGCCGGATACACCCCGCTAGCCCTGCTCACCCAATCCGACATAAACCCGGTTCTGCAATCAATAGACGTAGACGCACGCACCGCCCTTGACCTGATAAACCAAGCCGCTAACTCAGCTGCTCTAACCGCCTGGCCAGTAGTATCAGAAGGTGGAGACTGGGGAATCTTCCTAGAAGACGCAGACGCCCGCCCCGCCATCTCCTACATCACCCTAGACTCAGCCGGGATAGTATCCACCGAAAAAACCCACACCAACTGTGTCATAGTAGACGGGTCACAAATCCCCCTAGACGGGGTAACAATAACCAAAGATGGGGAAGTATCCGCAACCCAATGTGAGGTCACCTACCCGATAGAAAAAACCGACCCCCAAAGCGGGCAAATCTCCTACGAAACCGGCAAAACCCTAACCGGATATATCGGGCCTGCCGGGCTAAAAATCGACACCTGGCTAAAACACCCTAAAGACGCGACAGAAACCGGTAACCGATGGCTACGCAGAGTCGAGCGCGGTGACTGGAAAATAAGCGGAATAAGAATCGACACCCACCGCCTAAAAGGCGATACCAGCGCCGGGCAACTAATCGATATCCTCTACCGTATCGGACAGCAGCTAGTAATCTACTCAATGCCCGCCTGGATACCCACCGCCCACGACATCGAACGATTCTGCATAGAAGGCGGAACCCTCACCTCCCACAAAAACGGGTGGATTATCGACCTAAACCTAACCAGACCAGGAGGCGCCGGCTACGCCCTCAAATGGGAAGAAATCCCCGCCCCCGCCACCTGGGACAAAACCCCATTGCCATGGGCACGGTTCGCAGCCCTAACAACCAAAGCAAAAATAAAGGAAGGATACAAAGATGCCCGCAACAACTAGCCAATTCAAAATCCCCTACCCAACCGGGGGAGACCCCGTAAGAGACGCACCCCAAACACTCCAAAACGCAATGCAGATAATTGACGACTATCTGCACGAACCATTCGTTTTAATTGACGGCGCTAAATACCCTATCAACGGAGCAGCTATCCCTCCTGAAAACTGGCAGTTTGCGGGACAAAAACCCTGGTTCTATGCAGCTTTTGACATACCAGCCCCATATATCCCGCCCGCCGGATACACTTTTGAAACTTTCGTCTTAGAATCCAGCTCAACCACGTTTGTATGCACATCAGAGCTAAAACGAGACCAAAAAATGATTACCTGTCGATTCATACAAACCTGGTCAAACGACCCCAAAGCCCTAAAGCTAATCGGCTGGCGCCTCGTACCTACATCTACCGACCCAAACCGACTAAATTAAGGAGAAATAACAATGTCTTACACTTACGAGACTCAATATAACAGCCCTAACTACCAAAAAGGCAGACCAGCGGGCGCGCCCGCTTTCATAGTTATCCATCATTGGGGAATCGACGGGCAAAAACACCATAACGTAGTGTCCTACCTATGTAGAAAAGGCGGGAACTCTTCCGCTCACTACGTAGCAAGCGCTGGAATCGTAACTTGTATCGTAGACCCCGATGATCGCGCCTGGCACGCCGGAAAAACCGGAAACCCGCGCGGAATCGGTATTGAGTGCCGCCCCGAATGCTCTGATGGGGATTTTAGGACAGTCGCAGAACTAATCGCTGAGTTGCGCAAAACCTACGGCAACCTACCACTGGTAGGACACAAAGACCATATGAACACCGATTGCCCCGGAAGATGGTATCCCCGCCTACAAGAACTATCCAACCTAGCAAACAGCCTAAAAGGCGGAACATCGACCCCCGCCCCCGCCCCTAGCCTAGACCTAGAAGCACTCGCTACCGCGGTAATCGCCGGGAAATACGGCAACGGTGAAGCAAGAAAACGCGCCCTAGGGGCTAACTATCAAGCGGTGCAAGCAATCGTGAACAAACGGCTAACCGGCAAATCAAAGCCCGCCCCTAGCGTGAACCTAGAAGCACTCGCTACCGCGGTAATCGCCGGGAAATACGGCAACGGAGAAGCCCGCAAGCGCGCCCTAGGCGCTAACTATCAAGCGGTGCAAGCAATCGTAAACAAAAGGCTAAAGGGGTAAGTCATGGGGCGACATTCAAAAGAAAGATTCAACTGGCTAACCCCGCAAGTTCGCGGCTGGCTCTACGGTGTAATAACTGCCCTAGTACCCCTCCTAATCATTTACGGCGTACTAGACGAGCAAACCGCCCCGCTCTGGATAGCGCTAGCAGCGTCTATCCTAGGCACTTCCACCGCGCTAGCCCACACCCCAAAGAAAGAGTGAAAATGACACTACCGACAAGCCCCCTCATTTGGTGGCAAGATTTCGCCGGAATCGCAGCCCTAATAACAGCTGTAGCCTCTATCCCAGGCACAATAGCGGCAATACACCTAAAAAAGACTAGAGACGAAATCGGCAAAGAGTTCCAACCTAACCACGGGTCAAGCCTGGTAGACAAAATAAACCTCTTGACCGACTCGGTAAAATCAGTCGGTCACCAAGTAGGAGAAATCAGGCGAGACATGGCAAGAGAACACGAAGCCATAAACCATACACTCGAGCGTCACGAAAAAGAAATAAAAGAAAACCGAGACGCAGTAACCACCATCAAAATACTGCAATAAATGTGACCAACACAATTAAAATAATGCAGCTTTCAGCTTGCATAATTGCTGCATAAGTGGATAAAATGGAAGTGTTCTTGAGGGAAACC
Organism: Varibaculum timonense; assembly: GCF_027694345.1. Classification (NCBI taxonomy): domain Bacteria; kingdom Bacillati; phylum Actinomycetota; class Actinomycetes; order Actinomycetales; family Actinomycetaceae; genus Varibaculum; species Varibaculum timonense. Next base: position 218,833 of record NZ_JAQEVU010000003.1, read on the forward strand.
GAAAGAATATCCCCCGGGCAGGCCGGGGGATAAAACAAGAGAAAGGAAAATCATGTTACCTGTCGAAATAGTAAACATGATTACTAACCTTTCAATTGCTATTGTAGCCTGGCTCACCTGGTGGGACAAGCGCAAAAAGTAAAAGAAAGGTTAGCCCCCTCCGAAAGGAGGGGGAACTTTCTCTTACTCTAGGAGGGCAACATTATGGTTATGCAGATATTACAGCTAGCAATATCGTTAGTAGCTCTGGCTGGCGTTATCGCCGTCTACCGCCAAAACAAGCACGATGATTAACTATTTAACGGTGAACGGGATAGCCCGAAGATTCGGGCTATCCCCTCACACCATAAAAAGCTATATCACGCGAGGAACATTCCCCGCCCCTGATGCCGCGATTGGAGCAGGAAAAGCCATAAAATACGGTTGGCTACCCGAAACCGTAGACAACTGGCAGCAAACCCGCCCCGGCAAACCCGGCAGACCCCAAGGCAGCATCAAGCAGCGCCCATAACTGCCGCCCGCAACCTAGCGGGCGCAACCGTCACATAAGCTAGCGTAGTTTCCGGGGAAGCGTGCCCTAAAAGCTCTTGAACGCTAAGCAAATCCCCCGTAGCCTGATAGGCACGGGTGGCAAACCCGCGCCTAAGGTCATGCATAGAAACACCGCTAGGTAGCACCCTGGACACCAGCGCGCCTACTGTGGCCGGTGCGAGATGACCGGCGTCTGCTCCCGGGAAAAGGAAGCCGCCCGCCGCGCCTTGTCTAATCGCTCCTGCTAGGCTCTCGGTAATAGGCACTTGCCTATCTTTACCGCCCTTGCCATGCACAATAAGAGAAGCACCTAAAAGATCGGCGGTGACATCGCGGGCATGTACCCTGGCTACTTCACCGCGTCTTAGCCCTGCCTCGCTCGCAAGCCTGACCATCATCTCTACACGCTCGCAAGCTACCGCGCGCGCTTGCTCCACCTCTGACAAAGTGGCAGGGCGCTTAATCGCTCTGAACTTTTTACATGCGGGTAAATCTGCCACCGGGGAAACTTCCACCCGCCCGGCAAGCACCGCCCAGGAATAAAAGCACTTGACCGACTGATGAGCAGACCGGCGGGTATTAGGCGCCCAATCGTGAGCAGCTGACCAAGCCACCGCCGCGCCTAAATCAACTTGCCACGGCGGCATATCTACCCAGCGGGCAAACCGTCTAACCCACCTAAACCGCAAATCCCGGGTAGTAGCAGGGCGCCCCTCAGAAACTAGAAAACTGACAAATTGCTTAAGTGGTTCCTCCCAGCCAGCAGGAACAGGCTCTAATCCAATCATTTCTCATTTTACATATCGGCTTAGAAGAAACTGTTAATCCATCTCATACCCAAAGCCTTGTAATCCCGAGGTTGCAGGTTCGATTCCTGTCGGGGGCGCCAAGTGTAACCCAGGTAAACCGGTTTTACCTGCCAGTATTCCCAATACCCCCTCCCCGACAGCTTTAGTAACTACGCCCTGACAGCTTTCGCTAGTTTCGATCACCAATCTTTAGACTACGTACAGCTGCGCGTCCTTAAGAACCGGATTGTTAGCCCTACGCCCCCAAGCCTTGCGCCAAAACCTCTTTCGCGACCTCTTGACATTCTTCGCTGGACGGGCCTTCTCCGGGCGACCAAAGTGCTTTGCGGTAGTAACGCAGTTCCTGGATAGATTCACGAATGTCGGCGAGGGCGCGGTGCCCCCCATGCTTTTCCGGTGCGTTATAAAAGGCGCGCGGATACCAACGTTTGGCCAGTTCTTTTACCGAAGAAACATCCACTAGCCGGTAATGCAGGTGTGAGATTACCTGTGGCATTTCCTTTTCCAGGAACTGTTTATCAGTACCTACCGAATTTCCCGCCAGCAGAGCCTGCCCCTTACCGGGAACGAAACGTTTAATGTAGTCCAAAACCTGTTTTTCGGCCTCCGCCAAATCGAGCGCCACCGCAGTTTCCAATTCCGCTAACAAACCGGACTTAGTGTGCATCTCGCGCACAAAATCCCCCATATGATCTAAGGCCTCCGCCCTAGGTTTAATCAGCAAATCGATTCCCTCATCCACGATATTGGTCTGTCCATCGGTGATAATCACTGCCACTTCTAGTAGGCAATCTTTCTCTAAATCCAGACCGGTCATTTCGCAGTCAATCCACACGAGCGGTTCTTTCAAGTTATTACTCATACCTTTACCCTAATCCAAACTTGCCTCAGTGCCAGATAGCGAAAGCCCGCGCAGCTTGGTTCATAATCCCGATAGGTTATGAAATATCGATTATGGGAGGAATGATGAATACTGTTAGCGCTAAAGATATCGAGGTGGCTGCCGGGGTATTAGCCAAGGTAGCGAGCAAAACTCCGCTACAAAAAAGTGAGCGTCTAAGCTCCGAAGTGGGCAGACCGGTTTATCTTAAGCGCGAAGATTTGCAGATTTGCCGTTCTTTTAAAGTGCGCGGCGCCTATGTGCGTATGGCAGCTATGGATGAGGACGAACGCAAAGCCGGGGTGGTGTGCGCTTCGGCGGGTAACCACGCCCAGGGAGTTGCCTATGCCTGTTCTAAATTAGGGATTAAGGGAACTATTTTCTTGCCGGCCTCTACCCCTAGGCAAAAACGTAAACGGATCGCCACTATTGGGGGCAAATGGGTGGAGCCGGTGATCGTGGCCGGGGATTTTGATGAAGCTAACCGGGTGGCAGCGGCAGCCGCTAAAGAGGGGGGCAAAGTATATGTACACCCATATGACGACCCCTACACTATAGCCGGTCAAGGCAGTATTGCAGTGGATTTAGATTCTCAGCTGCCAGCTGATACCGATATGGTTTTAATTCCGGTGGGAGGTGGCGGTTTAATCGCCGGAATGGCGACTTGGCTCAAAGCCCACCGCCCTGGAATCCGGATTGTGGGGGTGGAATCTGCCGGCGCGGCCTCGATGAAAGCAGCCCTTCAGGCAGGGAATCCGGTTTCCCTAGATCGGGTAGATTCTTTCGTAGATGGCACCGCCGTGGGCAGAGCTGGAGATTTGACCTATCAGATTGTGCGGGAACTGGTGGATGATATTGTGGTGGTTCCCGAGGGCGCAGTTTGTACCGAGATGCTTGACCTTTATCATTCCGAGGGCGTTATTGCGGAACCAGCCGGGGCGCTCGCGTCGGCAGCGGCACGCAACTTTTTACCCCAAATCCCTAATGGTTCGGTCATTTGCCTGGTTTCTGGCGGCAATAATGACCTGTCACGTTACGCGGAAGTAACGGAGCGTTCTGGACGTTACGAAGGTTTACGCCACTATTTCCTGGTTACTTTTAATCAGGAGCCGGGGGCTTTGCGCTCATTCCTAAATGACGTGCTCAGCGACGGTGAGGATATTATTTATTTCCAGTACACCAAGAAGAATAATCGGGATACCGGTCCGGCGCTAGTAGGGATTGAGCTACCGGATTCAACAGATATTAAAGGACTGCGCAGACGGATGGCTGCTTCTCCCCTGCAAGTACAAGAAATCGATCCGTCTTCGCAAATCTTTAAGATTTTGGTCTAGATTTCTTGGGGCTGACTCCCCTACTCTATTAGCCCATTTCTGCCCTGGTTTTGGGATTTAGCTAAATCTTTGGGCTGATTATTTGGGTACTAATCCAATACTATTGCGCCATTACCTATAGTTTTGGGGCTGCGCTAAGCGATTTTAGCGCAGCCCCAAAACTTTGCCCTTAACTATTCAACTATTTCATGGTTTTTGCACCCTCTTCTTGAGCTGCTACTGCCCGAGAAATAGCTTCGTCAAGAGATTTTTGTGCTTGCCCATATTTTGCCCAATCGCCAGCTTTCATAGCGGTATTAGCTTCCGCCATCGCTTTCTTGGCATCTTGCAAAGCGGTATTGAGCTTTTCTTGAGCACTGGGTGCTTTGGTAGCCGCCGGCGTTTCCTTCCCTTTAGCTGCCGGGGCGTTCTTGTTGCCGTCATTGGAGGCAGTAACCGCCCCAGAGTTTCCGCCAAATACCTGATCTAGAGCGTCTTTGAGAGTAGGCGCGAATCCGACCTTATCACCAAAGCCAACCAGTACGCTCCTGAGCTGCGGATACTGGGTAGTACCGGTGGATTGAACATAGACCGGTTGCACATAAAGCAGACCGCCCCCTACTGGCAAAGTCAGCAGGTTTCCGCGGATAACCCTAGAGCCTTGCTGGTCTTGCAGATTCAGCTCCCGGTTTACCTCGGGGTCAGAGTTGAAAGTATTTTGCACCTGCCCCGGACCGGGAACCGTGGTATCAGAGGGCAAAGCCAAAAGTCGCATCTTGCCGTATCCTTCGCGCACTTTACCTTTCTGATTACCGGTTTCCGAATCTACGGCCAAGAAGCCAGCCATGGCTGCGCGCCGACCTTCACCACCGGGAATAAACACTGAGGTTAATGAAAATTCGGCACTACCCTGATCGGTGTTCTTACCGGTAGGCATTTTCATCGTCAAATAATAGGGTGGCTGTAGCTTGCCTGACCCGGCTAATTCTCGGGACGTAGCCGTAGGATCTTCAGAAAGTTTCCACTGGTCACCACCGGTATAAAACTCCGAAGGATTGGTGACGTGGTAGTTAGCCAATAGGGAGCGTTGCACCTTGAAATAATCTTCCGGGTAGCGCAGGTGGCTCATTAAATCGCCACTGATTTCCGAAAGTGGTTTTACCTGTCCAGGATAGATTTTCTGCCAGGCTTTCAGAATCGGATCTTCTTTATCCCACTGGTACAGCTGCACTGAACCGTCGTAGGCGTCAACTACGGCTTTAACCGAGTTGCGCATATAGTTCACATTATTTTGGGTAGCGAACTGCATGGTCTTAGCCGTAGCCGTATCGGCAGTCGCGTCGTTAAGGTTTATGTGCTGTGAATACGGATAAGAATCAGTGGTGGTGTAGGCATCAACAATCCACACCAAGCGTTTCTTCGCGCCCTGCTTGTCATCCATATTGACGATTGCGGGATAGGCACGAGAATCCAAGGTGAGATAGGGAGCCACTTTCGCTACCCGCTTAGCTGGATCGCGGTCATAGAGAATCTGGGATTCGCTGTTTATCTGGTCAGAGAAGAACAAATCGGTGGAACGGAACTTTAGGGCATAGAGCACTTTGTTAAAGAAGTTTCCAACTTTCGGACCGCCGTCACCATCAAAAGTGGTGTAAACCTGTTTATTGTTCTTTGCATCCTGATAGTCCAGTTCTTTAGGCTCTGCCCCTTTAGGTGCGCCCACAATCGAATACTGCGGAGAAGCCTTAGAGAAGTAGATACGCTTCTCGTAGTCTCCGATTTCTCCAGATTCTTTATCGGACAGGGAAGATTCCCAATATGAAGGTAGCCCCTCGGAAGTCACCTGGTTACCGTAGGCGGCAACTACCCCGAAACCGTGGGTATAAACCGTGTGGTCATTGACCCAGTTACGTTGGGAACTGGCTAAACCTGACAGGTTAATGTCACGTACCGCAATCACGGTATCACGTTTTTCAGTTCCTCCATTTTTATCCGGGAAATTATAGCGATCAACCGCGAATTGATCCGGGAAAGAATAGTAAGGACGAGACTGTTTCATCTGCCGTACCGCTGGAGAAATAATCTCGGGGTCAAGTAGGCGAATCTGCTGGGTAGAGTCCGCGTCCTTACGCAGCTGATTGGCGCTGGTTTCATTAGTTACCTGGTCATAGGAAATCAGATCTAAATCTTTCATCCCGAAGGCATCCAAAGTGGCTTTAATATTCCGGTCAATATATTGACTCTCTAATTCCCGCTCGTTAGGACGTACCCGGAACTGCTGGATAATGAACGGGTATCCCACCCCGATTACCAAAGCCGATACTACGGTCACTGCAATCCCTGCTGCCGGTAGATACCAGCCCCCCCTAAAGGCGGCGAACACAAACAATGCCGCCACAATCAAAGCGATAACCGCCAAAATCGTGCGAGCCGGAATAATCGCGTGTACATCGGTGTACATAGCCCCATCGGTAGGTGAATTTTGCCCATAAACCATAGTCCAGCGGTCAATGAAATAGGTTACCCCCACCATCACTGAAGAAATTGCCAGCAATATTCCCATATGAATCCGGGCTGGTTTACTGGCTTTGGCTTTAGGGCTAATCCTCATTGAACCTAGCAGATAATAGGCGATTAAACAGGCAACCAAAGATATCCCTAGCAGGGTCAATAAGAAAGTAACAATCAGGTCGATTAAGGGCAGACGGAAAACGAAGAACGAAACATCAAAACCGAATTGGGAATCCTTTTTACCAAATGATCCCCCGGTAAAAGCGACTAATATCTGTCGCCAATTGGTAGACATTCCCACTGCCAAGAACGCAGCGATTACTGCGGGAATACCGAAGAAGATTAAACGGTTATGCCGGGTAATCTCTGAACGGTAGGAGCGCATTGAGGAAGCTACAGTTCCCATTTCTGGACGGTTACGATAGGCAATACGCAAATTGACTGCCAAAATCACCCAGGCCAGGACGAACGCAACTATAAACATTCCTCCGGCAGCTACCCATTGGGTCAGTAATACTCGCAAATACCCGGTTTGCCGATACCAGAGAATCTCGGTCCAGACTGTTGAAGCCACTAGCAGCACCCCCACCAGCGCTACTATTACGCCAATAGCGATAGTGAGCGGTCCGGGTTTTTTAAACTTTATTTTCGGCAAGGGTTCGCCCTTGCTATTTGAAGAGCCCCCGGAGCCAGATTGGCTATTGCCACCGCCTCGACCTGACCCAAATCCCCCGGGAAAACCAGGGAAACCCCCGCCTTTCCCGCCACCAAAACCAAGATTTCCAAATAAATCGTTACTCACGAGCCCCTCCGGGTTCTAGTCAATATCTGCCTTACCGTATTCTTTCATGTTTAAGAGTTTTACTCACGCTGGCTAACTAAAGTAGCCGCGCCCCTTACAAAAATGGCAACATTACCTCATGGCTACTTCACCGGATTTGTCTTCTGCGCAGCTATCTTTGCGCTTAGCGGTTTCCTCTTTAGAAAAAGATATTGCCAGTCTAGGCTGGGATAGACCTCCTAGCTTATTCGCCCTGGTTTACACCAAGTCAATTTTTCCGCAATTAGAAGCAGAGATGGATTCTAAGCAAGCTGAACAGCTGCGCGGCGCGCTGACGGAGAATCCGCTACATTTGACGGCAGTTTTACAAGACCATCTTCCCTCGGCAGATTTAATGCAAACTTTAGGGCATCTAGTCTTTGGCGAGGACGTGGCGGGAGTGGCAGTCGCGATGGAACGTTTTTTGGTTTCTCCCCAAGCCGATACCGAAGCGCCTGAAGACCCGAAGGAACGGGAGCAGTTCTTACTGTCTCACCCCTCTCGTCAAGACGTGCGGATTGTAGCCGCCGCTACCCGTGACGGAAATACCTGGTGCGCTTCTAGGGCACGCAGCGAAGATAGCGATGATATGGTGGCGCACGGTGAAAGCATTGTCCCCGAACTTTTAGCGGTTCTGAAAGCTATGTTGGTTAGTGATGATGAGCTTCGTGAGCTAGCTACTTCTGGGGACAGCTAGGCAAATTACTAACCTTATTGGACGCGATTTGCTCACTAACCTCCCGTGCCTGATGCAGATTTTGTACCGGCACAGCCTGGATTCCCTTAATGGGTTTCACTTCCGAACAATTTGCTTTAGGCAGCAGGAACCAGCGAGCACCATCGTTTTTCGCACCAGCCATTTTTTGGGGAACCCCAGATATTGCCAAAACCTCACCACCATAGGAAATAGCGCCAGTTCCAGCGATATTTTTTCCTCCGGTTAAAGATGTGGGCGTGAGAGAATCGATTATCCCGAGGGCGAACATGGTTCCCGCAGATGGTCCTCCCACTTCCTGTAAGGCGATTTGAATATCTATCGGTAGCTTTGCTTGGGTATCAAGATATACTCCCAACTGCGAGCCCCGGCGCCCATCGGCAGGTTTACGGGTTTTCCCGCTAACCGATAGAGTCTTGCCCGCGCGCTGCACCTTAAAGCTTAGGGAGCTATCGGCAGGTGCCTCCTCCAAAACATCAAAAAGAGAGTTAGCGAAACTTAAGACCTGGGTTTTTCCCTTAAAAGTAACTTCTTCTAAGATGTCGTTTTCTTTGAGTTTATCTGCAAAATCAGAGTCTTGCGCCACTCCGGTTACTCGGAATTTTGCTGTCACTTTATATCCAAGTTCACTCAGGGCTGCGACTTTCGCACTCATTTGAGAGTCTTCCATCTGCGCTTTGGATACCTGTTCAATCTCTTTTTGGGTTACCCCTTCGGGATAGACCTCAGATTCAGGTAGAACCGCACTTGAGGGTTTAAATTTGGCAAGTAGAACTTCTGCATAGGTGACATGAGTTCCCGGTCCTCCCCGCATTGATACCGTCACCATCCGAAGCTCACCGCTAGTGGGATAAGTTTTTGCCCCTTTAATTTTAATAATCTCCCCATGGTTGGATTGGGAACGTAAAACGTTAAAGGTCGGACCGGGAGATTCGATTATAAAAGGAGCGCGGAGCGCAAAACCTACCACCATGAAACCGATAACTGACAGCACCATCATGGCTTTACCTATCCGTCCTTGGCGGAGAGATTTTGCGGATCGATCCCGTTTCATCTGTTCTCCTTTATAAAGTCCTATTTTGCGCTCCGCCTAAGGCGAAACCGGCTCAGCTACCTAGTAGTGCGCCCTCAATACCGCTACTCTTAAAGACAGTAGTCTATTTTCACGGGGGGTGCGCACTTGAAAGAGCAGAACGGCGACGAGCAACGCCCTGAATGGTTCAAAGTGCTAAAACAAATGCTGGGGGAAGAAGCAGCCGAGGACGCCTACCGTCAGTTGCAAGCGCAAGGACTTGACCCCGAAAAGCTCAGTGGGGGCGCAATGCCGCTGCCTTTCGGGGCTTCCGGCTCCCTTTTTTCCAGTCAGCTAAAACAGTTTTTTACCCCTTCCGAGGACGCGGTTAATTGGCAAGCTGCTACCGAGGTTGCTTCCTCGCGGCTACCGCAATCTGCACCTACCAGTGCCGCCCAGGCGCAAAAGATTCGCAATCAGCTAGCAGTTGCCGACCTGTGGCTTGACGCGGTTACTACTTTGACTCCTACCGGCAGTGACCGGGTGGCGTGGACACCTCGGGAATGGATTAACGCTACCCTACCCGCCTGGCAGCGCCTGAGTGAACCGGTGATTGCTAACGTGGTGCGAGCTTTTACTGAGGCTATTGCCCAGCAGTTTGACCGGCAAGGAATAGACCGCGAAGAGATGAAAGCCTCGGCAGCAATCCCGGGGATTGGCCAGATTCTAGGCCCAATGGATCCGGATGCATTACTAAAGAACTTGGCTGCGGGATTGTTTGCTGTCCAGATTGGTCAAGCTATGGGGCAGATTGCCCAAGAGGCTTTTGGCTCAACCGATATCGGCATCCCCCTGGCTAAAGAACGAATTATGGGGCTAGTTCCGGTTAATATACAGCAGTTTTCAAATGACTTAGATATTAGTGATGAAGAAATTGGACAGTATATTGCGGTTAGGGAGGCGGCTCATGCCCGACTTTTCCATTCTGTCCCCTGGTTGCGTCATAAGCTATCCCAGCTGATTTCCCGGTATGCACAAGAGATACGGATTGACCCGGAGGCTATTGATAGGTCGGTTAGGGATTTGCAAGATCGTCTGCAAGAGCAGCTGGGCGATACCCAAGGCGCTATTGGTTTGCCCATTGGAGGGATTAATCCCGCCGGTTTTAGCTCTACCCTGCCCGCCGATATTTTTGCGGCGGAAGAGACGGAGCGGCAGCGTCAAGCTATGGAGGATTTGCAGACCCTACTGGCGTTGATTGAGGGATGGGTGGATGAGGTTTCTACCAGAGCCTGTATGCCGAACCTGGAACATGTGATACAGCTAAGAGAGCTTATGCGCCGGCGTAGAGCCACCACTTCCCCTATCGAAACCGTATTGAAACCTCTGATAGGGATGGAGTTACGCCCCAAGTATTCACGTCAAGCAGCAAATCTTTGGGCGCTTTTACTCACCCAGCGGGGAATGAAAGAACGAGATCAGCTTTGGTCTCATCCGGATATGATTCCCACTTTGGAAGATTTGACTGACCCGGAAAATTTTGTGAATAAAAGCGACAAAGAATCAGAAAAAGACCAAGTTGATCAGGATTTAGATTCTCTGCTTTCCGGTACTTTGGGTTGGGCGCAAGGATTGACCCCGCAAGTGGACTCGCAGGGAGACCAGTTAGTGGGATTTTCTCCTAAGGACGGGCCGACTGATAATACGCAAAGTTCTGTTGAGGACGATTGGGGTAAATCAAATGGAGACTACGGCTTGGGTGGAAACGATTTACCACCCGACACTCCCGGTAAATAGAGTTTAAATAATAGTTATCCACAGATTTAAAGTTGCTCTAGCCTCGCAGTTTCAATCTTGAAATGCTTAAGCCATGCGGTTGATTAATGGATCGGTGATGCTTTTACGTGCCGATGGAAAAGCACAATTTGGAACTGGGGAACGTAACGGTTTCCTGGTTAAGGGGCTAACTCCTGCCCATATCGCCATTCTAAAATGGCTGTTTGAAAAACAAGCTTGGTATAACTCTCATTTAGAGCGACGTTTCCCAGAAAACAAGAAAGAAGTAAACGAAATCTTGCGCTTACTGGCAGATGGAGGTCTGACTGCCAAACATCAGGTTCCCGATGGGGACTGTGCTTGCGCATTCCATCTATATGGCTCTGATGAATTAGTTAAGGCGCGTAAACGCTCACTGGTGGGAATCAGCGGTCTTGGTCCATTGGGGATTACCCTAGCTCGCAAGTTGGTATCTTGCGGAATTGATTCTTTAATCCTGCGCGATTCTTCTCCGGTAAAAACTCGCGATTTATGCGTCTATAGAGACAACTATTTAGGGGCTATGCGTCAAGATGTTGCTCCTTTGATACTGGGAGTCAATAAGCAGCTTGCTAACCGCCCAGTCACTTTAGAAATAGCAATCTGTTCTTATCTAACCAATCCCGCCTGGGCAAAAACCTGTATCCGCAGCTCAATCCCCCATTTGCCTATTATTAAACGCGAAACCGAGATAGAAGTCGGTCCGCTTTTTATCCCCGGCAGAACCTGTTGCTTGCACTGTCAGCACTTAGCGAAGCGGGAAATAGACCCGGAGTGGCCACTATTAGCATCCCAACTTGCGAGCGCCGAACCGGTAATGGCAGATACTTCCCTAGCTGAATACGCGAGCGCCTTTGCCACGCGAGAAATCCTGAACTACCTATCTGGTCTACCAATCTCGCTGGTGGGAGCCTCTTGGGTTTTCAATCCTGCCGATCCGCTTCCCCAAGTGAGGAAATGGTATCCCCACCCCAAATGCGGGTGCGTAAAATCCTAGTCTTTCAAATCCTCCAGGTTACAGGCGGCAACCTGGTCTGGATCTGCGCCGCGCACAACTTTTAGAATCGCGGCTCCAAACTTATCTAACTTTACAGGACCGATTCCTCTCAGCAATGCCAGTTGCTTGAGGGTTTGAGGTTTAACGGTAGCAATATCTCTAAGGGTAGTGTCTGAAAGTACCGTATATGCCGGTTTTTCGAGCGAACTGGCGAGCAGCAACCTCCATTGTCTAAGGCGCTCAAACAATTCCCGCTCCTGGTGACTCGCCTGGTTTAGAAAATTTTTAGTCCTCGCGCGTTTGACCGGGGCAGGAGAGGTTTTTACCCCTTCTTCTTTTGGCCAAACTGGCGAAAAGAACCGGGAGCAAGTTCGGCTAACTTTCCGATCTAGGCTACGTTTCTTGGCGTAACTGATGAAAAGCTCATCTCGCGCCCTAGTAACCGCCACATAGGCTAGGCGGCGCTCTTCTGCTAACTCTTTGACCGTTTTTGCCTGGGTGATTGGCACTAACCCCTCACTAACGCCAGCCAGGAAAACCGTGTTCCATTCCAAGCCTTTAGCGGAGTGAATAGAAGCTAAAGTAACCCCTCCTCCGGCCGGATCTAGTTGCGCATTGGCCAGTTCTTGCCATTCCTGCAGGAGCGAAGCGAGGGTTAAACCGGCCGCCTCTCGCAACTGCGCTTGCGCTACCAGGGTATTTAGAGCTTCCCAACGTTCTAATACCGCCCCTTGGGTATCGGGAGCTTTATTTGACCACCCCAGAGGACGAGCTAGTTCCGCTATGATTTCTCCGATGTTTCCTTTGGCTCCGCGGCGGGCTATCATACTTGCCTGCTGCATTAGAGAAGCAATTTCGGGCCGAGTGAAGAAACCTTCGGCTCCGCGCACACAATACTTGATATTTTCTCTCGCTAAAGCGGCTTCAAACAGGCTGGACTGGGCATTAGTACGAAACAAGATAGCAATCTGGCTGGTATAAGCGCCCTCGTTTATTCGCTCTTTAATCAGTTTCGCAATAGCATACGCCTCAGCTTCATCATCGGGATATACCTCATAGCGCACCGCTTTGCCTGATTCGCGCATGGAAGTTAGCCTTACTGCCTGGCTATTAGTCTCTTTATCACGCGAAACCACTCCATTAGCTAAGGAAACTATTTGAGGAGTGGAACGATAATCACGCGAAAGGGTAACGGTTTTAGCTCCCGGATATTCGCTCGCAAATCTCACTAGATAGTCAGGACTAGCACCGGCGAAAGAATAAATGGTTTGCGCCGCGTCCCCGACCACGCATAAATCCCGGTTTCTTTCCCCTAACCATAAGTCCAGTAAATGCTTTTGTAGCGGAGAAATATCTTGATATTCATCAACTATAAAAAACCGGTATTGCCGGCGAATCTGAGCCGCAATATCGGCTCTTTCCTCAATCATGCCACAGGTCAAAGCCAGTACATCTTCAAAATCAATAACTGAGCGTTCCCTTTTAACTTCCGCATATAAACGCAAAATATCGCTCATATCATAGGTCGATATTCCCGCCGGTGGCTGCACTCCTGTCTGTTTCACCCATTTTTCATATTCGCTGGGCTGAACCATAGACACTGCCGCCATCTCTATTGCCGCCGAATAGTCGCGCAGTGCGGCTCTATCATGGGGTAAACCTAAGCGGGAAGCTACCGCCTTTACCAGGGAAGATTTATATTCCATGATTTTCGGCAACTGTCCCCCAACAGCGGTGGGCCAAAAATATTTAAGCTGCCTAAGCGCGGCCGAATGAAAGGTTCTAGCCTGCACGCCCTCAACCCCCAAAGAACGCAACCGACTGCGCATTTGGGCAGCCGCCCGGGTAGTGAAAGTAACCGCGAGCACCGAGTAAGGGTCATAGACCCCGCTTTCTACCCCATAGGCTATGCGGTAGGTGATTGCCCGGGTTTTACCGGTACCCGCCCCAGCTCTGATGCATACTGGACCGCGCAAAGCCCGAGCGGCACTCGCCTGGTCAGGGTCTAGATGTTTTAGTAGTTCTTCTGCCGGTTGCACGTATTTTCCTTAAAGATAACGGGTATCAGGGCGAACAATTGTCTGACCTAACCAATCTTCAATCAGGTTCGAGGCAATACTTGCCGGACCGGGAGGACTAATTTCTTTTCCTGCAACTAACTGTTTAAATTCGGCGCGAGAAACCCACATAGCGCGATCTATTTCGGTGTAATCCAAGATGAAATAGGGCGTGCGGGCGCGAGCAGAAAAGCCCAGCATTAGTGAGTGAGGATACGGCCAAGGCTGGGAGGTGAGATAACGAATATCATCAACTTCTAGACCTACTTCTTCTGCACTTTCGCGACGTACCGCTGCTTCTGGGGATTCCCCTACCTCTACGTATCCGGCAATTATTGAATAAAAATCACTGCTCCAAGCGGTGTTATGGGCAAGGAGGAGGCGGTCGCTATCATCTCGAATCGCGACAATGATAGAGGGATCTTGGCGCGGATAACTGATGAAAGCACAGTCAGGACAGTGCATTTCCCAGCCCCCAGCCTCGACGGTTAAACTTGCGCCACAGCGAGAACAAAAGCTCGTATAGGAATGCCAAACCGATAGGCAAACCGCGTGCGCAGCGATTGCCGCGTCCTCTGCAACTAAAAATGCACCCACTTGACGCAGCGGCATTAGTTTTAAGGAGCTGGTGGTATATTCCGCGATTCGGCTCAGCTGCGCATCAGTAATAAACAAGACCACGCGAGAAGTTGCGCCGTTGCGCCCTAAATACCAGGCTTTACCCTGGTTAAAACGCTCATCCCAGGACTGAATCTGCCCTAATATTTCGCGTTCTTCACTTCCAAGACGATGCAAATAGCCCGATCCTAAAGGCGCATCTATATGGGAGCGACTAGCCGGTATTCCCTGAGCGGCACTCACTCCTTTAGGTATTTCCATCAACACCCGACGTTTATCTGATACTGCAAAAACCTCGGTGGTTCCCTCCCGTAACAAACTGGGAACGTGCACGAATTGGCGACATCCGGTATCCAGATCAATAAAGGAACGTGACAGAGCGGGAGTATTCATATCTTCTAACCTAACTGTTTTCCCGCTTTAAGGCATCAGCAAGCGGTTTGCGGTAATTCAAAAATGCAGACAAGGTGAGCTATTTGACTAAGCAATGCTAGAAAAAAGCTCTCCACGTATAATCGGCAAGGTGAGTAGTGAAAAGTTTACCCGCGCCGATGGGCGCGCTTTTAACCAGATGCGACCGTTAAAAATTACCCGAGGATGGGCAAAGCAAGCTGAAGGCTCGGTGCTTATCGACTGCGGAAATACCCGAGTTCTATGTAACGCATCCCTAACCCAAGGAGTACCGCGGTGGCGGCAAGATAGCGGTCTCGGTTGGGTGACTGCCGAGTACGCAATGCTTCCTCGCGCCACCGCTACGCGTTCTGGACGCGAATCGGTACGGGGAAAAATTGGGGGACGCACCCATGAAATCTCTCGGCTGATTGGACGTTCGCTACGAGCTGTGGTCGATATGAGCGCCCTAGGAGAAAACACGATTGTGCTGGACTGTGACGTGCTTAGCGCGGACGGCGGCACTCGCACTACCTCCATTACCGGTGCTTATGTGGCGCTTGCAGATGCGATTAAGGTGGGACAAGAAAAGGGATGGATACGTCCGGGCAAGGTGCTATCAGATTCACTATGCGCGGTTTCAGTCGGTTTCATAGAGGGACATCCCCTGCTGGATTTACCTTATGAAGAGGATTCGCGCGCAGATGTTGATATGAACATTGTGGCTACCGGCTGCGGAAAACTGATAGAGATTCAAGGAACGGCCGAAGGGGAACCTTTTGACCGTTCACAGTTGAATCAGCTTCTTGACCTAGCCGGTCAAGGAATCGAGCAGATTTCCGAACTACAAGCAAAGGTGCTGGCATGAATATTCCCAGCTCTGCCCGTCTAGTGCTAGCTACCCATAACCCCCATAAAGTTAGGGAATTAGCAGATATTCTTTCCCCCCTAATCCCCGGCTTCTCCTCAGATATGGTTGTGGGAGCCGCTGGACTCGGGATAGCGGAACCGGTCGAGGACGGAGTGAGCTTCACCGAGAACGCTCTGATTAAAGCGAGAGCCGCAAGCGCAGCTACCGGTTTGCCGGCAGTGACCGATGACTCGGGGATTTGTGTAGATATTATGGGAGGTGCTCCCGGTATTTTTTCAGCGCGTTGGTGCGGTCACCACGGAGATGACCAAGCTAACTTGCAGCTACTCCTTGACCAAATGGCAGATGTTCCAGATGCGCAGCGAACAGCTAGCTTTGTTTCAGCAGCAGTTTTATGCTGCCCTGGTGGTCTAGAACGCCACTGCTTAGGGAAAATGAGCGGACGTTTAATTCGCACCCCGCAAGGTGAGGGAGGGTTCGGATACGACCCTATCTTTGTGGCAGATGGTCAAGATTGCACTAACTCTGAGCTAAGCGCCGGGCAAAAAAACGCCTTAAGCCACCGGGGAAAAGCCTTCCGCGCCCTCGCTCCAGCTATCGCGGCCGCCCTTGAACTCGGAGGAAATCTCACCCCAGCTCAGGCTAGACCCTAACAGACCCCAAGTTAGAGTCCAAGAGTCCAAGAGTCCAGCAGAGATTAAAGCTCAAAGCGCATCCCCGGACGGGCTATTTCTAACTCGCCCCGCCAAGTAGTCTCAGCTTCTCGGCGGGCAACATCGCGATCAGTCCAGGGCTGAATATGGGTTAAAACCAGTTTCTTAGTACCAGAATTCTGGGCTACCCTACCGGCACGTTCGCCCGACATATGAATTCCTCGCACCTCGTCCTCACTGGTAAAACCACATTCAGAGAGGAATAAATCCGAGTTGGCAGCAGCCTGTACCAAAGTATCGCATTCGTCGGAATCGCCGGAATAGGTAAAAATCGCATCCCCGTCTTTACCCGGTCCTTTCACACGGAACGCGAAAGCCGGTACTGAATGCCAAGAGGCAAAAGGGGTAATTTCCAAGGGACCAACGTTAAAGACTCTCCCCTGTTTTAACTGGTGGAACTGAAACTCGCCACTAAAGTCATCGCGCGGGCTAAAACCATCTAGTCCCCTGACGCGATCTTTTACCCCTTTCGGGGCATAAACCGGAATCGGCCCGAGCGCACCGCGCGGGTGCCAACGCCGATGAACCTGCATAGAAACAATATCTGAACAATGATCCGCGTGTAGGTGCGAAAGCACGAGGGCATCAAGTTTGGTCGGGTCAGTATAGTTCCAAAGCTGCCCGAAAGACCCCGGCCCTAAATCAAAGACCACCGAATAGGTGTGCGGAACCCCTAATGCGTCCTTACCTTGCGCTTGCAGTAGATAACACGAGGCAGGCGAGGCCGGCCCCGACATAGATCCAGTTACTCCTATGATGGTTAAAATCATTATTAGTCGATTTTCTCCTGCTTTATTCCATTAAAGTTCGCCCCCATAATCCGAGATGCGAGAGCGGCGAAGCTGTCTTTAGTTTCAGTACAAATAAACTGGTGATTGGCTTTTTGAGTGCCGAAAGGATGCAGCATTTTTCCCTCCAAAAGTTCGCTATAAACCTTTCTGGCCACCGCCGACGAGGAGGAAATCAGGGACACGTTTTCACCCATAAAATAAGAAATCGGTCCTTCTAGCAGCGGATAGTGAGTGCAACCGAGAACTAAAGTATCAACCCCTGCCTGTTTCAGTGGAGTTAGATATTCCTCGGTGACATCAAAAAGCTCTTGAGAAGCGGTAATACCTTCCTCGGCGAACTCTACGAAACGCGGACAGGCCTGGGTAAAAACTTCCGCCCCCATTCCAGATAGTTTACGCTGGTAAACCCCGGATTCTATCGTAGCTCTGGTGCCAATTACCCCGATTTTGCCGTTGCGCGAACGGGTGAGTGCTTGTTCAACCGCCGGTTGCACCACTTCTACTACCGGAATCCCTTGTTCATCCTGATAGCGCTGACGCGCTTGATCTAACACCGCACACGAGGCAGTATTACAGGCTATCACCAGCATTTTCACACCCGAATCAACCAGGGAATCCATGATTGAAAGACAATAGTGGCGTACGGTTTCTAAATCCTTTTCCCCATAGGGGGTGTGCGCCGTATCGCCCACATAACGGATTTCTTCTCGGGGTAACACATCTAGCACCGTGCGTGCGACCGTAAGACCCCCTACCCCAGAGTCGAAAATACCGATAGCCGATTCATTAGTCACAAAAACAGCCTAACTAGGCTGCGGCCAGCAATCTATCGCCTGTAACAGTGAATCTTGCCACCCAGAAAGCCATTCGTAAAAGGAAGAGACCAGAACTTCCTCAAATTTTTCATTACTGGATTGCGGTTTCACCTGTGAAGATACTTGTTTTTCTGGCAAAGGGTTATCACCGCGTTCCTCGGGATATAACTTGCCAGATATGGCAAGACGCACATCATTTACTCCGCTTAACCAATCCCATTCCTGCCCACTTTTTATTAACAACGAGTTTTCGCACTGCTTTGCGAGCAGACCATAGAGAAAATCTAGCCTTTCAGCTTTCTGAATGCGTAGCTGCGAATCGGTCAAATCCCGCATTGCCTGTGCGGTTCTTTGATCATTAGCCCCCGGAGGAAGTAAGCGATCCAAAGAAGCATTCTCTAAATGAATATCCTTAGCCTCTGCCTCCGTCTCTGCCTCGGGATTCTCGAGGATGGTGGTGATTTCAAAAGGTAAAACCGGAGGATCAAGCAAGGTTCTGACTTCAGAAATAGCTTTTAAGAACAGGTGACGCTCAACTTCCCCCAGTGAGCATTCCCATCCTCCCGGCACTGGGCGGAAAGCGTTCATACTTCTTCCGGTCCGCCAAGGGTAGCCCGCAAGCCGTACCCATGTAGTGCTTGTACTAGGGCTTCCATTCTTTCCCGAGTTCCGTAGGCAATCTCGGTTTTCCCCTGGTTAAAAATCTCTAGCCGGGTGCGCCTAGCTTTTTCAGTGGACATCGAAAACTGGTGAGCTAGCACCCTTTCAACATATCTAGGCTGATTAACCGGATCGCGCCAGATGGCTACCCGCCAGCTACCAAGGGTAGTTTTACCCGCACAGGTAGGTGCGCCTGGAGTGGAAGCCAAATCATTAACCATACCCTAAGGGTATTAGGAATCCGCTGCTAATGGGGGGCTTTGACAAACTTTTTTATCCCGCCATCCTTTTATGCTTGGTTGGATAAGGTTTTATTCTTTAACTCCACCTGATGAGCAGAAAAATATCTGCCACCCCAGTTGCGAGTATGCTGCAAGTATGAGTTCTTCGATAACCACCTCTCTACTGACCGATATGTATGAACTGACCATGGTGGATGCAACTTTGCAATCTGGCACCTGGAATCGGCAGGTAACTTTTGAGCTTTTTGGTCGCCGCCTGCCACCTGCACGTCGATTTGGGGTGATGGCCGGTAACGCCCGCATCATCGAGGCTTTGGAACGTTTTGAGTTTTCCAAAGACGAAATCGACTATCTGTCACGAGAGAAAATTGTTTCCGATGATTGCCTTGACTATCTAAAGGACTATCGGTTCAAAGGGCGAATTCGTGGATACGCCGAGGGAGAATGCTATTTTGAATCTTCTCCCCTGCTTCAAGTAGAGGGCACTTTTGCCGAATGCGTCCTATTAGAGACGCTGCTGTTATCGATTTTAAATCACGATTGTGCGGTAGCATCGGCTGCTTCGCGAATGACTATCGCAGCTCACGGACGTCCCTGCGTAGATATGGGAGCGCGGCGCACCCATGAACGCAGCGCAGTTTCGGCTGCCAGAGCCGCCTATATTGGAGGATTCAAAGGGACATCTTGCCTGGAAGCAGGGAAACGTTACGGGATTCCCACCATTGGCACGGCCGCACACTCCTTTACTTTGATACACGATAGCGAAGAGGACGCTTTTAGGGCGCAACTAGCTAATCTAGGACCGGGAACCACTCTTTTAGTGGACACTTACGATGTGCAGCGCGCCGTAAAACGAGGAGTAAAACTGGCGCGCGAAGCCGGTGGAGAACTAGGATGTGTCCGTTTGGATTCTGGGGATTTGGTGGCGGAGGCTTTCAAAGTTCGTGCTCTCTTGGATTCTTTAGACGCAAAAAGCACCAAGATTACGGTCACTAACGACCTGGATGAATATGCGATTGCCGCTTTAGGGGCTGCACCGGTCGATTCTTATGGGGTGGGAACCAAGATGGTGACCGGTTCGGGAATTCCGACAGCTGCTTTAGTTTATAAACTGGTACAGCGGGTCAATGAGGACGGATCGGTTCATGACGTAGCTAAACGTTCGTCCTCTAAATCTACTTTAGGAGGACGTAAGTTTGCTGGTCGCGCCCGCGGAGAGGATGGTTATGCGACCGGGGAGCTGGTGGTGATAGCCGATAGCGCCGAGCAGGCTCAGGCAGAGTTTGAGCGGCGTAACGCCCGAGCTTTATTAGTGGATTTGGTTACCGATGGGCAGGCTAATGCTAGTTTCGTAGGTAAAGAGGCTTTGCAGGAAGCTCAAGAACGCCATATTCACTCACGTAACGAACTGCCCTATCAGGGGTGGAGGTTATCTGCCGGGGAAGCAGCGATTCCTACCGAAATTATTGATTTAACAAAGCGCGAGGACGAGGTGGAGCTGCCCACAGTTTCCTCTGATTTACGCAGTTAAAGGGCTTTAGCGGGAATCACCGGGATTTCTAAACGGCCAGTCCGCTCCCCCGTTGGAATCCATTTCTTTCTTGATTTCTACGCAACGCGGACAAATGGGGTGATTACTCACCTCGCGGGTGGGAACCCATACTTTCCCACAGAGGGCAACTACCGGCTGCCCGGTTATCCGCGAGGCAGCCAGGCGATGTGCAGAAACGTAATGGGCGTAACGGTCTTTATCACCGGGTTCTTGGCGTCGGGTCTCCGGACGTTCTAGGACTCCGATTCCGCTTTGACTGTGTTGTTCATCTGGGTCTGATAGTCCATCACGTATATTCATGGTTTATATTTTAGACGAACAATTACAGTGAGGTACTCCACTAAAATCTTTTTGTCCATCAAATTGAGCATATTTTCCAGCTTCTTTAATAGAAAGTGAGCCAGAAAACCGCAGACTTGCTTAACCGAGCAACGGATCTGACTCTAAACTTCAAGGAAGAGGAACATGAGCGTTTCAAACCCGGTGGCAGAGCTGCCACCCGAAAAAGTTAAAAAAGCCCGACAAACTGCCACCATCATCGCCCTAATTGCCACCCTAGGGCCATTCTTTTACGGCTTCGAAGGAATGGTAATAAATGGAGCAATCAAAGCAGTTGCTGGAGATTTCAAACTAGGAACTATTGCCCAGGGTTTAGCTGGTTCAGCAGGCATTATCGGAGGTCTAATAGGTGCGGTATTCGCCGGAAGAATCTCCGACAGAATTGGACGCAAAAAAGCTCTACAACTAGTAGGCCCCTTCCTGCTATTTGAAGCTATTTTCGGTGCTTTCAGTCCTCTACTGGGAGTTCAGGGAGGATACTTTTTCTTAATCTTTTGTCGAGTGATTGGAGGAATCGGCTTCGGAGCAGCCACTACAGTAGCTCCCGGCTATGTGGCAGAGATTTCTCCCACCGAAATTCGAGGACGCTTAATCGGTTTCCGCCAATTAGCTATTATTCTGGGGCTATTCCTAGCCGCTTGGATTAATAGCGCCATTTTAGCTATTGCCGGCGAACAAGGATCCCTCGCGGTAATGGCGTTCGGGCTAAAAGCCTGGCAGTGGATGTTTTTATGTCTACTGATACCGGCAATTGCATTCGTTATATTGACGGCACTAATCCCAGAATCCCCTCGCTTCTTAGTATCAGTAGGTAAAGACGAACAAGCAGCTATTACCTTGGCTAAAGTATCTGCAGAAGCAGATCCGGAGGCAAAAATTGCCCAAATTCGGGCTTCTTTTGGACAAAGCGGAAATCGCAAGCTCACAATTAAAGAAATTATGTCCTCTAAATGGCGTCCTCTGGTTTTTGTCGCTATGGCAATTGCTGCTTTCCAACAGCTCACCGGAACAAATGGTATCTTCTTCTACTCCAATAAGCTCTTTGAAACTGTAGGGTTTAGCGAAGAAATGGCATTCCAACAAACCACTCTCCTAACTTTCTTCAAAATCGTGGGGGTGCTTACCGGCATCTTCCTGGTTGACAAAGTGGGACGCAAACGAATGCTGATGATTGGCGGCACCATGATATTCGTTGCCTTAGGGCTAGTGGCTCTCGTATTCACCATCGCCCCCACCGGCCCGGATGGGAGCGCCGATGTTGCTAGCCAACCTCTCCTAGGCTGGATAGCAGTGGGAGCCCTATGCCTTTTCCTCTTGGGATTCACTTCCTCTTGGGGTCCTATATTCTCAATATTGATGGGAGAAATGTTCCCCAACGAGATACGCGGAGGCGCAATGTCTCTAGCCAGCGGTGCAGATTTCTTGGTCAACTTCCTAGTGGTTTTCTTCTTCCCCTTCCTAGTTGCCTGGTCACCGGCTGGCGTGTACTGGATTTTCTTTGTCTTCGGTGTGCTAGCCGTTATTTTCACCGGAAAATTTGTCCAAGAAACATCTGGAAAACAACTTGAGGAGATGGGAATCTAAAATGAGTACTTCCGACAATAGCACAGCTAAAACGCGAGTTATCCCAGATAATGTACGTAATGTTCTGGTGCTAATGACCGATCAGCACCGAGTCGATACCATTGGGTGCCTAGGGAATCCCCATGCTAAAACTCCAAATATCGACCAATTAGGTGAAAACGGCTTTGCTTTCACAAACTGTTTCACCCCAACCGCGATTTGCACCCCCGCCAGAGCCTCCCTAATGACTGGAAAGCTTCCCCTAAAACACCAGGTACTTGCCAATCCGGAATGGAATATCGCCTACAACACAGACATTCCTTTAGATAGCTGGACTTATACACAAGAACTACGAAATCACGGCTACAACGTAGGTATAGTGGGCAAATACCACTGCGGATACAATCTGCCTGACAAATTCGGAGCCGATGACGACACTTATTGGGGAGCTGAAAACCCAGTTGCGAACGAAAAATATGTCGCCTGGCTCAAAGAGAATAATCTTCCCCCGGTGAAAGCCCATGATTTGTGGCGAGGAGAGCTACCAGGAGGCAGACCCGGACACATTATCGCCGCCCGCCTCGACCAACCTGAGGAAGCAACTTTTGAGCGTTTCTTGACCGACCGGGCAATAGAGAAACTACGCGAATACGCAAAAGACTGGAAACAAAGCGGTAAACCTTTCTGCTTGGACGTCCATTATTACGGCCCCCACTTACCCTATTTCTTACCAGATAAATGGTTCGACCTGATTGACCCAGACAACGTGGAGTTACCAGAAAACTTCGGGGACACCCTATTTGGTAAGCCGCCAATTCAACAAAATTATGCAACCTATTGGTCTACCTCAAGTTTCACCAACGAACAGTGGAAGAAACTAATCGCCGTATATTGGGGATATGTGGCCATGATTGATTACGAGATTGGCAGAATAATGCAGGTAGCCCGCGAACTCGGAGTACTAGATGATACTGCCTTGTTCTTTTGTGCTGATCACGGTGAATTTACCGGTTCGCACCGAATGAATGACAAAGGGCCAGCGATGTACGATGACATTTACAACGTTCCCTTTATCGCACATATTCCCGGGGTGTCCAAAGTAGGACGCAGCGAGAAGTTCATTTCGCTGATTGACTTACCGGCTACCGTCATGGAAATAGCAGGACTTCCAGAAAACCTAGTCGAGGACGGACGTTCAATTGTGGACTTAACCCGAGGAAATGAAGTTCCCAACTGGCGCGAAAACATCGTGTGTGAGTTCCATGGGCACCATTTCCCGCTACAACAAAGAATGCTGCGCACTAAAGATTTCAAACTGGTAATGAATCATGAATCTATCAACGAGTTGTACGATCTACGAGTAGATCCAGCAGAAATGAATAATGTCTATACCGTGCCAGTTTACGACGAAATCCGCAAAGAATTAGCCACTGAACTGTATAAACAACTACGAGAACGTGGCGACCATTCTTTCGCAAAATGGATGGCAGCAATGACCGATTTCGACATTCCCTTGGTCAACACCGCCCGGTCTGACCTTGACGAAGTACTCACTGACTAATAGTAGATAAATACACTAGAAAGGAGCCTGGATGAGAACGCGGCTAAGCGATCCGTTTGAATTAGAAAACCGAATCGTCAAGCACCTAAGCCAAGCACCCACTTCTCGCAGGGAGCTAGCTAGAGCGTTAAAAGTATCGCGACCAACCCTAAGCCGCGCTCTCACCAGGCTCTTTGACACTAATAGTATTGCCAGCGTTACCGGAGTAACAGAGGACGAAACACCTTTACGTCCTCGCGGCCGCCCAAGTGAGACCCTATATTTACGAGAAAAAACCGGCCACGCAATCGGGATCAACATTGCCCGCAATAACGCCACTGCGCTCATTATGGATCGCGCCGGAAATGTGCTCGATAAATCTAGTAAAGATTACTGCTCTTTTTCTGACTGGACCGAACCTCTAGCCAGTATCTGTCAGTTAATCAGCGATAACGCAAAACTAAAAGAACTCGACTTAACTTCTTTGTCTGGAGTGGGAGTAGGTATTCCCGAACCCATCTCACCTCACCTAACCAACAGCGTAGAACAAACAGTATCCAAATTTTGGCAATGCCTGACAGTAACTAAAAACGTAGTAGAAATGTCTGGGCTAGGGGAATCGCGATCAACACAACCTGACCAAGGAGACAGGCAACTATATATACGTATATCTGGCGGAGTCAGCTGCTGCTTTACGGTAGATAATGCTACTACCGGTTCGCCAGTAATCGTAGGTGAACTGGGACATCTTCCTGCCGCGGGGCAAGACTTACGCTGCTATTGTGGACGCACCGGATGCCTCGAACAGTTCACTAGCGTACCCGCCCTGTGCAGCTTAGCTAAAGTTAGCAACCTTACCGAGTTCGCTCAAAAAGCCCAGGCAGGCGACCTCGAAACCGTAGATATTCTTCAGCGCGCACTATCCTATCTTGCTCAAGGAATTGAATATGCAGCCCTCTTGTATAATCCGAAAACCATCGTTCTAGGGGGAGAACTCATAGACACCTTCCCGGCTCTGTCGAAGCAAATAGCAGCAGCAGTAGCTCCCCGCCTATTTCATAATCCCAAAATAGTAACCGCCAAGCTCGCTGATAGTGACGTTGCCTTAGGGGCAGTGGCAGCGGTTTATAACGAGTTGGCTGTAAGAAGACGAGAAGAGTCAATAGGTAAAATCTATGAGTAACCCTCAGACACTTTCAAACCGGCAACTACCATTTGCAGTAGTGACCAAACCGACCGGAGCTGCCTGTAACCTGGACTGTAAGTATTGTTTTTTCCTTTCTAAAGAGCTGCTGTACAACGCACGGCAGCAAACAATGAGCGAAGCGACTCTCGAACTGTATATTCAGCGTTTCCTGCAAGCCCAGCCTGATGGAAACGTAACTATGCTTTGGCAAGGCGGAGAACCTACGTTACGGGGTCTAGATTTTTATAAATTAGCTCTAGAACTTTGTGACAAATATCGACGCCCTGGGCAAGTAGTTAAACACGCCCTGCAAACCAATGGCACTCTGATAAATGCCGAATGGGCAAGGTTTTTGTTCGATAACGATTTCCTGGTGGGAATCTCCATTGACGGACCAGAACAATATCATGACACCTATCGAGTCAACCGAGCTGGTCGCCCCACCCAAAATATGGTGTTAAAAGGCTGGGAACACCTCCAGAACTACGGAGTCAAATGCAATATTTTATGCACTATACATCACGCTAACCAAGACCATGGCCAGGAAGTTTACCAGTATTTTCGTGATTCTTTAGGGGCAGATTTTATTCAATTCATCCCCATAGTTGAAAGAGTTAATGACAAAGATTTAGCCCAGGCAGAAGCCGGTTGGAGATCAAGAAAAGACAGTAATCTATCAAACGAAAAGGTAGGGATACTATATAGGCAGCAAGGTCAGGCGGTTACCTCTCGTAGTGTAGAGCCAGAAAGATACGGAGTGTTTCTGCTGGAGGTATTCAACGAATGGCTACGTCACGATGTGGGAAAAGTATTCGTCCAAGATTTTGACGCAGCTCTCGCCGCAATGTTCGGGCAAATAAGCAACTGCGTACATGCTCCAAGTTGTGGAAACAACTTCGCCCTGGAGTTTAACGCCGATGTTTATGCCTGTGACCATTGGGTAGAACCAGATTGGAAACTGGGAAACCTGCGCGATAAAGACTTTTTCAACCTAGCTAATACCGAACGCGCTAAAGAATTCGCTAAGAAAAAGAGCCAGCTAAGTCAAAAATGCCTACACTGTCCATACCTGCGACTTTGTTATGGGGGCTGTCCTAAAGATCGCTTTATCACCTCAGACAGTAAACGCCTATCACCGCCAGAAGCAGTCAAATCGGCCACGACTAGACGAAATCCGTACCAACTGGAGGACTCCACACCTTTGGATCCGCCTCAAAACTATTTATGTCCTGGTTATCACTATTTCTATCGCAATATTTTCCCTACCTTGCAGCAGATGGCTGCGCTAGTAGCTAGCGGTAGACCAGCAGCAGATATTATGAAAGAAGCATTGATTAAAGGAAGAAGACAATGAGCCTACTTTTGCCGGCAGTAATTGGAATCTGCGTAGGCGTAATCGTCGGTCTACTTGGGGCAGGAGGGGGAATCCTCTCGGTTCCCATACTGGTCTATCTATTGGGACAGTCTCCCCATAATGCCGCCGCTGGTTCGCTACTAATCGTGGGCGCGACCTCCCTAATAGCCCTGATAGGCAGACGTAAAGAAGTGCATTGGAAACAAGGGGCAGTATTTGGGGTGCTTTCAATTACCGGCTCTTTTTTAGGGTCGTTCCTAAACTCTCTGGTCTCAGCGAAGCTATTAATGTATCTGTTTTCTGCCCTGCTGCTAATAGTTGCCGGATTAATGTTTCACAAGGCAGCTAAAGAAAAAAATGAGGCCGGTGGGAATGTGACCGGTGGGAAACCACAAATGAGGTCCCCCAATACGGATGGGAATCAGCAAGTTTGTAATAAAACTTCCCAGGGAAATGAAAACTCCCCCAGCTCCAAGTCTCGCCTACATCACTGGATAACTATTATTATTTCAGCCGCTCTTATCGGGGTATTAACCGGATTCTTTGGGGTAGGCGGAGGATTTGCGGTAGTACCCGCCCTCACTTTGATAATGCATTTCGACATGAAAGAGGCATCGGCTACTTCCCTATTGGTGATGGTGATTGCTGCAATGGCAGGATTAGCTGCCAGAATGGGCACCGCTATCCAGATTGATTACCTGAGCGTACTGCCGTTCGCCCTCGCCTCAATGATTGGAGGTCCGATTGGCGCTAGCTTAACCCGCAAAGCCAAATCCACTACTTTGACATTCCTGTTTGCCATATTGCTGCTGCTAGTAGCTGTTTATATGCTGAGCGCCACGTTATTAGGGGCGTAAAATTTGCCAGGATTTCAATTGGTTATTTGCATTTTGTCGTGACATATTTCTCTTGACTAAAAATCGGTTTATAGAAATAATGGTCAGAGCATTCACACTGGGTGTTTACCAAGTGAAGTTGGGTGTTTATTAATTTAATAGGGGTCGATCGGTTTCGACAACGGATACTGATTGTAGGGAAGCGTGCCGAGAATGTGAGGTCATCTCGTTAACGTTCTTCACGAAAAAATAAGTGCTAAACATAACCGCACTGACTTCGCTCTGGCTGCCTAAGCGCCGAGCCTTTAAAAGTCCGTCAGCTCCGGGGGTGCTTCTACCTCGGTTCCTGGCGTTGTTTAAGAAGCCACTGGTTGTCACCTTGGTTACTGAGGCGACAGCGACTTTTTAGTAACTGAGCCTGTCAGCCACTTGTTTGCAGGTAAGGCTGGGACTGAGAAATACGCTATGCAAACTGCGCACGGAGAATACTACTGCTGGATTCGTTGGACCGGGGTTCGATTCCCCGCGGCTCCACCACTAGGACGCTCATTTTGATACAAAGTGGGCGTCCTATTTTTCTGCCCTCGGGTGGGTGAAATGTCTTGTCAGGGCGTTATTGACGGTTTACTCGATGGTTCGTGGTGCTTGGGTTTGGGGTAGTATAGGGCCCGCAAAGTCTGGTTTTGGGGTGCTGGTGTGACTGCTCGGCATAGCCGCTAAATTGTTTGGCTTCCGCTAAAAAGTATGGCTTGGCGCTAGAAGATGTCCCCGATAAATTGACCGGTTGGCTTCGGTTCAGATACTAAATAAGCAAAATCCTGGTTAATGCCCAAAAGGGGGTGCGGATTATTTTTCGGGCGTGTCGTGGGTTAGTGGGAGCGTCCTGCCGAGCCTTTGCGGTTGTGTAGTGATCCGTCTCGGTCGCTGGTGTTATACTAGTAACGATTACGTAGGTTGTACGCATATTTCCATAGACGCACTGACTCGGTGTAGTGCTGGTTGTTGCTCGAAATATTGAGGAGCTTGCATCGGGTTTGTACGCCTATAACGGAGAGCATCTGAGACTGTTGGAAAAACTTCCTGTTGACTCTCCCCGTCGTGAAGAATGGTTTTTGCAAGTCAGGTTAAACCGCTTCACACTTTTATCTTTCCCATCCACAACAAGTTTGACAGCGATTCAATGATTAGTTCGCCACGATATTGTACGCAGACTTAGGCGATGCATAGCCTATATTGGTTTATTCCTCTTATCTCTCCTTTATTAGTTTCAGCGAAAATAGAAAGGGTACACTCTCAGACCATCGCGGATGGTGATAATAATAGTCATCTCCAACAATCATCTCGGGAACTGACCGATAGTGCGAGAATGGGTACTCTAACAGTTCAATTACCCGAAACCCAGCTATACTCGCTGCGGATAGAATTTCACTAAGCGCGTGTGGCCATTTGGTCTGAGCGTTCTGAATAATCAAATCAGAATCACCAGAGTACGACTTTTCATTCCTAGTGATATAGGGACCGGCTGTCTGCCAATATGGCGCAGACACAGGCGGATACTCGCTAGCCTCTCCGCTATCGAAAGTAGCAGCATACGGGTGCTCATCAATCAGCACTAGCTCTCCTCCGGGCATTAGATAGGTAGCTGCGCTTTTAAACCATATTTCAACATCGGGAACCCAAACCAACACGCCGTAAGACGCATAGTAGATATCGAAGGTACCGGCTATAGTGGGGTCGGCAGGTTCACTGCTATCTGCAACCAAGAACTTGCAACCTTGAACGCCTGCTAGATCAGCTATTCGTCGAGCGTGCTGTACTGCGGTTGGAGAGTAGTCAATCCCTGTTACAAGAAAACCAAACCGAGCCAAAGAGATTGTGTCGAGACCTATGTGGCAATGTGAGTGCAATAATCGTCGCCCCTCGGGATTAGCTAACATTTCAAGCTCTATCTCCCGTAGCGTGTTGCCTCCCTTAATCACCTCTTCTACCGGATAATAATCACCACGACTGTGGATTTCGGCTAACTCAGACCAATACTTCAAATTCTGCGTCATCATTCCTCCGAAACTAGATAACTATGCCATGCACAATCGTGTCTCCTCAGGTACGCTCAACCAAAAAACAAATAGTTATTAATGCCGTAAGCATAAGCACAAGCACTATCACGCTGGAAACAGAGCCTAGGAAGGCTCCAACAGCTGCAATCAGTAAGCCTGAAATTACCCGCGAAATCGCAGATACCAAGCTGAAAGCTGTGACTTCTACGTCACCCCGAACAGCCTGAGTGACTTGATATGTCGCACGGCTACGCATCGCGGTTGACACGATGACAAGCAGGCAAATCGCAAGCACAGCCAAGAAGAGTCGGGGAACACCGTCAGTAACAAACACCATCATACTCAGCAATGGCATTACAGCGATAGCAGTCGGGATGACCCAGCGTCGAACCGCCATCTCTTCCAGAGCACCCCCCATCGACATCGATACCATGACGATAAGCGAGATCAACACCAGAAGAACGTTATTCTCGGATGGAATCCCGAACATCACGACAATCGGCTGCCAAAACTGAAGTAAAACATCGAACACAAGAGTCGGAGTAGTAAAAGCTATCCACAAACCAATTGGCACAAATCGAACGCTAAGGAAGATACGCCTCAACTCGCACTCTTCCCCTGAAGAAAAATAAGTAGGAACCGCCAGAGAATCCCGGCGACTTCTCCCAATATCACCCCAAAGCAGCAAAAACAACAATGCCTGTATTACGGCAGCTAGAATCCACGCAGCCTGACGAGAAACTACAGTTGCAAAGAGTGCGCCAAAGACAGACGCTACTGCAATCCAGAGCGACTGATTTTTACCGAAGTTCGCCAACGGATTTTTGGCTTTGTGAGTATCGCGTAGCAATATCTCGAATGAGCCGCTGAATAGTGACAGCGAGACAGCGTTAAGTAATTCAGCAACAATCAACGTAGCCAGATTATCAACTAACACCATAACACCAAGCCAGGAGGCAGAAGCAAATACGGATATAAGGAGCGACAGACGCGGTCCAAAACGATCAGCTAAGACCCCACAGGGAACCTCAAGAACAAGTAAAGCTAGGAGCTGAACTAAACGCGCACTACTGACGTCTGATAGACTCAGACCTTTGTTCAAAAGGTAGATAAAAGAGAAGCTGCTAGGTATTAGTCTGGCAGCAGAGAATACCAGACCAGTACGGTAGGGCGTCAAATGCAAGGGAATCATAAGGCGTTTTTTCCATCCGCCTTGGGTAACGCCCAACCAGCCATAAACCGGGACTCAGTTGGCACATGCTGTCGCGCAAAAAAACTATTATTCTTTGGAATGTCGCCGACATTATCCCAAAATGTAACTTGACCTACTATCATGCCGGGATAAATCCGAATTGGTTGCGCAGCAACCAATTCTAGAGTCCAGTGATGCGCAGATCCGGTGTGTCCAAGATTAGCTGATACCTGTAAAAAAAGACCAAGACGACCGAGGCTACTACGTCCAATCAAGGACATAGCGTACACATAGCTACTGATTAGCTCTAAAGTAGATCCAAGATACATGGTATGCGGCTGCAGCACATGACCCTTCGCGCCTATTCTTAGGGTTTCAAAAGTGACCGTTCCATCACAGTGCACGGTGGGTATTTTTAAAGAGGATCCCAAACGATAGTTGTAGCTATTCGGGTTTATCTGATTGCTGGCGAAAGGATCCAACACTATCCGACCTGCGGCCCGCTCCGCTGAAATATGACTTCCAGTCAGAATCATGTCTACTTCCCTAAATAGGCACGCGAGGCGACAGGTCCTTC
Source organism: Varibaculum timonense (assembly GCF_027694345.1). Taxonomy (NCBI): domain Bacteria; kingdom Bacillati; phylum Actinomycetota; class Actinomycetes; order Actinomycetales; family Actinomycetaceae; genus Varibaculum; species Varibaculum timonense. Next base: position 249,589 of record NZ_JAQEVU010000003.1, read on the forward strand.
GCTCCCGTTATACTTACCATCGTAGAGTTCGATGTCCCCTTTCGGAACCCAAAAAGATACCTGAGCTATAAGCCAATCTGGTCGTAGCATCACGGGAAGCGTCGAGTACAATTGAAAGGTTATCTTTCCGTAGCTGCCAATATCTATTAGATCAGCAGTCACATGTACGAACAAGCCTAGGCGCGCGGTTCCCGATTTGGCATGGATAATTGGAACATAGTGATCACTACCCACGTATTCACGGCTTTCTGCGAGCAAAAAATCATTTTTCCGCATTCTATAACCGTCTGGCTCAATCTGAAAGGTACTGTAACTGTTTTCAACGCGTGGATCGAGAACATCTTCTGTGTATTTCAATAGCGTTGACCCGAGCGATAAATCGTAAGAATTGGTGGACAATCGCGCTGGATTGAATCCCGAAATCTTGATACGCCTCCGACTAACCTCCCGCGCTATTTCATTGCCGGTAAGAATCATTATTGCTCCTATTTGGTATAGAACTATTTTGTACAGAAGAATCAAACTTGGATTGGTAACCTTGCGTACAAATCATCACAGCGACCCATAAATGACTTCTCATCCGGTGCAGCGATAGTGACCAGCACACACCAATTAGAGGGATTGTCATGCCTATAGTCCTGACCAGGTGCAACTTTGACCACAGCATCGACTACTCCCTCACTAGCCAGGTATTCTGCCTTGGTGGGCACAGCACGTATCTGCCCATTTTTAGTCGGTGAAACGGCCAACCAACCGGCCAATCGATATCCTTCCGCACACCCTGTGAGGTCCGGTTCAAGCCCCAATTCTACTTTAAGCCACGCATCGATAATGTCGACTCCGAATGCTGCATTAATCGCCTCTGGGACAGCCCCCCAGCAAAACGGGTAGCCACTTCAGATATATAAGGCTGACCGTTGGCGTCAACAAAAAATTCTGCGTGCGTAACTCCGGATGTTAACCCTTTTGCCACACCAAACTTGGTCATTAATTCGCCAAAGCTTCTATAAAGTTCAGCGTGCGTTTCAGGTGAGAGAATAATCGATCCATTACGTGACGGCTTATCTAGCGCAACAAGGCGAGGTACCATATAGCGACCTACACTGGTAAAAACAATCTCACCACCCTGCCAGATCATGTCTACGTGGTATTCATCCCCTTCCAACTTCTGTTCGATCGCCCACTGATGCGACGCAAGCGCTGGATGTAATTGTTCTGTCGAGACAAAGGCATCTAAATCGTCCGCTGTTTGCAGAATCGCCGTGTTAAAAGATCCTGTTCCAGCCGCTGGTTTCGCAACAATTGGGAACATTTCTTTCGGCACCGAATCTCCCGGTTGGTAATTTGAAATAATAGGTGCGCACGGGATTCCGGCATCAGAGAATGCTTTTTTCATCCATCGCTTATCTCGTACTGTAATAGCCAAGTCTGGCTCGCGTGGGTCGAGACCCAGCGCACTCCGCAGATATGCAGCGCTAAACATGCCGTACTCAGCTCCGGAAAGTACCGAAGAAATGGCTCTTGGATACTTCAACTCCAGGTCAACAAAAACACCAGACATTTCTTCAATCGAATCCAGCCGGTCGACCTCGTAAACAGCACGCAACCGAGTCCGTACTTCATCAGATAATGGCTCGTTCAAAACATCGTATGCATCACGAACCAAAATCACCTCAGCCCCCAGCTTTAGCACACGAGACAAAAGAAATTCCGGGAACTTCAAGCAGACAATCATTTTTCTTCTCATCAAAAAACTCTTCCATTCTTATAACGCGGAGACACCGCGAAGTCAGCAGCGACTGTATCGGTGAGAACCAGCGATAGGAATCTTTCGAGTCCCATACCAGCCATGCTCACCAGCGGCATACCAGCATCTACGACATCAAAAAAATCACGATACCGACTAGGGTGAGACCCTTTGGCGCGAATCCGTTCACGTAATAGCTTCGGATCAGTTTCCACCTGACTACCCGCTACCAAATAGAGCCGCCCGCGATACCACAGCTGACAATCATGGGAAAAACCATCAGTGGCTTTAGTGTAAAATGGTCGTTTCTCAACAGGGAAACCTGTAACCCAAACGAATGAGTCATAGTGCTTGTCTAGATATTGTCTGCAAGCTGAGTTGAGCTGAGAGCCATTACCACCACTACCGCCTGCTAGCGCAGTCAAATCGGTCCAACGAATGGTCTCAAAATCTACCTTTTCGATAGCAGTTATATAATTAGCATGTCGATTCAAGATTGCTACACTTGCTAAAATGAGCCGCTCGAAATCGCTCATGATACTGTCGATACCAACTCCAACTCGCGAGATATCTACAATAGTGAACTCTGCCAACTTGCGACGGCTACTAGGCGTCTCCCGCCTAAACAGCTTACCAATCTCATAAAAGCTGTTAAACCCATTGCAAGCGAGCATCTGGTGATAGATCATATTACTGATGGAAAGAAATTCTTTGCGATCGTAAAATTGCATCTCAAAAGGTACCGTATCTCCGAGTGCCCACTCCGAGACGATTGTCGGAGATTGAACCGGCATATAGTCCCAATCTCGAAACAAAGCATGCATTTCTCGAACCACTAGAGAGCGCAAACCAAGTAGCTCGGTCGAACGTGCTGGTCTGCCACCAGCCCAACAAGTAGACTGCGCAACGATTTCGAGAGTCTCTACCTCAATTTCGTAGTTTCCCTTAAATATCTTCCAGTGTCCGGTCACCCGCACTAAAGCGCCAATCCTCGGATGCTGGCTATCAGCTTTCGAAATTGATTTGCTGCTCCGGACCGCCCAAATATAGAGACCATCAATTTGCAATAGGATTCGAATGAAAGTCGCAGAGAACCGGTCATAACGAATCACCACGCCTGTTAAATCAACCTGTCGCGAAGGTAGTCCCTGATTAGTTAGCGCGTCGTATCTCATAGTTCTCCACATAGAGCCGATCCATACCAGCACCAAAGCTAACAAAGGCCTTAACCGCATCACCTGGCGTTTCAATAAGAGGCATACCACCCTCGTTGAAGCTGGTATTCATCAACACGGGTATGCCCGTTCGACGCTCATAGGCGGCAATCAGTGCGTGAAAATCAGCATTGTCCTCGAGGGAGACGGTTTGCACTCGCGCAGTGCCGTCAACATGCACAGCAGATGGAATCTCGTGTTTACGGTCAGCTCTAGCAAACACTGTTTTCATCATATAAGGGCTGTCCGAACCGCCCATCTCAAAGTAATCATCGGCGCGCTCAGCTAAAACAGCCGGAGCGAAGGGTCGGAACCACTCACGTTTCTTTACAAATCCATTCACTTTTTCCTTTATCCAGGGATTGGAAGCTGCACATAGGATGCTACGATTACCCAGGGCGCGCGGCCCGAATTCACTACGACCTCGGAACCAACCGATTACCTGTCCCTGAGCCAGTGCGTCGGCCGCAGCACTAATCGGATTATCAAGCTTCACAACCATATAGTCATCGCTGTGGAGCGAAGAGAGCGCCGCTTGCACCTCATCAGCAGTGTATTGTCGACCGATGTATGGGGTGAAACCACTAAGTAACTCATTACCCGTGGATCTCAGGGCGAATTGAAGGGCACCTACGGACAGCCCGGCATCACCAGGGGAATCGGGGATTCTCACATCGCTAGTCAGCTCACGTGCCAGCAAACCGTTCAGTACTGAGTTTAGCGCGACACCCCCACAGACAATGACATGCGCGGGAGCATACTCTTTGACCAGCGGGCGCACCCGTCGCAACACCGAGGATTCCAAACTGAGCTGACCCCAAGCCGCTAAATCTGCGCCTTCCGCAGTAATATCCCCGAAATCCCAAGCTTTCAAATAGGGATGCGTAGAGCCGTGATCCCGGAGCCATATTGACAGATCAACAAGTCCATCCTCACTGTATACATCGTCTGTGACAGCTGTAGTTTCCCTTCCTCCTTTCGATTCGAAGGCCAAAGGGATTAAACCAATCCGCTCTCTCGCACCAAACGGAGCTAAGCCCATCATTTTGCCAGCATCATGATAACTGCCGAAACCAACGTATCGGGTAACCTTGCTGTAGAAACGACCATATCCAATCTCGCCAGGAGCGTCATGATCTCTCGAAACGAGTTTTAGACAATTATCCCGCCACAGGTAATAAGAGGTTTGCTCAACCCGCGCGTCATCAAGTCCACCCTTAGCCGATTCAATGACGCTGCCACTATGGTCGATGACGACCACTAAAGCGTCTTTAAGGGACAGCTGACCAATCGCTGCCCAAGCATGTCCTTCATGGTGCGAGCTGCAATATACCAACCGCGCCTGTTTCCCAACCTCAGCTCGTACCTCGTTTGCCAAATAGCTAGGCAACTCCGCACCAACCTGTTGCCCGAAACCAACCAGACCAACCACATCTATAGCATCTGTTGTAATACCGAGTGCGTCCATTCCATTACGCAGACTACGTTGGAAACCGCCATCATACTTCAATCGACTAACCCGCTCCTCTGCGCAGGCATAGCGCACCACGTTGTCAATAGCGATTGCCACTCCACCGTCAGCGGTTGGCTTTCCAGTTTCTGGATGATTAGACATATTAATACCCACGACGACTGTCATTTTCTACTCTCCTTAGAGCTTGGATGGGCATCATCAGCGTCGCAAGATCCAAAAACCCCGCCAATCGTATTCCGATAATTATCCGATAATTAACCGCACTATTACTTATGAACGACTAAGTTACTATAGGCTAACCTAGCTAAACAAATTTGTATTGAGCTGACAGGAGCTACCTGACCAATGCTCGCTCTCCGGTTGAAGCTAAAAGTAGTTTGGGCTGTTTAGAAGTGTCCTGGGTTTTGTTCCTACTCGTTTTTGAGAGGATTGAGGCATGGTTAAGAGGTATTCTCAGGAGTTTAAGGATCGGGCGGTGCGTATGCTCGTGGATCGCTTAGCTGGTGATGGCTCGTGTTCGCAGTGGAGGGCGGTTAATGAGATTGCTCCGAAGCTGGGGATCGCAAACGAGTCATTGCGCCGTTGGTATGAGCAGCATCTTGTTAACACGGGTGAGTGGCAAGGGATGACCCGTGAAGAACATGAGGAAGTCAAACGGCTCAAACGCGAGAATGCGGAGCTGCGCCGGGCGAATGAGATTTTGAAAACTGCTTCGGCTTTTTTCGCAGCGGAGCTCGACCGACCGGCCCGATGATGATTGCTTATATTGACGAATATAGGGGTCGTTTCGGGGTCGAGCCGATTTGCCGGACACTTAGGGCTAGCTTGGAAGGAGGGTTTATTAACTCTCGCGGCTACCGGCTAGCCAAGAGCAGACCAGCAAGCGCCAGAAGCATTCGTGATCGGATTCTTGCTGAAGAACTACGCGAGATTCACGCACACAATTTTGGCGTCTATGGTATTCGCAAGATGTGGCACGCAGCCAGGCGCGCGGGCTGGGATATTGATCGTGACCAGGTCGCTAGGATCATGAGGATCGCTGGGATTGCTGGTGTTCGCCGGGGACGCACAGCAATAACAACCAGACCCGCTCAAGTACCAGATTCTCGCCCGGATTTGGTGAACCGGCAGTTCACGGCCAGTAAGCCCAACGAACTATGGGTTGCTGATATCACGTATGTTCGAACCCTATCGGGGTTCGTGTATACAGCGTTCCTAACCGATGTTTATAGCCGAAAGATTGTAGGCTGGGCAACCAGATCGACCATGCAAACAGAGGCTCTACCGCTGGAAGCGTTAGAGCAGGCAGTCATGAACGCTAAAGAGCACCTGTCTGGCTTGGTCCACCACTCAGATCACGGATCTCAGTACACGAGTATTACCTATAACGACAAACTCGCTCACTGGGGAATCAAACCCTCCACGGGGAGGGTGGGTGATTCCTACGATAACGCGCTAGCCGAAGCGGTCAACGGCCTGTATAAGGCTGAGTTGATCTACTCCCACCCCTGGGTATCACTGACAGAGGTTGAGTTCGCCACCATGAACTGGGTGCACTGGTGGAACAATGAGCGCCTACACGAAGCGCTCGGATACCGCACTCCAGCCGACATCATCGATATGTATAATCAAACTCGGGTCAGCGAGCTGACCCCCGTATAAAAAGCGGAACAAAACCCAGGACACTTCAATTTCGCGCTCAAACTAAATGAGGCACCACACCGCCTTCGCGCTCAAAATACATAAGGTACGCCGAGCTCTAGCGGTATAGGCGAGGTAAAGATACAATTGAGATGGCTGTGTGTTGGCAAAAGCAGCTTTTGGTTAGGTACAAAACTCATATTTCAAGTTGACGAGGAAGTGATTGAAATGGGAGATAACCCTAAAGGAAATCCAGAATTTGGAACCGGGGAAAATGCAGGCGGAGACCGCAACTGGACAGCACCTGTTTATGCCACCACTGAATCTGGGGAAGAAGTCACGGTCTCTTTTGGTCAAAACAGCCGTGAGGGACAAACTCTTATCGCAAAGGGTCATGTATCCGGCGAAAAATTTTACAGTGACAAAGGGCATGACCACTACGGGCCAAATGGAGAATCATACGCTGACCGCGGAGCATACTAGCTTTATGATTCCGCACAGCTGGAGTGTCCTTGGTTTTTGGGTCCAGGTGTCTTGAGTGTTGTCCGTTGATTCCCTGCCACTAGGTGGGGAGAATGGAGTAATGGTGAGAAAGTTTAGTAAGCACACGCCCGAACAAATTGTTCGCAAGCTTGACAAAGCACGGGAGTTGAGGGAATCAGGATCGACGACGGCTCAGATTCTCACCGAGCTCGGGATTAGCGAAGCCACGCTGAATCGGTGGTAGGCAACGTATGGGTCGATGACGAACAGCGAAGCGAAAGAACTCCAGCGTCTACGTGAGGAAAACACGCGTCTGAAGCGCCTGCTTGGTTAGACTGAGCTGGAGAAAGCGGCGTGGAAACAGCTATCGGAGGGAAACTTCTAAGCCCAGCTCGCCGCCATGATGCCATCTGGCATCTGGTCGGGCTGGGCTATTGTCAAAGATTTGCCTGCCGGATTGTCGGGCTCTCCCGTAGCGCCTATCGGCGTGCGAGAGCCTGTGAGGGCAAGCCGGATAAGTACGCAGACCTACGCGTGGATGCATGAGTTTGCGAAGAATCATCGTCGGTGGGGACACCGGCGTGCCTGGATGACGGCTTTTGCTGAAGGGTATGGGGTGTGCCGGGAGACGTTGCGCCGCCTGTGGCATGAAGAAGGACTGCGCGTGTTGCCACGTAAGAAGCGCAAGCGTCTGGCTGTGGCTACAGATCGTGATGTTCCTGCTGGCCAGTACCCGGGTGACGTGTGGGCTCTTGATTTCCAGTTCGATTCAACCTGGCACGGTAATGGTGTGGGCTGGGTTTTTCGAGCCACTCGACTTGAGTGTGTCTTCCTTTGCTAGGGTCTGCTGTGGGCTTGGCTGACATTATGGTGCTTCGAATGCTTTGCGCTGTCCTGCGTTCGCGTGGCCGAAGTCAAAGCTGTTAGTCATTTACCCCATCCTCGTTCAGCGCAACTGCGGCACAAATGTCGGCAACATCGCACTCAAGTGCGGCGCAGATGCGGGCTAGGACGTCGGTGGTGATGTTGCCGTCTTTGCCGAGTTTAGCGATGGTGGCTGGTGATAGGCCTGTGGCCTGGCGTAGGTCCTCGCGGGTCATGTCTCGATCGATGAGGAGTTTCCATAGTGGTTTGAAGGTGATGGTCACGGCTGGTTGTCTCCTGCTTCGTGCTGGTCGGTTTCGAGGTTCCAGGTGAAGCCGTAGAGGGCTTCGGTGCCTTCGTCAAGGTGGATGATTTGGTTTTCGGTAACGACTTGCTCGGCTCCGGTGCCGTAGGCTTTGGTGGCGTCGAAGGAGAAGAACACCTGCTTGGGTTCACCCGCACCACTTTCGAGCGCGCCGCTGCTGGCATAGATGGCGAGTAGCGCTCGTACGGGTGCGAAGGCGACGGGTTTGATGATTGCTGAGTCGTGGATGAGGAATGGTAGCGGTGTGCTGTGTAGGACGGAGAGATCGAACACGATGAGGTTCTTGGCCTTAGCACCGGAGCCAGTGTCACCGTTGTGGTCGAACGTGTAGGAGACGCCCTTGGTCGCGGCCTTGAACGTGAACAGCGGGCTCTTGCGGTGCTGCTGCGGATAGAGAGTATTGTTGACGGTTTTCATCTGTGCGTTGATCGTCTCAGTGAGATGCCCGAGGGTGTTGGGGATCGCCTCATCGATGTCGTGTTTGAGCTGTTTGCGTTCTTTCTTGAGCTCTTGGTTGTGGTCGAAGGTGCGGATCTGTTCTTCGAGGCGGTCTATCCTGGCTTGCAGGTGGGCGGACTGGTCGTAGATCTCGTCATCGAGCTGCACGGATTCGCCGAGCGCCAGAATCTGCGCTTGCAGATTGTTGATGGCGACCTGCAGCTCAGCTGCTTGTGCCTGGTAGTGGCGCTGCTGCTCGCGGAGCTGGTCTTCAAGGATGCCGGTGAGCTGGTGGTGGTAATACTCGATGGTTTCCAAGGATTCACGGTTCGCGTTAGGGAAGAACTCGTAGAACTCTTCCAGGTCACGGGTGGTGATGCGCGTCTGCCCAGAAAGGGTCGCCTCCACGATCGTGAGTCTGCTGTTGATCGCGTCGAGTTGCTGTGTGAGTGGTCGTAGCTCGGCGCGGCGCTGCGCCTGCTCGTGCCTGGCTTTACGCTCGGCTTCGAACAGGTCGAGGTCAGCGTGGGTGCGAAGCTGTTTCGCTTCGCTGCGGGCTTGGAGGAGTTCCTTCTGAGCGGCGGTGCGTTCCTTCTTTGTCGTGAACTTGATGTAGTTGGAGTACTTGCCTTTCGCCATCGCGCTGAGCGCGTCGACCTCTTTGCGCACCTTGTCGTAACGGGACTGGATCTTCTCGATCTCCTCGTAGGCACCAAACAGCCGCAGGAGTGCTTTCGCGCCTTCGATGTCGTTGGCACGGGCAGCTGCGGCCAGTGGCCTGTCGAGGAGCGCCATGTCGCGTTCATCGACGCGGCTGAATCGTCCAACGAGCTCACGCCACGTGCCGCCTGTTTCCTCGAGGCCGTACTCATCGAGCAGGAACTGCTGGTAGTCGCCCAGGCTGAGGTCTTCTACGGCCTCACGCCAGTTCGGGTCACTGTATCGGGTCACGAACCCGGGCCGGTCGGTGGCTCTAACGAAGTGGTGCTCCGTGCCGTTCAGTCTGAGGGTGAAGTGGATGGCGTGGTGGCCGACTGCTTGCGGGAGTCGTACGGCGTCAGAGTTAAGGAAGTCATTCCCGGCGTAGATGAAGTCGATGATTTGGAGCAGCGTGGACTTGCCGATGGAGTTTTGTGCCTCGTCTGCGCCTTCAACGATGTTCAACCCGGCATGCAGGTAGATGACAGGGCGGGGTTCGCCGTCCTTCTTGAACGCAGGTGACCATAATCTAGTGAGCACGACGAATCACTCCTTCACTGACATCGATGTCAAGGGTGCCGATTGTGAGTAGCAGTGTCAGAGCGTTGATGAGGTCTTCGGTATGTAGGTCCTGTGCGAGGGTTCGTTGGAGTTCCAGCACCGAGATCGGTTCATCGCCTAAGGCTTTGAGAATCGTGACGAAGTCAGCGAGCACGGATTCGTTGAAATGGTAGAGCTTGTTCGGCAGACGGATCACAGTATCTGCCTCCCAGGCTTGAACAGTTCACAGATCTGGGTCATGAATGACACCACAACACCGCAGGCGTATTCATCAACCTGCGTGTGCTGGTCGATCCACTCGGTCAGGCGTGCCCACACCTCATCTTGGCTCAGCCCTGCATCAACTAGAACACGCCACGCACCCCAAATATCATCCCGCATCCGCTCAAAATCGAGTTTCCCGGCTTCTTCCAGGGCTTTAGCTTTCTCCCGCACAACCGACTCGTAAATACTCATGTGGTCACGCACCCGCCGCACAAGTTTCACATCATCGAGTTTCGCTTGCATCGGCATCACGTCATAGGTCACGTCCGTGGCGAGATCCTCAATCGGAAGGTTATGGATCGCGATGAGCAACTGCGTGATTTTCTGATCCAAGCCGAGTGGAACAAGACCCTCATCAACCCGGTCACTCAACGACAGCGCCTTATTGGACTGGCGCAATTTGGTTACATCTTGTGGCGTGTGACTGAGCTCGTATTTCTCCCCACAAGGCTTACACACGACCGCGAAATCATCAGCGGAGTATTCGTTCTCTTCACAGTCGAGGAAGACGATCGCATACGAGTCGGTTTGCTGTCCGTGGGATGAGATTCCCAGCGGTCTGCCACAATTCGTACATCCGCGTGAGCGTGCGAGGAGAAGCTTTTCGTATCGCACCCGAGCTGCTTGCACAGCGATCTCGGCAAGTACTTTGGCCTTCCCATTATCGGTGCCCGCCTTTTCGTGAACGACCTCAACAAGGAGGCGTGCAACATCTTCGGGGAAATGATCGAGCCGTACCTGCTCGCCGTAGGCGGCAATGTTGTCAGTGATCAGCTGCTGAGTTTCAAGCTCAAGATCATCAAGTACGGTGACGAAATTCTTGACCCCCCAGCGGGCAGTAATCGCCTTGGCGAGCTTCTTCGTGAAAGCCTTGTCGGTCGAAGCCATTCGCTCCAGCGTCGCATCACTGGGCAACGTGGAAGGATCAGCACGCGTTGCCCACTCGGCTTCGGTCACGGTCGTAAACATCGAGATCAATTCCCGCAGATAAGGTGCACGAGCAAGACCTCCGGGCACGAGAGGGTGGAGCGCGTCAGCGAGTTCAAAGAACTTCATCGCCCTCCTGCCCTCGAAAAAGTCTCACGGTTTCTCACGAAAGCCCCTCACGGTTTCTCACGGCTACGAACAGCCATGTTCGTAGCCTGAAAACAGCTCTTCGGACAACACTGCACCGAATCACGTTCGTGAAGAACTTCTTCACATTCTACTACAGGATGCGGCAGATGATCGACACGACACGAGCGTGACCTCGACGCGATGTTCTGGAGAGCAGGGTTCACACAGTCGACGGCGTGAACCCGATGAGGTGAACCAGCCGCGTCCGTGGCCGGTGCTCCTACAAGGTGCCGCGTGCTGATCACACAAGGCCGTCAACTATCAAGGAGACGCGTAAGAGAAGCAAGTGGCAGGCATCCATCTGGGTGCCTGCCTTTTCGTTTCTCTACCCCGTCGTGCCTGGATTCGTTGACACGCGAGCTTGCTTCCTCGAGCGGGTCTCCCTTTAGAAGAAGGGAACCCCACTCATGGGATTCATTACTTACCAGTCCGTCGTTGGTGATCCGATTGTTGTTGAAGCCGAAGACCGTTGGGTTGAAATCGTCACTGAGCTCGACCGCCAGGAATACAACAACGAACACGGATATCACCGTCAAGACCGCAAAGGCGTCAGGTTCTGCTCTTGGGAGGTCTACAACGCCTACGGCTCGCAAAAGGCTGGAGCTAGCCCATCGCCCGAAGACATCGTTTGTGACAAGGAAACTATCGAAGAGAAAGAAAACGCTATCCGTGTGGTGGGAAAGCTACTTCTCGATGCAATCGCGAACCTACCCAAAGTGCAGCGCTCGGTTGTAATCGCGGTTTTTCTCGAAGGGCGTCCAGCGGTCGAAGTGGCAGCCGAGCGGGGCGTGTCAAAAGCAGCGATCTCGAAAACGTTGAAGAAAGCCACGGAGCGATTACGACAGGCGCTGCTCACAGTAGGGGTTAACTCTTCGGATGTTTCTGGCCTTCTTTTGAGCGAGGCACAAGGCAGCGCTCAGGAAGGAACAAAATAAATGACTACGAAACTCAAGGTAACAATTGCTCGCCGACCCGACCCGGACGCGCTGCTTGCTACTCGCCAGATTCGTCCCTCGCGGTATTTGCTGCGGAAGGTGTTCGGCAGGAGCCGTCCTCGTCACAAGATGGCGATTCTGCTTCCAGGTGATGAGGCCGACAGTGTGGAAGTGAAAGTTTGCGAAGCAGCCAAGTCTGAGGACTCTTTGATGGCGTTAGCTGAAGCTGTGGGCGTGGCTAAAGGCGGTGAGCCGAAGTGAACATCACGGAGACAAACAACGTTATTGCTGTTCTTAATCGTGTTGCTGAGCTGGTTACTAGTCTAGCGGCTGATGTGGAATCGGCTGCCTGGGAAGGCATCGAGGATCATGCCGGCATGCCAGGTACGCGGCCTATTGCTGCTGCCCAGCTCGCTCAGCCATCCCTTGAGGCTGCAGCAGCTGAACATGACCAGTCGCAAGCAGAAGATTCGCCTCACGATAGCACTCCAGATTTGGCGCTCTCACTTGAAGATGTACGCGCAGTCCTTTCTGATCTTTCCAGTCAAGGACTGACCAAGCAGGTACGTCAGCTGATTGTGGATGCGGGGGCTGACCGTCTCTCGGAAGTAGATCCCGCCAACTATGAGTGGTTGCTGGCGCGGGCAAAGAGACTTGCTGATGCCTGATCAACATGCCCTCTTATCAGCTTCTGGTGCGCACCGATGGCTGAATTGCCCGCCATCAGCCCTAGTGGAGGCGGGCTTACCGGATTCTACTTCGACTGCTGCAGAACAAGGCACCATCGCTCACGCTCTTGCGGAGTGGAAGCTACGCCGCGCTCTACACCTTTCGCCAACCATAAAACCTGAGTCCACCTGGATTGATAGTGAAATGGAGGCTCACACCGACGATTATCTTGCTTTCGTGCAAGAGCGCCTGCGTGAGGCACGCAAGACATGCAAGGATCCGGTGACGCTCATCGAGCAACGTCTGGATTACTCTCATCTGGTGCCTGGCGGATTTGGGACCGGCGACTGCGTGATTATTGCCGAACCTTTGCTGCAGATTATTGATTTCAAGTACGGGCAAGGCGTACTGGTTGAGGCCGAGAAAAATCCGCAATTGATGCTGTATGCTCTCGGCGCGCTTCACGGTTTCGATACTCTTTACGAGATCGACGAGGTTGCGGTGACGATTTTCCAGCCCAGACGCTCCAACGTAGCGACCTGGCACGTCAGCGTGGCGGATCTTCAAACCTGGGCTGAAGAGATTGTGCGACCGACAGCGAAGCTGGCCGGGAAAGGCGAAGGCTCTTTTGCCGCAGGTAGCTGGTGTCGTTTCTGCAAAATAGCACCAACCTGCCGCACCAGGGCCGAGAAAAATCTGGAGTTAGCCAAATACGAGTTCGCTCCCCCAGCCCAACTCTCCGATACAGAGATTGCCCAGGTGCTCGGGAAACTACCTGACTTAAAGAGATGGGCATCCGATGTCGAGTCCTACGCACTGTCCCTTGCGGTCAATCAAGGCAAGACCTGGTCTGGTTTCAAACTCGTCGAGGGTCGTTCGATCCGCAAATATGTCGACGAAACCAAAGTCGTGGAGACAGCCCAGGCTGCTGGGATTAACGACATTTTTGAGCAGAGGCTCAAGACGATTACGGCGCTGCAGAAACAGCTGGGCAAGAAACGGTTCAGCGAGCTCCTCGGCGAGTTGGTTATCAAGCCACCCGGTAAACCTGCACTGGTACCTGAAACCGATAAACGACCCGCGATACCACTTAGTGCGGTTGAAGAATTTCAAAAAGATAAAGCCAAGAAAAATACAGAAAGAAGGTAAATAGCCATGTCAGTAAAGAATCCAACTCGAGTCGTCACCGGCGAAGTACGTCTTTCGTACGCGAATCTTTTCGAGGCGAAATCCATCCAAGGATCAAAGCCGAAATATTCGGTAAGCCTCATCATTCCCAAATCTGATAAAGCCACGTTGGCGAAGATTGAGGCCGCTATCGATGCAGCCATTGAAGCAGGCACAGCCAAGTTCGGCGGTAAACGTCCAAACAAGGCTGCACTGAAGTTACCGTTGCGTGACGGGGATACAGAACGCGATGACGAAGCGTACGCGAACTCGATGTTTGTCAACGCTAACTCCACTACCCCACCTCAAGTGGTAGACGAGTCGCTCGCCCCAATCTTGGATCGCTCCCAGGTCTACTCAGGGTGCTACGGCCGCGCGAGTATTACCTTCTATGCCTTCAACACCAATGGCAATAAAGGGATCGCCTGCGGACTGGGGAATGTCCAAAAGCTTAGGGACGGTGAACCGCTCGGTGGCGGACACGTCAGCGCTGAGGAAGACTTCGCGGCGTTTTCTACTGCTAACGAGGACTTCCTTAACTAGCAGGTAAGTGCACACCGGTGGTGGGCAGTAACTGTATGGCTGCTGCCCACCACACCTGATTTTGAAGGATTGCAACCTTGAGTTATTTGAGTATTGATCTGGAAACTTATAGCCCCCTTAATCTCTCCAAGACTGGGATCTACCCCTATGCTGCCCATCCTGACTTCCAGATCCTCCTGTTCGGCTACGCCATAGACAAGCAGCCAGTGCAGGTGGTTGACCTGGCGAGCGGAGAAAAACTACCCAACGAAATACTTGCTGCTCTGGTGGATCCTGGCGTGGTTAAGTGGGCGTTCAACGCATCCTTCGAACGCATCTGCCTATCCGCCTGGCTACACCGCCACCATCCAGAACTATTACCTCAAGGCAGTTTCCTAGATCCTACTCAGTGGCGCTGCTCCATGATCTGGGCTGCATATCTTGGGATGCCAATGAGCCTAGACCAAGTAGCAAAAGTACTGAATTTACCAGTAAAGAAAGATGCAGCTGGTAAGAAACTAATCAAGCAGTTCTGCACCCCAGCCGCCCCAAACCTGATCCACAAGGGCGCGCGCCGTAATCTACCGTCCTCGGATCCGGGAGGCTGGAAAGCATTGATCAAATATAACCGCCACGACGTGAAAGTCGAACAAGCCATCCACACCCGCCTGGCAAAGTTTCCCGTACCGGATGAGGAGTGGGAAGCCTATACCTTGGATCAGCGCATTAACGATGCTGGGATCAAGCTCGATGCGACCCTTGTGGATGCCGCCGTTACCCTCGATGAAAAACACCGCGAGACAACTCTGTCTCGAGCACAAGAAATCACGGGTTTAGATAATCCGAATAGCCCGATACAGCTTAAAGACTGGCTGGCTAATAACGGTTGCCCTCTCGACTCGCTTACGAAAACTGAGGTCGCAACCGCCCTCGAGGACGCTACCGGAATAGTTAAAGAAATACTTCAGCTGCGCGGAGATCTCGCAAAATCTTCCGTCAAGAAGTACCACGCCATGCAAAGCGTCTCTGGGGCGGACAAGCGAGCGCGCGGACTCCTACAGTTTTATGGAGCAGGACGTACCGGACGTTTTGCAGGCAGGTTAGTTCAAGTGCAGAATCTACCTCGCAATTATCTGCCTGATCTCGACCAGGCACGCACCCTAGTCAAAGACGGAAATCTTGAAGCCGTGGAGCTGCTCTATGATTCGGTACCAGACACGCTCTCTCAGCTAATCCGCACCGCTTTCATACCCACCTCGGGTAACCGTTTTATTATCGCTGACTACAGCGCTATTGAAGCCCGCGTGATTGCCTGGCTCGCAGGTGAAAAAACTACCCTCGAGACCTTCCGTGACGGCAAGGATCTATATTGCGAGACTGCTAGTCGCATGTTCAAAGTTCCAGTTGAAAAACACGGCGCAAACAGCGAGCTACGACAAAAAGGCAAAATAGCGGTACTGGCTTGCGGATACGGCGGCTCTATCGGTGCGCTCAAAGCAATGGGAGCCTTAAAGATGGGGTTATCCGAAGACGAGCTGAAACCCATAGTTGATGCGTGGCGGGCAGCCAACCCGAACATTGTGTGGCTGTGGCAAGAAGTCGAAGACTCAGCCTTGACAGCGATCACGACCAAACAGACCGTGCAGCTACGTAACCTGACGTTCAGTGTTGAGTCCGGGATCCTATTCATCACCCTGCCGTCAGGGCGGCGGTTGGCGTATGTGAAACCTGGTCTGGGCGAGAATAAGTTCGGTGGCACCTCCATCACCTACTGGGGCGTGACGACAGGTCGGCGGTGGGGACGGCTCGAAACATACGGCGGCAAACTGGTTGAGAACATTGTTCAGGCTGTTGCCCGCGATCTTCTCGTTCACGGCATGCACAACGTCGCCAATGCCGGGCATCAGATCGTCATGCACGTCCATGACGAAATCGTCGTCGACGAACCCGTGGAATCGGGCGCAAGTGTTGAACAGATTTGTCGGTTGATGTCGAGCCTGCCCGACTGGGCTGACGGGCTTCCGTTAGATGCAGACGGCTACGTATGCAACTACTACCAAAAGGACTAAGTACTACCGATCTTCTGCGTCCAGTTTGCGGATTACGGGTTCTTCTTACTGGAGCTGTCTTTGCGGTTGAAGCAAACTCGCCAGGTTTGCAAGACTCTCTTCTTCAAGAGCAGCTGGGTTGAGCATCATGTGTTCAATCAATGCCGCTAGTTGCTCTTGAGGAAGTTGAGCCAGTTGTCTGCGAATGTCGTCTACGCCGTTGGCGTCGACGATGTTGGCGTTTGTGACTAGCCTCATTTGCTGGTCGCTGTATGCGCGAGCAGCGGCAGCGGCGATCAATCGTGCTTGCGCTTCCGCAGGGGACATCTCCATACGTTCTTCATCGGAAACTTCAACTACCTGATCACTGGATACAGTATCTTTCTTGGCTTCCGCGAGGACTTCGGCTGCTTTTAATCTGGGTCGAGGGCGTGAAATCTTCGATGCCGTCTCTTTTATCGAAGGCCAGGCGGTCTCATTCCACCATCTTTTTACATGTGGCTTAGCTCGCTCGATGCCAATACCGATGAGATTGGAAACTGCTAAGGCAAGTAATCGTGCCAGTTCCTTGTCTTCTTCTCTTAACTGGCGCTCTCCACTCGAAATGTACATAGTGTCGGTGACGTAACCGGAACTGAATTCGAAATCCTCATCAGTCGGCACAAAACGAGCGTTTGCCTTAAGTCGGCCATCTTCATCGAACAGGTTTTGGCTCCATCCTCCCTCCTTCTTCATTCCAGGAGTGAGTGAATCGTCGTCCCATTCGTAATAACCAGCTTGGCGCCCCATTTAAACAATTTTACCCTTCATCATTCATAAAGCAGCGGTACACGCTTTCTAAACGGAAATGAAACCCCCAAAGCCCGCATGCTGGCGATGGGGGTTAACTCTTTCGTGGTTTCTGGCCTTCTACTGAGAGCCGCAGTCTCGGCGCACCCGGTGACGAGTCATATATCCCGGTTCTCAGAAGGGAGCCGGTCATGGGAACCGGACTACAGACTTTCACAAATCAAACGTTCGGAACGATCCGCACGATCACCGCCGACGGGACTGTACTGTTTTGCGGTCGTGACATCGCTACCGCACTTGGCTACGCGAACACGAAAGACGCTCTGGCTAGGCATTGCAAGGGGGTCGTGAAACGCTACCCCCTTGAAACGCCCGGTGGTATCCAGCAGGTCAGGTTCATTACCGAAGGTGATCTGTATCGGTTGATTGCATCCTCGAAGTTGCCTGCCGCTGTCCGGTTTGAAGCATGGGTATTCGATGAGGTGTTGCCCTCGATCCACCGCCACGGCATCTACGCCATCGATGATCTGCTAGAGAATGACGAGTTTCTTGAGCAGGCGATTGTTCATTTGCGTCGTGAGCGAGCTAAACGTCTCGCCGCCGAGCAGGCTTTGCTTGAGGCTGCACCGAAAATCTCGTACTACGACATTGTTCTGCAATCCGACTCGTTGTTGACAACGACCGAGATCGCCAAAGACTACGGGTTGAGCGCGAAACGGTTGAACCAGATCTTGCTCGATTCGAGGGTTCAGTTTAAACAGTCGGGGCGCTGGTTCCTTTACGCCAGATACGCGGAGCAGGGTTATACCCAGTCCAAGACGCATGAGTTTGATGGCGGTAAAACTCGCACTCATATGTATTGGACGCAGAAAGGTCGCTTGTTTATCTATGACTTGTTGAAGAACCAGCATGGCCTGTTGCCCATTATCGAGCGTGAAGGGCAGGACTCCTAATGACAAGCCCAGCTATGTCGACGGTCGAGTTTGGGATCTCGAAGAAGAACGCTGAGGGCTATCTCGATCCGACTAGTTTCAAAGCACTGCAAAGCGTCCAGCGCACCGAGTTCGGTTACCGGCCACTGGTCTACATCTGCTCACCCTACTCAGGGGACGTGGAGTCCAATGTTGAGCTGGCACGGGAGTTTTCTGCGTTCGCTGTCGGCCAGCAGGTGATTCCGCTGACTCCGCATTTGCTGTATCCGCAGTTCTTGAATGACGACGATCCTGATGAGCGTGAGTTAGCGATGTTTTTCAACCGGATTCTGCTGACCAAGTGTGAGGAGATCTGGGTTTACACCGGGCGGGTGTCGTCTGGGATGCGCACCGAGATCGAGTGGGCCCGCGAACTTGAACTACCCATCCACTATTTCAACGCTGATTTCCAGGAGGTTACCTTTTGATGCATCCCTTCACGCTTTACGCCACTGACATGGCAGGTCGGCAAACCAACAGCCACTACCCTAACCGCCACGAGATCACCAGCAGACCCGACTTAGAAATGACGGTGTGTTTTGATCATGTCGCAGCCACCTACAAGAATAATCATCGCTCGAGCGCGAACTTCCTGGTTTCGGATTGCGTGGTGATGGATATCGACAACGACCACAGCGAAAACCCCGACGAATGGGTCACGCCCGAATCGTTGGGTGAGGTGATGGCAGGGGTCGAGTTTATGACCGCCACCTCCCGCAACCATATGAGAATCAAGGGCAGCGAGTCGGCTAGGCCGCGTTTGCACGTCTACTACCCAATAAGCAAGATCGGTGACGCTAGCGAGTATGCAGGGCTGAAGAAACGCCTGGCTGCTCGTTTTGATTTCTTTGACCATAACGCACTCGACGCGGGCAGATTCATCTACGGAAACCCCACCGCCGAAGTGCATGTTTTCAAGGGTGAACAGCTACTGGATGAATGGATCGCGGCAGCTGATGAGCAGGACATGTTTGCTGCCTTCGATGCCTCCACGATTGCTATCGGTGAGGGCTCTCGTAATGCCACACTCTCTCGCTTCGCGGGCAGGGTCTTGATCCGCTACGGCAATACCGCCCAGGCGCGGGAGTTATTTCATCGTAAAGCCACCCTTTGTGACCCGCCATTACCAGATGCAGAGTTGGGCCTGATTTGGGATAGCGCGTGTAAGTTCGCTGCCAAGGTTGCCGCCGAGCCGGGTTATGTGCCGCCGGAGGTTTATGAGCAGCTGACGAGTCTGCGCCCTGATGATTTTACCGATGTTGGTCAGGCGACGATTCTTGCTGGTGAGTATGCTGACCGGATTTGTTATTCGCCTGCTACCGCGTGGATGGCATACGACAAGGGTGTGTGGGAGGAAAACGAGCCTAAAGCCCAGCATGTTGTCCAAGAACTCACCTCCCGGCAGATAGAACAAGCCCAAAAAGAACTGGATACAGCCACCCAGCAAGCAAGCCGGCTGGGAGTAACAGCAATGCTGGTAGCGATGAGCAAGGCCAAAGCCCTCTCTGCATTCACCCGGGAGCAATCCCAGGTCTACCAGGAAATGATGGCAGCGCAAGAATGGTTAAAGTTCATATACAAGTGCCGCTCAGATCGCACAATCTTGGCGGTCATGCGCCAAGCACGCCCGTTAGCGTTGATTAACCCGCAGGTGCTCGATGCCGACCCTTATCTGCTCAACACCCCAAGCGCCACCTTTGATCTGCGCGATACCTCCCGGCACGAACACAGCCCCGCTGACATGTTGACTAAACAAACTGCCCTCGACCCATCCGATGAGGGGATGCAGATATGGCTAGACAGCCTCGCCGTCACTTTCGGAGCAGATAAGGAGTTGATTGGGTATGTGCAAAGGGTGTGCGGGCTAGCAGCTATCGGCAAGGTCCTCATCGAAGCCCTGATTATCGCCTACGGGGATGGAAACAACGGCAAATCCACGTTCTGGAATACCATCGCCCGCGTGTTGGGCTCTTACGCGGAGACTATCTCCTCTGAAGTGCTGATCGCTGGTAAGAAAAACAACGCCAAACACGAGATGGCAGAAACCAGGGCTAGACGCTTGTTGATCGCCGGCGAAAATGATGAAGGCGTGCGCCTATCAACCTCATCAACCAAACAATTAGCTTCGACTGACAAGATCGCTGCAGAGAAGAAATACAAAGACCCCTTCTCCTTCACCCCTTCCCACACCTTGGTTTTGTACACTAACCATCTACCGCGAGTGGGAGCTATGGATACTGGCATCTGGCGCAGATTGATTGTGATTCCGTTCGAGCAAACCATCTACCGCGAGTGTGGACATCAAAAATTATGCCGACCATCTATACGCCAGAGCCGGCGGAGCGGTGCTGGCATGGATTATGGAAGGTGCTCGCTTAATCCACTCTGAGAACTACCACCTGGCCCCACCTAAACAAGTCGTTGCCGCATCGGAGGCATACCGGGCTGCTAATGACTGGTTCGCTCACTTCCTTGAGGACTGCTGCCAGGTAGGCCAAGGACTATCAGAGCAGTCCAAAGACCTCTACGACGCGTACCGGTCTTGGGCAATAGGCAGGGGCGAGTATGTGCGCTCCACTAGCGATTTTTATGCTGCCGTCGATAAAGGCGGATATAGGCGAAGGCGAACAGCTCGGGCACGATTCGTAGATGGGCTAGCTTTGATCAGCGAATTCGACTTGTAACCGGCCAATAGTGACAGTCGTGTCAGTCGTTACTAGCCCTTTCTATAGGAAAATAAAAAATACAGTCCTATATAGGGTTTTAGGGACAGACCGACACGAGTGTCACAGATCTTATGAAAGACGTGACATGAAAGAAAAACACCTAGAAAACGAACTGAAGAAATCAGTCGAAAGCATCGGCGGGATCTGCTGGAAACTTGTGTGCCCCGGCGTCACTGGCGTCCCAGACCGGATCTGCTTGAAGAGCGGACGAGTTGTTTTCGCTGAAGTAAAAGCACCAGGAGCCAAACCTAGGCCAATCCAGAATCGCCGTATCAAGCAGCTGCAAGGTCAAGGCTTCCAAGTCTTTGTGGTAGACAGCCTAGATGGGATTGCGGAGGTGGCAAATGCGTTACAAGCCGCATAACTACCAAACCCAGGCAACGGGTTTCATCATCAACCATGACGAAGCCGCAGTGTTCTTAGGTATGGGTTTAGGAAAAAGCGTCATTGCGCTGACCGCGATCTGGCAGCTTGTCCTCGACTACTTCCTCGTACAGCGAGTGCTAGTAATCGCGCCGCTACGCGTGGCACGCGATACCTGGCCACAAGAAGCGCTCAAGTGGGATCACCTTACGGGGCTCACGTTGGCGGTAGCCGTCGGTAGCAAATCCGAGCGCCTAGGCGCGTTAGCTAAGTCTGCAATGGTGACGGTGATTAACCGGGAAAACGTCCCCTGGCTGGTTGCCCACTACGGCGCGGCCTGGCCTTTCGACATGGTCGTCATTGATGAACTCTCCAGCTTCAAAAACCACCGTGCAAAGCGCTTCACCACGCTGGTGAAGATGCGACCCTATGTAAGCCGTTGGGTTGGGTTAACCGGAACCCCAGCCTCTAATGGCTTGATGGATCTATGGGCACAGTTCCGACTCCTAGATGGCGGTACCAGACTGGGTAGATATATAACCCGGTTTAGGGATCGTTGGTTCGTGCCTGATAAACGGGGCGGTATGCAGGTGTTTACCTATAAACCGCGAGCAGGTGCTGAGGACGAGATCTATGAGGCCATCTCGGATATGACCTTGTCGATGCGCACCACTGACCACCTCACTTTGCCTGAGCTGACGCTAACAACCACGAAGGTAAAACTCGCTAAAAAACAGCGGGCAGTATATGAGCGTCTAGAGCAGGATTTAGTGATTGAGTTGAACGGGCAAGTAGTGGATGCGGCTAACGCGGCAGTCCTATCTGGAAAACTCCTACAACTGGCAAGCGGGGCTATCTACGACGAAAACGGAGATGTCATTGCTGTTCATGGCGCGAAGCTGGATGCACTCGAAGATTTGGTTGAGGCTGCGAACGGTCAGAACCTCCTCGTTGCCTACTGGTACAAACACGACCTGGAACGCATCATCGAGCGGTTCCCGCAAGCCCGAGCCCTAAAGACTGCTGAGGATATAGCGGCTTGGAACAATGGCGAGATCACTTTCGGTTTGATTCACCCGGCCTCTGCCGGTCACGGCCTGAATCTACAAGCAGGTGGGCACTTGCTCATCTGGTTCTCCCTGACCTGGAGTCTGGAGCTGTATCAGCAAACTAACGCCCGTCTTTACCGGCAAGGCCAAACCCAGCCGGTAACGATCACTCATCTGGTCGCTGAAAGCACCCTCGATGAGGCAGTACTTACAGCCCTAGACGCCAAGAACCTCACCCAGACTGCCTTGATCGAGGCAATCAAAACACAACTGGCAAACCACTCTAGATAAGGAAAATTCATGATGCATGTGATGACGAAATACTTAGATACCCGCAAGGCAGCAATCAGCGCCCTAGAGGACTACCCACTGATGGAACAAGCAGCCAGCCAAGACACGCAAGCTGAGGCAAACCAGCTACGCGAAGACCTCGCCAGCCCTACTAGCCCCAAAATCACTGGCATGCCCCGCTCACGCGACCCCCACGCTGGTGAACGCCGCATAGCTGCCACCCTCGACAAGATTGATCTGCTCGCAGCCCGTAGCCAACAAGCCCAAGAGTACCTGGACTGGTTCCTGCCCGCCTGGCAAGCACTCAACACCGATGACCAGTTCGTGTTGGAAAACTTCTTCCTCGGCCAAGGCAATCAAGACGAACGAGTCCAAATGATCGGTGACCACTTCTATATTGAACGAGACAGTGTCTACCGGCGAAAGAACCGAGCATTAGATCGCCTGGCATTAGCACTGTATGGCAGACGCTAACTTGCACCCATGCGTTAGCAAGTATCCGAACCCTGCTATGGAAATCGTTATTTAACCCTGAAATACTGTAGGTGGTTGAAAATATAGGAACGAGCCCTCCGGCAAACAGTTATCACTGCCCGGAGGGTTTCGTCTTGGCCGACAAAGGACGGTGAGGCTGGTGCCAAGCAAACCAAAACATCCCTGCTCAGCGCCGGGCTGTCCCCAACTAACCCGCGAAAGGTTCTGCCAAATCCACGCCAAGAAAGCAGACAAGAACTATCGCAGGTTTGAACGTGACCAGAGAATCAACAAGCGTTACGGTGCACGCTGGCGCCGGATTCGTGCCGCATACATTTCCCAGCATCCTTTGTGCGAAGACTGCCTGGAAAAAGGACTAACCACCCCAGTTGCTGAAGTCCAGCACGTCCTACCCTTAGACCATGGCGGCAGCCACGACTTTTCTAACCTGCGCAGCCTGTGCAAACCCTGCCACTCCAGGCAGAGCGCGTTAGACGGTGACAGATGGAGGCAAGCCCTACAGGTCTACACCTACTAGATTTCTTGAAAACCGCAACACAACCATTGGCACTTCCCCACCCTAAAAATATCGACCTTGTTCCCACGCCAAGTTACGGGACAAGTCGAGGATTTGGTTAGGGGTTGGGGCCCTCGAATCTCTACAGCTTTGGCGAAGGTCAGCGGGCGGGGCCAACCGTACACAAAAAGACCGAATCAAACAGGGTATTAACCTGCATTGGTCCCTCTCTGCTTCATCACTATTTGTTGTTTTGGGATTTTCCGCCCTGGAAAGCCAATAGACCGCAAGGCAGCAGGTGTGGAGATGGGAATCGCACTAGGTTGCCATCACTTTTCTTCTTGCCCGTCCGGTTTCGCCTTCCCCCATGGCTTATGAGTGACGGGGAAAAATAAACGCACACCATAAAACTGGCGGCGATTTTTCCCGACTGGTAGGTGACCTCTTACCAGTGAGTTAATAACTGATTTCTATGAAGGAGGAATCATGGCAGATCAAATGGTTTTGAAAACACAGCAATGGTTGAACACTACCTACGGCAGTAAGACTGGGTTCGGTTCAGTCTCAGAGAACGGTCGAACCGGATGGGACACGATCAATGCTTTGATTCGTGCCCTGCAAATCGAGCTGGGTATCACAGCCACAGCGAATAACTTCGGTGCCGGGACGCAGTCACGTTTTAAGAATCGTTGGCCGAACGGGATCAGCAAAAATGATTCTACCAGTAACGTGCATGGCATTATCCAAGGAGCCCTGTGGTGTAAAGGATACCCAGCAGAATACGGAGGTATCACAACTAAGTTTACTGATAATGTTGCTTCTTCGATTCGGGATTTGAAGAGCGATATCGGGTTATCGTCATCATCTTCCACGATTAATCTGGAGCTGATGATGGCACTGCTATCAATGAAGCAGTTCAAACTGTTGTCAGCCTATGGCGGTAAGAGTGCTATTCGAACAGCGCAGCAAAAAGTAAATCGCCAATACAAGGCATACACGGGTATCGTTCCAACTGATGGTTTGTACGGGCGTGAAATGAACACTGCCCTGATCCAAGTGTTGCAAGCCATCGAGGGATTCAGCCCTGCGGAGGCGACCGGTAACTTCGGTAACGGCACCCGCTCACGCCTACAAACGATTAGCGGTGGCTCGAGCCAGTGGGTATGGCTTGGTACGGCAGCACTCGTGTGCAACGGAATCGGACAGAATGCAGTCAA
>NZ_JAQEVU010000004.1:0-130154 GCF_027694345.1 Varibaculum timonense
AAAAATCCCGCGACATATGCGGACATATGTCGCGGGACATCACATGGTCGGGGTGACAGGATTTGAACCTGCGACCTCTTCGTCCCGAACGAAGCGCGCTACCAAACTGCGCCACACCCCGAGCAACTTAAATATTGTAGGCATACGCTCGGTAAATCCAAAAATTAGCCGCCCGGTATCCAATAGATTTCACATATAAGCAGCAGTGCACACCCAAAAAAACCTGTTTCGCCCTCAAAAAGGAATCAAAACAGCCAGACCCCAATCCCCAATCCCACTACCGCTGCCAGCAAAGACGCCCCCCAAACTAGCACCAGCACCCCGCAAGCACGAAGCCACTTTCCCCGCTGCGCAAGCGAAAAAACATCAAACACAAAAGTTGAAAAAGTAGAAAAGCCACCCAGGAAACCGGTAACCATCAGGACGAAAAGACTACCTCCTGCCTCAAAATGTCCGGTAACAACCCCTGACAATACAAATCCACCCAGAAAACAAGAAACCACGTTTACCAGGGCTATCCCGCCGTAAGAATACCGTTTTTCGGGCTTCCTCCACGTCAAATCAATTCCCCAACGACAAAGCGCACCTATGCCGCCGCTAACCCCGACCAAAATCACGAAACCAAAACTACTCACAACGCCGCTTCTTACCGTCCGGATTGGAGCATTCTGCAGGAAGGTCTTTTCCGGCTAACCGAGAGCCCAAGTCCACACACAGCACCCCTACTACCAGCAGGATTAAACCTAATATCGATGTAAAACAAAACCTCCCACCCAGTGCCCACAAATCGCTATTCGCAAAACTTAGCTCACCACTTACCGCCGCAATCCCCAAAGCAGAAAAAGTAGTGAAAGCACCCAAAAATCCAGTGGTTATTCCCAGTTTTATAGGAAGTGTCAAACGGTTTACATGAGTGCCAGCCCTATCAGCAGAGGTCTTAAAATACCCCAACAGGAAAGCACCCAAAAGATTAACCGAAATCACCCCGAAAGTCAGCGATGACCAGGTGAAATAATTATTTGAAAACGTAAGCGTAACCCTGTCTATCCCCCAGCGTGTTAAAGTACCTGCTATCCCTCCAATAAAGATACAAATCCCACAAAAAAAGGCACTCCGCCAAGTATTGAAATCAGCAGATTTAGGCTTCAGCGGCATTTTCTTCCCTCGCCACTAATCCTCACAAATAATGTCACTATCGGGTAGTTTTCCGCCCACCAGATAATTATCTACCGCCTGTTGAACACAATCAGAACCCATCCCATAGGCAGTGTGAGAATAAGACTTCCATTTCACCAGACGCGACCCATCCAACTGTTGATGAACCGACTGAGCCATCGCAAAAGGAGTAGCCGGATCATTAGTATTACCAACCAACAAAATCGGTTGCGCGCCCTCTACCATAATTCTTTGACGACTAGCCTTAGACGGCCACGGCCAAGCCTGGAGTGCATATTCCCCATAAGCCATAGAAGAACCCATAATTGGGAAGCTATTTATTATCTGGTCACCGCGAGCATCCCATTCTTTTTTATCTCCCTGCACCGGATAATCCGCCCCGTTAATCGCGATAAACGCATCCTGAGAATTATTTCTATATTTCCCATCTACACCCCGCTCGTTAAATAAATCCGAGACTTTAAGCAGCGGCGCGCCATCCCCATTAAAGGCTGATTTCAGATTCTCTAAGAGCGCGGGATACAGATTCTCGTAATAGAGCATCCCGACCACTGCCCCTAGAGCTAAAGCCCCATTCACGGGGCGCGCCCTATCTCCACTTTCAATCGGAGAAGCATCGGCGTCTAAAAAGAACTGTTTCAACCGTTTAAGCCCGGCCTGTTTGCTAGCCCAAGGACATTCTTTACCCTCGGATACACACCAGGAAGCAAAATTAGCGAATGCGTCCTCGAAACCTTTCGCTTGAGCCAAAGAAACCTGCCCGTAAGAGTAGGAACCATCTAGCACTCCGTCCAAAACCAGGCGCCCAACATTTTTAGGAAATAGCTGCGCATAGGTGGTTCCCAAGAAAGAACCATAAGAATATCCCAGGTAGGAGAGTTTTTTGTCTCCTAGCACTGCCCGCATGATGTCTAAATCCCGAGCAGCCGACCGAGTATCCAAATACTTTGCGAAATCGCCATTTTTTGCTCGGCATTGCTCAGCGAACTCTTTCATTTGCGCAACTGAACGTTCCCGACCGGCAACAGTAGCCAGATTAATGCTTTCAGCCAAGGATTCATCCTTTTGCGCATCCGTGGTACATTCCAGCGGGTGAGAGCGTCCCACTCCCCTAGGGTCAAATCCCACCACATCAAAGGCGGAAAAAACCGCTCTAGAAAAGGTTTCTTGGCTGTTCTTCAGCAGATTAACCCCGGAGCCTCCCGGACCACCAGGGTTAATAAATAAACTCCCCAAGCGTTTCCCGCTGGCTGCTCGGCGTGCCAGCTGTAACTCGATAGTGTCACCTTGCGGTTTTTCGTAATCTAGCGGCACCTTTACTTTTGCGCATTGATAGTTCTTGAAATCTGTTTCGCTACAGCCAGTCCAAGCAGCTTTTTGTCGATAGAAATCTTCAAGCCCCGCAGGAATCGGGCTATCGTCTCCCTGTAAAGGATTGGTTTGCGAGGACGAGCTGGGGGTAACTCTTGGTTGCGTACCTATCCCAATAGAGCAGCCCGCCGTCATACACACCGCAAATACGCTGGCGAGCAGCGCAAACATTTTTTGTTTACCCATAAACTTACTGCCTTAAATACATCATCATTGCTTCCATGGTGAGCAGGGGAGTCACGTTTGCCGCCAGGCGACGCCTCGCGGTGCGGATTGCATCTAGTCTGCGCAAGGTACGCTGCGGGGTAGAACCTTGTGCCACGGAGTCAATAGTTTGCGACAAATCCACGTTAATCAAGGGTACTTTCGCGCCGCTTTGCAGCAGATACACATCCCGATAAAACCCCAGAAGATTCAGTAATACCCGGTCAAGACTGTCGCGCACATACCGGGTGGCGCGGCGTTTTTGATCTGCTTTTAACGCAGTTTCTTGGGCTTTTAAGGCAGGTGGCAGTCGTGACCCCTCTTGTCCGTACCCTAGGGAGCGATGCAATTCGTCAAGTTCAGCCTGATCTTTTTTAGCTGCCCGCTCACTGGCATCGGTTTTTGCCGCCTCCACCAGTTTTTGTGCTAATAATACTGCCTGAGCAACACTGCTGGTAGTGACGGCAGAAAGTAAAATATCGTGGCGACGTGCAAGTTCTGTTTCATCACGAACCAGTGATTTTGCGACCCCGATATGGCATTGAGAAAGCGCCGCCGCGCGGCGAGCAGTTACCGGATCCGCCCCCTCCTTTTCCACTAATAGCTCTGCCACCTGCGACACTGGTGGGGTAACTAAAGCAACATGGCGGCAGCGCGAACGAATGGTAGGTAACACGTCGCCAGGTTGAGTGGTACAAAGCAACCACACCGTGCGCGGTGGTGGCTCCTCTATTGCTTTCAGCAGCAAATTAGAGGTGCGCTCTACCATTCGATCTGCGTCCTCCAGCAAAATAACCCGCCATTTTCCTCCAGCGGGAGCTTGCTGCGCCAAGGTGACCAGGGAAGCTATCTCCTCCATTTTTATAATCAGTCGCTCAGTGGTAACCACTTTCACGTCTGGATGGGTATTTTTGAGGACGCGCTGACATTCAGGGCAACAGCCACACCCTGGTATTTGCGAATCTTCGCATTGCAGCGCTGCCGCAAAAGCAAGCGCCGCCACCGAACGCCCCGCACCGGGCGGGCCGGTAATTAGCCAGGCTTGCGACATTTTCCTGGCTAGCGAACCGCTGTCGCCTCCATCTTTATCGGTTTGTCTTAGCTCGCGCGCCGAAACGGCTGCCGCCTGGAAAATCCCGACCGCTCCCTTTTGACCAACAATGTCCTCCCAAACGCTCATAACTGCCGCAACCCTAAGTTACTATCAGCACTCGCCGAGGTGTCCTGGCCATCACCGGCAGCGCCTGAGAATACCGCACCCGCATCGCCAGTCAGCACCCCACTACCCTGACCAGCAGTTTTTCCTCCAGTCGTCCGTTTGGCAAATGCCGCACTGACTAAATCCAAAACTTGCTGATGGATTTTAGCTATCCCACCGGTAGCGTCTAGCACTTTTATTCGCTGCTTATCACGCGCAGCTATCTGCAAGAATGCTTGCCGCACTGCTTGATGGAAATCTAGAGGAGCCGCTTCCATTCGGTCGGGATTTCCCAAACTGCGCGCCCTTAAAACCTGCGGATCCCCATCAAGTAAAATGGTCAGGTCGGGAAGCAGATTACCGGTTGCCCACAGGGAGATTTCTTCAATTTTTTCTAATCCTAAACCTCGTCCTATTCCCTGATAGGCGAGTGAAGAATCCAGGTAGCGGTCAGAAACTACCACTTCGCCCGCGAGCAGATGCGGTTTGATTATCGTCTGTGCGTGCCAAGCCCGGTCGGCGGCGTATAGCAGCGCCTCGGTGTAGGGGTCGATGTCCTCTCCGTGCATGACTTCCCGGCGTAACCTTTGCCCCAGGCTGGTTCCTCCGGGTTCAAAGGTGGTTATAGCTGCTGCACCGCGCGCCGCCAACGCCTGCATCAGCAGTTTTACCTGAGTAGATTTCCCGGTATAGTCCCCTCCTTCAAAGGAGATAAAGAAACCTGGATAGGGCGTGGCGGCATTCATGTGTTTAGCTTACCGAACTTATCTGGATTGGCGCTGCGGTAGTTGTGGGAGATGGAATCCGAAAATCGGTTGCGACTTTCCGCTCCTTTAATCAGCTCCAATCTGGTGAGCAGAGACAATCTTTTTCCCAAAAAACTCTGTTAATCGGAAAGGCTATTCCACCAGTCCAGCAGACGTTCGCGCGCCGCCTCTTTGCCAATCTCTCCCTTTTCTAGACGCAAGTTCAACAGGTATTTATAGGCTTTCCCCACCTCTGGACCTGGTTTTATCTGTAAAAGCTGCATGATTTCTTCGCCGTCTAGTTCGGGGCGAATCCGGGATAGTTCTTCTTTTTCGGTCAGTTGGGCAATGCGTTTTTCCAGGTCATCATAGGCGTGTTCTAGGCGCGCCGCGCGGCGTCGATTCCGGGTCGTGCAATCGGCGCGGGTCAGGCGGTGTAGGCGGGTAAGCATCGATCCGGCATCGGCTACGTAGCGACGCACGGCCGAATCACTCCAAGCCTGTTCCCCATAGCCGTGGAACCGCAGGTGCAAACCAACTAACTGGGTTACATCCTTAATGGTTTGTTTATCGAAATGGAGGGCGCGCATCCGTTTTCGGGTAAGTTTCGCCCCCACGATTTCATGGTGATGAAAAGAAACTGTCCCATTTTTTTCAAAACGGCGGGTTGCCGGTTTGCCCACGTCATGCATGAGGGCGGCGAAACGCAAAATAAAATCGGGACGCGGAACCTCCCCCTCGGGGTCGGTCTCTAAGGCTATCGCCTGATCCACTACGGTCAAGGTATGTTCATAAACATCCTTGTGGCGACCGTGTTCATCGACAGTGGCTCGCAGATTTGCCACTTCCGGCAGCACCAGCGCCGCTAGGCCGGTGTAAACCATGAGTTCTAGCCCTTTACGGGGATTAACCCCCAGCATTAGTTTTTCCAGTTCGACTCGTATCCGCTCGGGGGACACAATCTCGATGCGGCTAGCCATATTTTCCATGGCTGCCATTACCGGCATGGTTACATCTAAATCTAGCTGGGAAGCGAAACGTGCCGCCCGCATCATCCGCAAAGGGTCATCGTCAAAGGACTGCTCGGGTGAGACTGGGGTACGTAATTGTCCACTAACCAGGTCGGTGATTCCTTGATGGGGATCAACTAGGGTTAAATCCGGCAGGCGCAGCGCCATTGCGTTTACCGTGAAATCTCGGCGGCTGAGGTCGCCCTCTAAGGTATCCCCAAATTGGACGGCAGGTTTGCGGCTATCGCTTTGGTATTCATCACTGCGATAGGTGGTTACTTCTACATTTAATCCGTGTTTATGAGCACCGATAGTGCCAAACTCTTTCCCCATGGTCCACACGGTTCCCGCCCAGTTTTTCAAAATCTGTTCGGTCTCGTCTGGTCGTGCCGAAGTCGCTAAATCCCAATCATGCGGAATCCTGCCACACATGGCATCTCGCACCGGCCCACCTACTAGGGATAGTTCTTGCCCGCGAGCGGTAAACAGCTCCGCTAGTTCGCGGATTGGGGCAGGCAGGTTACTGAGCGCTCCCAGCATATTAGCGAGGGCGTGCGCTGCGTTTTCCGGCAGGGTTACTTTCGCTGGGGCTGCGCTATCTGATTCGTTAGCCAGGTGAAGATTGCTTTTCATCGTTTCCAGATTGCCAGAAATTATGCGTCTGTTCCAAGTGGCAAGTTGTTGGGTTGTTATTAAGAGCGCAAGGTAACATTAAAGATATGTCTGTTCGCAATTCGTATCGCCGCCGCCGACGCATGGGTTCGCGCCGCGTTGCCTCGCTACCAATTGTGGACGAGACTTCTGCCGGTGGTTTGATGCTGAAAATTGAGCAAGGTCAGGCTTTTGTAGCGCTGATTGCTCGGCGTAACCGGAATGGAGAAATCGAGTGGTGCCTACCTAAAGGCCATTTAGAGGCGGGCGAGACTGCCCAGGAGGCTGCTCGGCGGGAAATATTTGAAGAGACTGGGATTAAAGGCAAGATTGTTGCTCCGCTAATTTCTATCGACTATTGGTTTGCTGGCGCGGGTAGGCGTATTCATAAAGTTGTGCATCACTATCTGTTAGAGGCAACCGGGGGCACGATTACGGTCGCTAACGACCCGGATCAAGAAGCTGAAGCTGCCGCTTGGATACCTTTAGAGGAGGTTTCAAAGATTCTGGTTTACCCTAATGAACGCAGAGTGGTTGCTACTGCCCTGGAATTGTTGGAAATCGGGGATTAGGGTGGCTGGGTCACGCCTGGGGGCAAAGTTTTATTTGACACTGGCTTTCGCTGCTCTGATTTTTGCTTTTGCCCTGGAAGCGAGCTGCGCCCTTAGTGCTATGGCTAAGGATTTGGGGCAGGCAAAAGTTTCTGTGGCAATCTCTGCTATCAGTCCCGATATTTTGACTTTTTCTGAGGACGATAAAGGGTTTCCGGAAAAAGTTACCGTTAAAGGCAGCGTCACTAACTCTAGTGACGCTGCCATAGATAATGTGAGGGTGCTAGTTAGAACCAGTTCTCGCCTGGCTACTGACGCTAAGACTATTCATGATTGGGTTAAAGGTAGCTCTGACAAGGGTTTTGGTTCTTTGCGGGTTAAGACCAGTAAATCTTTAGGACAGTTGCCAGCGAAGAAATCTGTAGATTTTACGGTGGAGATTCCCGCTAGCTCCCTCCCTAAACCTACTAAAACCGCATTTGGGAGCTTAGCGGTGGAAACTATCGTCACCGCTAACCGACTCACCAGCGAGGACGCTACTGCGGGCAGATCTTTACTGCTATATGGGGATGGGAAAAACTTAAGCGCGAAAACCAAGCTCTCGGTGATTGCGCCACTTTCTGCCTCTTCCCCGGAAATGGCGAAATGGTTAGCGACTGGGGGTGCGGGCAGCGCTGCCACTGCTGGGGAACAGGAAAGTGACAGTGCGAAGCCTTTGAAAAGCGTTAGCGATAACGCTGGTTTAGTTAAATCCCTCTCTAGGGTGGGGATAACTTGGGTAATCGATCCGGCACTGCTTCAAAGTGATTCTCCCCTATTGACCGGCAGTTTTAATCCTCTTCCCGAGAGAAAACCTCCCCTTAGTCTCGATGAAACCATGCTTGAAGCTCTAAAGGTTGCGCAAAGCAAAGGAGCCAGCCTGTCGTTGGATTTATGGGGGGCTCCTGATTTTGTGCAGCTTGACGAGGGAGCGCTCATCCAGTCAGCTCAGTGGAATCAGCAGCTTGGGAAGCTGCTGGGGAAACAGGTATTACTGGAGCCCAGCACGGTTTTCTTAGCGAATCCTACTTGGGTTGATCGCGCCGATAAGATTTGTAAAACAGGCGATAATCGTCTTACGAACGGTTGCGTTTTTGTTACCGGCGGAAACCAGTTAGAGCTGACCGGAAAATACAACTACCAACCGGATCTCTTAGGACAAGTACGCTTAGAGAATCAAACCCGTAACTATCTGGGTGACCATGGTGACCTGTCGGTGTTAATGACTAAATCCTCTGGTCAAAATGCTTTTACTGACACCCAGTTGGCGCGGGCAATCTTGGCGGCAATAGCTAATGAACGCCCCGCCCAGCCCCGCCTAGTTAATATCGCGCTTGCGAACGCCGCCTTAGCCAGCTCTACCACCCAGCAGCGTTTAGCTAAAATTCTTTCAGACCCCTGGGTAGACCCAGTATCCCTTTCTCAGGCACTCAGCTCGAACCCTACCCCGGTTTCTTTCCCTAAAAGGTCGCAAACCTCTAGGCTAGCTGCGTCCTCTGCCAGTTCCCTCGGGGTTAGCGGTAGTTCTTTCCAGCCCGCCACTACCGCCATGAATAGGGCACGTAGTCAGGTGTTTCCCTCGTTAAATAAAATAACCGACTCACCGCAGCGGATTAGTGTCCCTCTCTACCAGCAGCTATTACTTTCCACTTCTAGAGCGATGACGGTTGCCGAACGTAACCAGGCAATCAGTAATGCCAGCCGAGAGATTGACCTGATTTCCGGGGCGGTCCAAATCCAGTCGTCCTCGGATATTAATCTCATCTCCGATCGCAGTGAAATACCCATCAAAGTATTAAACCGGCTGCCAGTGCAGGTGAGGGTACGTTTACAGCTACATCCGACCGATGCGCGTTTACGAGCCGATTCGGCTCCGCAGGTGACCCTGGCTCCCAAGGGGTCAAAGAATATTAGAATCCCGGTAACTGCGGTGCGTAACGGAAACGTCAGCGCTAACGTGGAGATTCTATCTGAGGACGGTAACCTGGTACTCGGCAAGCAACAACAGATTAACCTGCGCATTCGTAGTGGCTGGGAGGATCATATTTTCCTAGGTTTCATTTTGAGTGCAGCCACAGTTTTCATAGTGGGTTTGGTTCTTAACTTGCGGCGAGGTACCCGCATGGAACGTAACCAAGAAGAGGAGGAGTGAGTGAGCACACAAGCAGATAAACCCGATAGTGAAATCCGGGGGATTAAAAAGGTAAATGTGGCTCGTGCCTCTGGGATTATGCTCGCGGGCACGATGCTTTCACGGATTCTCGGTTTTGTGCGGGCAGCTTTACTTATTGCCCTGATTGGTTCTATCGGCGCAAATGATGCATTCCAGGCTGCCAATAACCTGCCGAACATTATTTATAATCTGCTTGCCTCCTCTATCCTCTCCGCGGTTCTGGTACCTCAAATTGTGCGGGCTTTACAACGCAAGAATTCTGACGAGTTCATTAACCGGCTGCTTACTTTGTTCACTACCGGGCTGCTGGTGCTTACTCTTATTTGTGTCGCCCTAGCACCTGTTTTCATCACCCTTTTCGCCGCGAAACTAGATCCAGGGTGGAAACAGCTGGCAATCACGTTTTCTTATTGGTCACTCCCCCAAGTTTTCTTTTATGGTCTTTATTCGCTGTGGGGACAGTTCCTCAACGCGAAAGGTTCTTTTGGCCCATATATGTGGGCACCGGTGGTAAACAATGTGGTGGGCATTGCCGGGATATTTATTTTTTGGCAGGTATTAGGTACCGAAACTGATTGGGCAAAAGATCCCAGCGTTTGGACTGGGGAGCCTATAGCTTTACTTGCTGGGATATCTACTTTAGGTATCGTGGTGCAAGCCCTGATTTTATTGATTCCTCTGCGTCGCTCGGGATTCAAAATGCGACCGGTCTGGGGGATTCGTGGATACGGTCTCGGCGAAGTATCTCGCACCGCTATGTGGGCGTTTTCTGCGTTATGCGTAGCCCAACTGGGGTTTTTGGCGATTTCTAATATCGCGGCGGCAGCTAACGGTTATGCTTCAAAAAATCACGTTACTATCGCTACTACCACTGCTTATAACACTGCCTTCACCGTATATATGATTCCGCAATCCATGATTGTAACCTCGGTGGTTACCGCCATGTTTACCTCGATGAGCGCTATGGTGGCGGTGGGGCAGCTTTCCCGTTTGCGTAACCAGTTTCTTGCCACCCAGCAGGGGGTTGGTTTGATTACCGCTCTATGTGCAGCGTTAATGATGGTCTTAGCTGTGCCGATTATGCAGTTCATTATGCCTACCAGCGCTACTGCTTCCGTGCGCGCCTTTGCCCAGGTATTAGCGGTGATGGCGCTTGGGATTCCGTTCCTGGGATTTTTTAACCTATCCCAAAGGTTAATTTTGGCTTTCGCTGATGCCCGGAGCACATTTTTTGTGCAAATCCCGATGACTATCTTCACTTTGGTTGTTTGTGGTTTAACCGTTGTTTTCTTACCAGTTAAATACTGGGTTGCAGGTGCGGCGGTGGGTGCCCAAATGTCTTACCTGGTGGGAGCAGCTCTAACTATTTGGTTGTTGCATACTAAACATTTGCCGTTAAAGTTTACTTCTCAGCTTTGGCGTTCCCTGTGGACAATCATGCTGGCTGCGTTGGGATCTGCCTGCGCGGGCTGGTTGATTTTGCATTATTGGGGCCCATTTTCCGGCAGTGAACATGATTCAGCGCTTACCCATATTATGGGGGCTTTCGCCAGGGTGATGGTAGTGACCACGGTAATGACGATTCTTTACTTAGGTCTGCTGCTCGCGTGGCGTTCGCCCGCCCTGGGATTATTGGCGGTTCCAGTCTGGAAGAAACTAGGGCGTGCTCGTCCTTTACCGCGCATACTAGCGTATGCACAGCAGGAGGCAGTTTTGGAAGATAGCGATAAATTGAGTGAAGACGAAAGCGAGCTCAGCGAGATAAAATCGGGGCAAGACTCTCCCGGGCAGGTAGAACCACAAGTGGATGAAACCCCAGTTATCGGCGGTAATGTAAATGCGCTAGACAGCGATACTGCTGAGGCATCACCGCTGGAACCTGAGGATGAAATAACTACAGAAGATGAGGACAAAGTGGGCAATGACCAGGTAAAAGTTAGCGCCGTGAGCTATAACGCTGATGGATACGTTAATCTGCAATCCGGTATGAATCTGCGTTTTCCCTCGCAAGAAGATTTTGGTTTGATTACTCTGGGGCAACGTTTGGACGGAGATTTCTTACCAGAAAAGGATGTTTGGACGGTTACTGATGAGGGCGAACAAAGCGCTGAGCTGCTAGTTTTGCAGGGTAAACGGGAAAATAGTAGAAGCTATTATCAGCGCCTACAACAGGTAAACGCCTCCTGTCTGCAAGACTTTATTTGGATTAGCTCTGACCCGGTGGATGCGGTTTTATTGCGGGCAATCCCGGCCCGTCCTCTAAGTCAAATTGTTTCCTCTGGAATGCCTCCCGAGGTGATTCATTCTCTAATCTCCCAGGTCAGCGAAGGGCTTTCCCAGTTACATCAAGCAGATTTGGCGCATGGAGCAATCGATCCGGCACATATTTTGGTTGGTGCAGATGGGCAAGTGATTATCCGCTTGGATGTGGCTGACCAGAACGCTACTAATCATTTAAAAGAGGCGCAAACTCGGGATGGTCAGCAAGTATTAGAGCTGCTATATTTCCTGTGCAGCGGTAAACGTGACCAGTTTGAACAGGCGAAAAATGGCGAAAAACTGGCTCCGCCCTCGGATTTTCATAACGGAAGCGATGTTGATTTAGATGCGGTCGCCCTCGCCGGGGTGGCGATACCTTCAGCGCGTCTGTGCCAGGCTATCTGGGAGCAACTGGGGCAAGCTGACCTAGAGCCGGTCGTGCAATGGTTAAAAAAGGATGATTCCCCGATGGAGAAAACCCCTGAAAAACCCAGTAAGAAACCGTTAGCAATGGAAGGTGCCCCTGTCGAGCTGGTCATAAAACCAGTGTTACCCCCGGCAGCTAAAATCCCGGATAGGCGTAATCATCCTTTTGTTGAACCGGCTGAAACCCAGGCGATTCCGCTGTCAGAAATGCAGGAAATGAACCTTAATCCCGAGGAAGAGCAGGCTGGTTCAGGGGCTTGGATTCCGCAAGCGGTCAGCAAGAATGATTCATTGTCGGATATGGCTACTCCTCCGAACTTTTTGGATCGTTTAAGTGGTGGCGATAAACCGGCAGGGCAAATCCCTACGCTGGCTGCTACGGTTTTGCCGTCTACCCCTTTTGAGGAGCAATCCGTTTCTAAGGACGAAATGGCGGGAGAAAAAGTTTCTGCTAGTTCTAAGAATCCGCACCAGGTTGAAAAGCAGAAAGCGAAGCTCGCTAGGAAGATGCAGCGCGATATGCAGCGGGTCGCCCGTACCCAGCAGCGAGAACAGCAGCGGCAGCAAAGGCGCCAAAAGCGGCTTTCCAAGCTGTCTCCAAGAGATTTAGAGCCGGTAAATGCTACTCGACGAGTAGTTGCCTCTAGCCTTGTTGGCATGGCGGCGCTGCTAGTAATCTCGGTGTTAGTGCTGATTTATTGGCCTCAGCATAACCCTCCGGTAGCTAAGCCTTCTCCTTCGCACTCTCAATCTCAAAAGCAGTCCTCTACAGTGACGGCAGCAAAACCGGCGGAGATTGCCGGGGTTTCTTCTATAGATGCCGAGGGTAATGACACTGAACACCCAGAGCTTGCCGACCGGATGATTGACGGCAAGGAGGATTCTTGGTGGCGTTCTCGGTTCTTCCGTAACCCGAAACTAGGCGACCGGAATGGTTTTGGGGTGGTTGTTACTTTTAAAGATAAAGCTACTATTTCCGAGATTAGGTTAAAAACTAAGGCTCAGGGCGGAAAGATTGAGGTACGTTCTCTGCCTGATTCGGGACTTCCCCGGGATGGCAAAGTGCTTACTACCGGTTCTTTTGCTGATACGGTCACTTTGAAGCTTAATCCTGCAACTAACGCTCATGCCCTGATTTTATGGTTCCCAGAACTGCCGGTAGATAACACTGGCAACAATCGAGCCACAATTTCAGAGATTTCCGTTTCCTAGCAAAGCTCATTGGGTTTTCCAGGTTTGCGAATAGATTGGTTCGGTCTTTGAGTCACCGTTCGGACTCCTCGTTGTACCAGTAACCCCGTTCAGGATTACACACAACTTCGTCCTCCTCACTAATGAAAAAAGCCCGAAGGCTTTTTTCACCGTTCGGACTCCTCGTTGTACGCCCGCAGGGGATCGGCGGTGCTACGCACCAGCAACGGTTTTCGGAGCAGAGTCCCCGAAAACCACTGGCGCGGGCGAACGCTCAACCCGCGTTCGCTGCCTCCCCGCGCCAGCCCTCACGGGTTCGATCCCAGGGACTCAAAATTATTTAAGCCCGGCGCAAGGCCGGGCTTAAATAATTTAGTACGCCCGCAGGGGATCGAACCCTGGACCCACGGATTAAAAGTCCGTTGCTCTACCAACTGAGCTACAGGCGCTTGTCGTAAAGACAAGCTCCATTCTACAAGTAGACCCCGCTTTCCCCCAACTCAGATTTTGGTTGCTTCCCTCACTAAAGACACCGTAAAGTAGTATTCAAATCCCTCCATACTTCGGCGGGTTTTGTTTCTAAGAAAGGGTTCTCATGCTCACGCCAACTACTTTTGGAACTCCCCTATCAAAATCTGCTTTACGAGTACTGTTACTCGGCTCAGGAGAGTTAGGCAAAGAGCTAGCAATCGCATTCATGCGTATCGGGGTAGAGGTTCATGCTGCTGACCGTTACCAAAATGCTCCCGCCCAGCAGGTAGCACACTATTCGCATACCCTCGATATGACTAACGGTGAGCAGGTCGCCCTATTGGTTAAAAAAATCCGTCCCCACTTTATCGTTCCCGAGATTGAGGCAATTGCTACCGAGACTCTCGAAAAAATTGCCGCTTCCAGTCAGGTAACAGTCATCCCCACCGCTCACGCCACCCGTCTCACCATGGATAGGGAGGGTATCCGGCGGCTTGCCGCCGAAAAACTTGGGATACCAACTTCCCGATACCTTTTTGCTACCGGCAAAGAACAAATGCGCCAAGCGGTAGAGAAAATTGGTCTGCCCTGCATTGTAAAACCGGTAATGTCCTCCTCTGGAAAAGGACAATCCTTAATAAAAAGCCCGGAAGAAATCGATTGCGCCTGGAATTACGCCCTAGAGGGTGGGCGCGGAGACAGTCAAGGTCGAGTAATAGTGGAGCAACTGGTTGATTTTGACTATGAAATCACCCTGCTAACGGTACGTTCTTTGGATGCTCAAACCGGTCAGACAATCACCAGTTTTTGTCAGCCAATTGGACATCGGCAAGAGCACGGGGATTACCAAGAATCTTGGCAACCAGCCCCTATGGGCAGTGAAGTATTGAGCAAAGCGCAAGACATTGCTGAAAAAGTCACTTCTGCTTTGGGAGGGCGCGGCCTGTTCGGGGTGGAACTGTTTATTTGTGGTGATGAAGTCCTATTTTCTGAGGTGTCGCCGCGTCCTCACGACACCGGAATGGTCACCATGGTCACCGGATACCTGTCAGAGTTTGAGCTTCATGCCCGCGCTATTTTAGGTCTACCGGTTGATACCCGTCTGCGCACTCCCGGAGCCTCCGCGGTTATTAGCGGCACCACTCAAAGTTCGGCACCGGTTTACCGAGGTCTAGCTAAGGCTCTTTCCCTACCGGAAGTAGATATTCGCCTATTTGGTAAACCTGATTGCCGTCCCGGTCGCAGAATGGGAGTAGCTTTAGCCCGTGGGAACGATATTCCTCAGGCACTGAACCGAGCAAAGGAAGCAGCACGCTCAATTACGGTAGAGGACGCTTAGTTGCTGAAATATAAAAGGATTATTTACCTTAGTAAAACCCTATTTTCTTGACGATTTTTTCTCTATATTTTTTCCGGTTAGCAATCAGGGAAATTTTATAGAAATACTTTCCACCAACAGATATGTTGGTTTAAACTACAAGTAACTAAGTAGAATTATTGCTATTAGGAACATCAGAAAAACATCATTAATCAATCAAATGGGGGAAAATAACCTTATGGCACGGAAAACTAGAATAGTTCTTATTGATGATATTAACGGTGAACTTGGTGATGAAACCATAAAGTTCGGTCTGGATGGTATCGATTATGAAATCGATTTATCTACAGAAAACGCCAATAAACTTCGGGAAGCTTTAGATCCGTGGGTTCAGGCGGGACGACGGGTAGGTGGACGCCGAATAGCGGGAACCGATAAGCGTCCAGCTTCTGATGCCGCCAAGATTCGTGATTGGGCGAAGGAACAAAATATCGAGGTATCCGAGAAAGGACGTATCTCAGCCAAGATACGCTCAGCCTATTACCGTACCCATTTGCAATAGTTTCGGGACTTTCACCCCGTGCGCCTTGAACCAAAAAATGAAAGACTAAGGATATGACTTACAAACTGATACTGCTCCGTCATGGGCAAAGCGAATGGAATGCAAAGAATCTTTTCACCGGTTGGGTGGATGTTCCCCTCTCTGATCAGGGACGCCAGGAAGCTGTTCATGGTGGCGAACTGATGAAACAAGAGAACATTTTGCCAGATGTGGTTTTCACTTCTTTGTTACGCCGGGCGATTATGACCGCTAATCTTTCTTTGGATGCGGCTGATCGTCACTGGATTCCGGTTCAGCGAAGCTGGCGTTTGAATGAACGCCACTATGGCGCTTTGCAGGGCAAAGACAAGAAAGCTATCCGGGACGAATACGGCGATGAACAGTTCATGTTGTGGCGTCGTTCCTACTCCACTCCGCCTCCGGAAATCGAACTGGGTTCTGAGTTTTCCCAAGATCAAGATCCACGCTACTGCGGGGAACCGATTCCGCGTACTGAATGCCTAGAGCAGGTACTAGAGCGCCTACTTCCCTATTGGGAGGAAGCGATTGTCCCCGAGCTAAAGAGCGGTAAGACGGTTATGGTTGCCGCACATGGCAATTCGCTGCGTGCGATTGTTAAGCACCTGGATCAGATTAGTGACGAGGATATCTCTGAGCTTAATATCCCTACTGGGGTTCCGCTTTACTACGAGTTGGATGAGAATCTCCAGCCCGTGAAAAAGGGTGGCACTTACCTGGATCCGGATGCGCAGGCAAAGATTGCGGCTGTAGCTAACCAGGGCAAATAGTAGCTTTTCTTTTTGATTAATCCCCGAGGACGTCCTCGGGGATTTTTCTTTGCCTCGGTTTTTCTGGTTTCGGTTTCCCTTTGATGATAGGGGTTTTAAGGGGCTATAAGTTTTTAAAAGAGATTACCGCCACTTTCGGGCAGGTTTGTAGCAGTGAACACATATTTGTGGCAAACTTAAGGACAGGTGCTACCTGCACCTGTGTCACTGGTGACACGTTTGGTGGACGCTGGCGTCGGCTGAACAGTTACATGAGGCACTCCACTCGGATCGTCGGGCACGTACCTGCCCGTGGAGGAGAGATATTAATATGGCAAGAATAGTTTTTGATTCCGTTACTCGGGTTTACCCCGGTTCAGATCATCCAGCTGTAGACAGGTTGAATCTGGAAATTGCTGATGGCGAGTTTCTAGTTTTGGTTGGTCCTTCTGGTTGCGGAAAGTCCACTTCTTTGCGGATGCTAGCCGGGCTAGAGGATGTTAATTCCGGCAAGATTTATATCGGCGATAACGATGTCACCGATATGGCTCCCAAGGATCGCGATATCGCCATGGTTTTCCAGAACTATGCGCTTTACCCGCACATGACGGTGCGTCAAAACATGGGTTTCGCCCTCAAGATCGCTAAGGTTCCGCAGGCAGAAATCGATAAGCGGGTGGAACAGGCTGCCGCGACTCTTGATTTGACCGAATATTTGGATCGTAAACCGAAGGCTCTTTCTGGTGGTCAGCGTCAGCGGGTAGCGATGGGGCGCGCGATTGTGCGTAAACCCCAGGTGTTCTTGATGGATGAACCGCTGTCGAACTTGGATGCGAAGCTGCGTGTACAAACCCGTACCCAGATTGCCCAGTTGCAGCGCACTTTAGGGGTTACTACTCTTTACGTTACTCACGACCAGACTGAGGCTCTGACTATGGGTGACCGGATTGCGGTTATCGCTGGTGGTGTTTTGCAGCAGGTTGGTACCCCTGAGGAGCTTTATGATCGCCCAGGTAATGCTTTCGTGGCGGCCTTCATTGGTTCACCGGCTATGAATATCGGTACTTTCCGGGTTGATAACGGAGTGGCTGTCCTTGGTGATGCTCGCATTCCGCTCAGCCAGGCTACGCTAGATGCGATGACTCCTGAAGATAATGGGGAAATCATTATTGGTTTCCGCCCTGAGGCTTTGGATGTTCAAGCTGACGGTCAGGATATGGCTCATAGCATTCCAATTAAGG
The DNA here is from genome assembly GCF_027694345.1 of Varibaculum timonense. Taxonomy (NCBI): domain Bacteria; kingdom Bacillati; phylum Actinomycetota; class Actinomycetes; order Actinomycetales; family Actinomycetaceae; genus Varibaculum; species Varibaculum timonense. Next base: position 17,355 of record NZ_JAQEVU010000004.1, read on the forward strand.
TTACCCATGTGGAAGAACTAGGTTCTGATGCTTACGTTTATGGAACGCTGGCTGGTCATGATCCCAGTCTGCGCACTGATGACAAGCCGCGCCTGGCTCAGGTTACGGTTCGCGTTCCTCCGCGTACCGCTCCTCCAGCAGGTTCGATTATGCCGGTCAGGATTCGCCCTGGTGGTCAGCATAACTTCTCTGCTGCTACTCAGAATCGGTTGCCTGAATAGAGCGTTATAGGATTTAGATTCCTCTCAAAGTTTTGGGGGCTGGCGAAATTCCTGCCCCCAAAACTTTTTTTGTTTTAGATTTTTAGCTGCTAATCCTTAATTTTTGGTATTGCTTAATTTTTGGGTCTTTACCCTGGTTTTTATTTTTATCTGGAATGGTGTGGAGAGTAACCGCGGGTTTGGGTTTATTGCGCCTATTTGGCTCTATAAACCCAAACCCGATTGACAGTTCTTGTTTAACGTAAGGGGTGGGGGAACGCCGATTTCGGCGTTCCCCCACCCCTAAGGTTTTAGAGAATTAACCCTATTTTTTAGTTGATTTTATGCTACCTTTTAGCAGTGCTTTGCTTGGCGCCGCCTAGCGAGCAAATAGATGCCAGCACCGGCAGTAATGGTTGATAGTCCTAGCACGGTTGATAAATCTGCTGCCCCGGTTCTTGGCAGTTGTTTAGCCTGTGCGCTAGCGCTAGCTGCTGGTTTTCCTTTCTGTCCCGGTAGGGGTGCCGTACATTCCTTATATAGTTTCTCGTAGGTTGCTTTAGTGTCTATTAGCTTGGAATTCGCCGATTTGACCGCGTTTTCTAGCGGTTCTAACTGCGCTAGGGCTGCTTCATATTCTGCTTTTAGTTTTTCAACCTGTTCGGCAGGGGTGTTTACAGCTTGTGCAGCCTCTAAATAGCGCTGATATTGCGCCATTACCTCAGCGATAGCCTGCTGGCTTTCGGCACTAACCTTAATAGTTGTGGGCGCGCGTAGCGCTGCTACTGGCATCGGGGCCGGAGCCGGCTTGGGGGCGGTTTGCTGCTTGACCCAGGCATCGAGGTCGGGTACTTTCTGTACGGCTTCGTTATCTACCACAGCCTGATCTTTAGCTTTCTGGGCAGTATCTTTTGCCGCCTCAGCGTCCTGTGCTGCTTTCTCCACTTCTTCTTTCGCCGTATTCGCATCGGTTACCGCTTTATCTGCGGCTTCGACATTAGACTTGGCGTCATCCGCAGCCTTTTGGGCGGCGGCTTTGTCTGCGTAATCCTTGGCTGCCACCTCGTTTGTCGTCTTGGCGTCCGCTGCTTTTTGATCAGCGGTGTCTTTATCTTTCTGCGCATTTTGTGCCTGGGTTTCGGCCTCGGCAGCTTTCTGCTTCGCTTCGTTTAGCTTGGTGTCGGCATCGGTTACTACCGCATCGGTTTTAGCTTTTTCGGATTCCGCAGCCTTCAGGTCAGCTTCTGCCTGCTTTACTGCATTTTCTGCCTCATCCAGCTGTTTCGTAGCGTCAGCCTTGGTGGCTTTTACCGCTTCATAGTTCTCTTTAGCCGCATCTAAAGCCTTTTGCTTTTCATCTACTTTCTTTTGCGCCTCATCAGCGGCTTGCCGCTTAGTATTAACTTCCTCTTGTGCCTGGGTGACTGCTTCATCTGCTGCCGCTTTAGCCTTTTCCGCGTTTAGCAGTTCCGTGCGTTTGTTTTCAACTACACCGTTTTGAGCTTTAGCAGCAGCCTTAGCGGCTTCTAGGTCTTGCTTTGCAGATGTGGCAGCTTCCTCAGCTTTCTTGAGTGCTTCTTTAGCAGCCTCAAGTTTCGCTTTACAGGCCTCGCATTTCTTTGCTTCTGCCTCAGAGGCGGCTATCGCCTCTTGCAATTTTTGTTCGACTTCAGCTTGCTTGGCTAGTTTTTCTTGCAAACCCGCGTTTGCCTCAGCTTTAGCCAGCGCATCGCGAGCTTCTTGAGAACCATTTTCCTTGGCGTCCTTCAATCCGTTGTAATACTTCATGAAACGTGCAAGATATTCCTCGTAAGTGTACTCCGTGTCGGTGGTACCACCCCAGAATTCTTGAGCATGCACAATCCCATAGGAGGCATTTTTTGTACCGCTTGCAAATCCCGTATACAAGAATCCTTTATTCATCAGATTGGTATAGTGTCCAACCACACCGCTGTTACCCGAGGGATCTTTGTCATAGATTGCTTTTTCACTGGTATACCAAGAAAACCCTGAGCGCGTATAGGGGCTCCCCCCACCCCAAGAGAGGTTTTCACCAGCAGATTTTACAAACGGACCACCATTTCCTGAATGTCTATTATCGTAATTTGCGGAATAGTTCGCGTTAATCTGTGCAATAGCCATTAATTCATCAGTTACTTTAAGAGCAGGCATTGCAGCGAAGTTATTATCACCCTTAACTCGCAAATCATTGCCCTCTTTCATGGTTTCGAGAGCAAGCTTCATATTCTCCAGGGAAGTAGCATCCTGAGGGTTTCCAATGGTGGTGTAAGAAGTAATCTTTTTTCCATTTACAACAAAATCTGTATTCAGCTGAGCTAGAGCCTTACTGGATTTATTCTCTTGGAAAAATCCTTTCGAACCCAAGTTCCACTGCTCCTGAGCTTTGGATTTGGAGGCTGCTAGGGCATCTTTGGCTGCTTGAACTGCTTTTTGCGCTTCTGCAACTGCCGCGTCAGCTGCTTCCTTGGCTTTCTTTGCGTCATCTAGCTTTTTATTGGCAGCGTCGCATTTGGGCTGCTGTTCATTTAAGGCATTTTGCGCGTTATCCTTATTGGTTTCAGCCTCTTTTTGCGCCTTGACGGCTTCCTCATAGGCGGCCTGCTTTTCCAACTGTGCCTGATTTAACTTACGTAGCTCAGTCTTTGCATCTTCAAAGACTTGATTAGCTTGCTTTTCTGCCTTGTCTTTTTCCGCTGCTTCCGCTTGCTTTTGTTTTAGTACCTCTTTGGCGGCAGCCAAATCTTTAGCTGTCGCGTCCTTAGTAGTAGTTGCAGCCTTAAGTTCCTGCTGAGCCGCATCGACCTTATCTTGTGCTTCCTGCAGCGCTTTGTCGTTTTTCAGAACATCTTTAACGTTCTTCAGTTTCTGCTGCGCGTCAGCTAAGGCCTCTTTTTTATCTTTTACCTTATCTGCAGCGTCTTGAGCTTTTTGATCTGCGTCTTGCTTGGCGCTTTAAGCCTGCTTTACATTCTGTTTTGCCTGGTCTGCAGCCTTGGTGACTTCATCTAGTTTAGATTTAGCCTGATTGGCTTTTTCTTGCGCCTCATCCAGAGCCTTGGCGGCCTCATCGGCAGCTTTCTTAGCTTCAGCTACCGCTTCAGCTCCCGGAGCGGCGGCCTGGGCTTTAGCGCTAGCTTCCTCGGCTGCCGTTTTATTTGCCTCGGCAGCTTTTAGGGTTTCACTTGCTTTTTCTGCTTGCTGTTTTGCTTTAGCTAAGTTATCTTCAGCTTGCTGCAGCTGAGAAACCGCGTTGTTTAAAGCAGCCAGAGTATTAGCTTGGAGCTGTTCGTGGGCTTTGGTCGCAGCTTTTCGAGCGCCCTCCTGTTTTGCTTTCGCATTCTGTAAAGCAGCCTGTGCAGCTAGGTATTCATTTAAGGGCTTGGATATTTCCGGTTTTGCTTTAGCGGTCGCTAACTCGGCGGCGGCACTATCAGCTTCCTGTTGAGCCCGTTTAAATTCCTCGTATGCTTTATTAACTGCCGAAACATCAACTGAGGCACGGCACTGGGTAAGCGAAGTAGGCATATTTACTTTATTGACTTGATTGTCAGTATTAATCCCGAACGCCACCCCTGCTGGAGCTACTAGAGCAATACCGGTTCCGGCTGCCACCGCTAGTTTAGTAACCCGTTTTGTGCCATGAGATTCCCCTTAAATGAGTTATTTATCGGCGCCAAACACGCCAGGTTTTCGAGTTAGCACTAAGGCGCTAACCATACTTTTAACTTCTCTATAATCTTCCCATCTTTTGACACTAAAAGTCCAGCTAAAAGCGGGAAATACTGTCATTATCTGAGAGAAGAAAATCACTATTTAGTAGGCTGCAAATAGCGTTTATCTAAAGCCCGGATATTGCTTAAATTATTCTGGCTCCTAGACTGGGAACGTCCTAGGAGCCAGAATAATCTATTTATTTATTTTTGAAGCCAATCACTGGGTAACGACTGGGTTCACAGATTGTTGAGGAACCAGGTCCTCGTCCCTAAGGACGCGGTTCCTCTCGGGACCGTTAGGTTAAGAAAACGCAAGTTACCCAACGGAGTAGGCAGGTAGCTTCAACTCGTAAAGCGAAGCTGACATGAACGAAGTGAGCCAGAACTGAACGGTGGGACGAATCTTCTTGCCCTTCATCTCGGGAGTAAGAGTCAAAGTGTCCCCAGTTCCAACTTTCTGATCGTTCTGATCTTTCCAAATAACATCACTGTGGCGTGCCACCGAGTCGCTGTTTCCCTGCAAGCTAACCTTTGCAATCAGCTTGTCACCCTGGCGGATTACCTTGTCTTCATCGAATCCGTAGTATTCCAGCTTCATCGGTTCAGAAATCGAAGTTCCAACCGGGTTAGTCACCTTCAGGCGGAAGCGTAAGGACTCAGCCTCGGCACGGTTCGCAATCGGAGCAGACCGCAGCAGTCCCCATTTATCTTCGGTGCGAGCACCGGGAGCGTAGTCCAAATCATTTGCGGTGCCATAGAAAGTGTGGCTGTCGGGAATACGGAACTTGTCTTTCACGTCCTCCCAGGTCTTGCCGGCATCTTTGGAACGCTGCCACTGGTATTTCATTCCGGTAGAGCCCTGCACCGCGAGCTTTGCCGGCTCGGAATATCCACCCTGAGCAACCCGGGGAGCAGCGTAGACCTTGATTTGCGGAGCCATGCGAGTTGAGGAAATCATCGGGTCGAACAGTTTTACCGTATAGGTGTAAGAGCTGCGAGTTGCGCCCTTAATCCCGGAAACGCTGACCGTGTAGTCACGCGAGCCATCAGTTCCCACCGGAAGATCGGTAATCTTCGCCATCTTGATTAGGAGGGTGTTGTAGTAGTTCCAAGTGCCCGGGCCTTTCCCGTTTTGGTCATTGCTGAGGACGGTAATCGGAACTTCCGCGCCATTAGGACCGGTAACCCGTACCCGAGCCTGAGAGAGGTCAGGACGGTCAAACTTGCTTTCACCCCGGAAAGAAATGCTCCAACGTTCCACATCATCACGGTCGTCACGATTGGTGGTCAGTAGTTGGTAGGGGAAGTAACCAGCCGAAGGCCAAGTCATAATTTCGGGCTTGTAGGCTTTATCATTCGCGATTTGTTTGTTATTGAAATCAGGGGTGCTTACCAGGTGATTTCCGGAAACTACTATCGCGTTGTAACCATCAACGTTCCCGTAGGAGCTGGTAGCCAAAGTGGGATCCATTAGGGCAATGCGGTGTCCGAGACGGTCATTAGAGCCAACCTTGGTCATAGTGGAAGCACCTAGGTTGGAGGGATCAATGAAGTACCAAAGAATCTGTTCAGCAGGAGTCTGGCCGGCACTATCAGAAAGATTAGAGATATAGGCTCCGGTTTGAGCTTTAAGGCTGTAGCATTTGGAGTTTTTCTGTACCGAGTGGGTTAGGCGACCATTGGCAGCCATATTAAGGGCGGCTTGCTGAGTGTAATCTTGCAGTCCGGAAGTCATATCCATTTTGACCGCTTCGGCTCCATTTAAACCCCGGAAATAGTTTAGGGCGCGAGCTACCGAGTTGGCAGTAGTGGGATTAGCAACCCCCGCCCGGCAATTCTTGGAGTCGGCACCATTATTGGGGCTTTCCGGGTAGTTGGTATCGGCAATATCGCTGAGGTAACGGGCGCGAACCTCTTCCCGGTTGTTGGTATTAATCGCATTCGAAGTGGCTACGGCAGAACCGGTGGTAGAGGTTGCGGTGAAAAAGGTAGCTGCGTCAGCTAGGTTTACCCCGGCGGCAACTACTCCGGCGACTAGAACACCAACGGCCAAAGTCTTGGCGTGCTCTTTCCACGTTTTCATCGTAGATCCATTCTCTGCGTTTTCCTGGTTTGGAAATCAAATCCTTTGATTCCCGTGAACGTCGCTTCCTTTGCTTCGTTCATTAACTATTATCCATGAAAACGCACATGCTTTAAAGCGAAAATGTTTGAAAATGAAAGTTTTACACCCGGTAGGGACTATTTGCGAAAACTTACCAACCATAAAGTAGGTTTTACCTGCAATATTAGAATGTTTTCAGATAATTTCAGGTTTTTCAGCACCCTGGGGATATATTGTGAAGTCCGTCATATCGAATTTTAACCATTTGAATAGTTTAATGAAGATTTTAATGCTAAAAACGTAGCCACCTGCGTAAATAAGCGGTAATCTTCAATTCTCTCATCTTAAATTAAATGAAACTCAGTCGTCCCACCCCTACAACTTCCTCACATGAGTACATACTCACCTAAACGGCTTAACCAGTTAAGCCCTCACAACATTTAGTTATTTTCATCTTTCGCTCCTTTTATGAAATTCTTTCCATCTACGAGCTAACAAGGCGCTAACTTAGCTGGTTAAATGATGTTTACCTCGAAACTAGCTACCAGAAATGGACACGCTCATAAACACCATTTGCTTCCCCTCGGCATAAGCAATGTATATATAAGGTATAAAGGTGAGTTATTAACCAAAAGGAAGTGGCAGCTTTGAGCGCTAAAAAACTGGTAATCGTAGAATCTCCAGCTAAAGCTCGTACTATTAGCGGATACCTAGGTGCTGACTACCAGGTAGAAGCCTCAGTGGGGCATATTAGGGACTTGCCACAACCGTCTGCCCTACCAGACAAACTCAAACAAACCGGTTACAAGAAGTTCGCGGTTGATGTAGATGACAACTTCCAGCCCTACTATGTGGTTAATCCTGACAAAAAGAAAACGGTAGCCACCCTACGTAAAGATTTAGCGAAAGCTGAAGAACTCTACCTCGCAACCGATGAAGACCGCGAAGGAGAAGCGATTGCCTGGCATCTGCTGGAAGTACTTAAACCCAAGATTCCAGTAAAAAGAATGGTTTTCCATGAGATTACCCAAGAAGCTATTGAACGCGCCCTCGAAAACACCCGCGATATTGACACCGATTTAGTATCCGCTCAGGAAACTCGCCGGATTCTAGACCGTCTATATGGCTACGAAGTATCCCCAATTCTATGGAGAAAAGTTGCCCGCCACCTATCCGCTGGCAGGGTACAGTCGGTAGCAACCCGCCTGGTAGTACAACGCGAACGCGAACGCATCGCCTTTATACCCGCCAACTATTACGATTTAACCGCCACTTTTAGCGCCAATGGGGAAGATTTTTCTGCCCGCGCCCTCGAAATGGATGGGGTACGCTTCGCACTAGGACGCGACTTTGATGACCACGGACAATTAAAACGCCAAGCCACGGTGATGGACCAGGCACTGTGGGAAAAACTCTGTGCGGCTTTAGAACAAAAACCCACCTGCCAGGTAACTTCTATCGAATCAAAGCCCTATACGCGACGTCCCGCACCCCCCTTTACTACCTCTACCCTCCAACAAGAAGCCGGACGAAAACTAAGGATGTCGTCGCGGCAAACCATGGCGGTTGCGCAATATCTTTACGAAAACGGTTTTATCACCTATATGCGTACCGACTCGACGGCGCTTTCAAGCCAGGCAATCTCGGCTGCTCGCCGTCAGGCAAAGAACCTCTATGGCGCTGACGCTATCCCCGAAAAACCCCGTTTTTATGCGAAAAAAGCCAAAGGGGCGCAAGAAGCCCATGAAGCGATTCGCCCCGCTGGAGATAACTTCCGCACCCCTGAACAGGTGCGTTCCTTGCTCAGTGACCAGCAAGCCGCCCTCTACGAACTGATTTGGAAACGCACCTTAGCCTCGCAAATGAATGATGCGAGCGGGACTACCGATACAGTTAGGGTAAGCGCCCATATTAATTTAGATAACACCCCTCACGAACTGGTGTTTACCGCCTCGGGAACCGTGATTACTTTCCGGGGTTTCCTGGCCGCCTATGAAGAAGGTAAAGACAAATCCCGCTACGCTAGCAGCGACACTTCCACGGCTCTGCCCAAACTAAGCGAGGGACAAGAACTAGCGTTTACCGAGGTAGACAGGGAAAAAGCAGCGCATGTGACCAGCCCGCCTCCGCGGTACACCGAAGCATCCTTGGTGAAAACCTTAGAAGAAAACGGAGTAGGGCGACCCTCCACCTATGCCTCGACTATCGGGGTAATTATTGAACGCGGGTATGTGCGCCGCGCCGGGCAAGCCCTGATTCCCTCTTGGCAAGCATTCGCGGTAGTGCGTCTCCTGGAAGAAAATCTCGCTTCCCTCGTAGACTACGATTTCACCGCCACCATGGAGGGCTACCTGGATCAGATAGCCGCCGGCGAACGGGACGGAAAAGAACTATTGGCACACTTTTATTTTGGAGGTGGCGCTTCCGGAGAATTTTGGGCACGTGGTCTTAAAGATACGGTCGAAGGTCTAGGGGACATTGATGCCCGCGACCTGAACTCTATTCAGGTACTTAAAGGGATAAACGTGCGGGTAGGACGATACGGTCCCTATTTAGAGGACGCAGAAGGCAAGCGCGCCTCAGTCCCCGAGGATTTAGCCCCCGACGAGTTAAATGCCGAAAAAGTTTCAGAACTGTTTACGATTTCGGCAGATACCGGTCGGGAACTGGGTAAAGATCCCGAAAATGGGAACTTGATTTTAGTAAAGAACGGGCGCTACGGCCCCTACTTTACCGAGGTATTACCCGAGGACGCCCCCAAGAGTGCTAAACCTCGTACCGCCTCCCTATTTAAAACCATGTCAATTGAGAGCGTCGGTCTAGATGATGCCTTGAAATTACTTTCGTTGCCGCGAATCGTGGGCAAAGATCCCGAAAGCGAAACCGAAATTACTGCGCAAAACGGCAGGTATGGCCCATATTTGAAGAAAGGGACGGATTCGCGCTCGCTAGAAACCGAAGACCAGATTTTCTCAATCACGCTCGAGCAAGCCTTAGAGATTTACGCTCAACCAAAGACCCGACGCGGTCGCACCGCAAAGCCGCCGTTAAAGGAACTAGGAACCGATCCGGTCTCCGGCAAACCGGTAGTGATTAAGGACGGGCGTTTTGGTCCCTATATTACGGACGGCACTACCAATGTGACGGTTCCGCGCTCGAACACCATTGAAGATATTGACGCTGAACAAGCCTATACCTTGCTAGCTGATAAGCGGGCGAAAGGACCGGCTAAAAAACGCGGGACTCGCAAAACCACCAAAAAGACCACCACAAAGAAAGCCACCGCCAAGAAACCGGCGAAGAAAACTGCAACCAAGAAAACTACCGCGAAACGGGCTACCGTCAAGAAATCCGCAGCTAAAACCGTAAAGGAACAGTAGATACTATCCCGTCAGCATTAGTCAGAATTGCCCGTCTACCGTGGTTGGGGCGCAGCGACGCCTCAGCGCCTCCTTTGCGCCCCCAGCCAACTTAGTAGGTAGTGCGCTCGGCTTGACGCATAGTGAAACCCCGACCAGTCTTTGAGTTCCAACAGTCCACGCCAGTGTATTGACCGACTTCACAGGCGTAGTCGCCATTGTAATAGATGGTGCCATAACTGGCTTCTACTTGCGGATCGGTTCCGTTACCAGGATCGCAATGTTGATTTACTCCGCTAATGTTTAGCTCAATTGCCCAGATGTCATTACAGCCTTTTTCCCACTGCCGTTCACCAATCTGGCAATACACTGAATCTCCATTCATCAGGCAAGCAATATTTTTGGTGGGGGTGAAGAAACCATGACTTTCGTAAACCGCATCGGAGGGTATCGGTCTAGCTGCTGGTGTGGGATTTTCAGTGCTGGTCACCGTGGTTTCTACCACCGTGGAGGTACGGGTAGTTTCACTCTCAGACTGACCGCTAGCAGCCTGCCCTTCGCTCTGTCCTTTTGAGGAAATAATCCAGGTACCCACAATCGCTAAGCCAATCAAGGCGAAAACCAGCAGCACTGTCAAAATAATTATCCCCCAACTGCGCTTAGGTTTCTGCTGTATAGGAGCGCTCTGGGGATAGCTCTGCGCTGCCGGGTCAGGATAAACGGGATAGGGCGAATAGCTGGGCGCAGGTGTAGTCATGATTGATTGTCGAGGTCTGGGGGAATAGCCTGGCGCAGAATAAGCCTCTGGTGGCATCACTGGGGGAACCATGCGCGTTGCAGACTCGTCATATGAGGACGCAGCTACCGTAAAATCGCTAGGGGGCAGACTTCCCAACCGAGTTGCATCTACGTCAGCTAATTGGGTCTCGGTTCCCAGCTCAAATTGGTTTGCACTCTCCTGACCAAGACCGTTTCCTTCAGTAGATTCTTTGCTACCAGCTGCGATATCGGTGAGGGCTTCCGGTTCTACTACCGGGTTTTCCGGGGTTTGTTCCTCGTTTGGCTGCGGGGAATCGTTCGCGTCCTCTTGGGCGTTGTCTATCTCATCCGCTTCCTCCTGGGGAGCAAAAGCGCTATGAGATAAGCCCGTCTGATTAGACCGCTCTGGTCCACTATCTGGTGAGCTTTCCGGTTCAAACGCACCTGGAGATGCCGGGGTACGCCCTGCCTGCCCTAAGGCTTCTAAACCCGATAGACCGTTACGGCGCGCCTGTACTACGGCTTTCACCTGGTCATCGCCCACGTTTTCTAACCAATTGAGCAAGTCTGGATAGGCGTTCGGGTTCGCCGCGACCTCTGCATAAACCTCGGGATGTTGCGCAGATATCTCGAATAGTTGATTTGCGTCGGTTTCGGGCGCTAATGCGCGTTCGCGCAATTTCTTTAAATCATCACTATCAGTCATGGCTTACCTTTAGGTTGGGAAAACACTGCTCCTATTCTAACTAGCATTTAATGGCGGCGTACAGCGCTTACCTAATAAATCAGTTAAACCCGAAAGCAGTACAAATAGAAAGCCGCAACAAGTTAAGGGAATAGTGTTTAAGGTTGCGAATAGGGCGTGCAGCTTTCCGCCCCGAACGCAGCGGGCACGACGGACGAGTTTTAATCTCTTTCCCACCTAAGCGGGACGGAAAGAAAACTTTTCAAATCCCAAATCTTCGATTTCCTTAGCCCAGGTTTTTACTTGGCTATCCCAACCTTGAGCTTGCGCCTGAAAATCTGGAGAGGCTCCCAACTCGCGCGCCTGCTGTAAAGCAAAGTTTTTTACCCCTCGCGCCGCCAAATCTCGCGCCAAATCCACCACTTTTCCGGGGTGACCTGGGTAAACAGTTAGGCGTACCTCGTAGTCGATACCCCTGGACAACACGGCATCTAGGCAGGTGAAAGCCTTATGCGCGCCGGCTACCCCAGTTACTTGCCGGTAATCGGCGGGTAAGGCTTTAATATCTAGCCCCACCCAATCGAGCAAACCTGCCGCCAACATTTCTTGCAGGCGCGTCGGATAAGCCCCCGCCGCGTGCAGCCCCACCTGGAAACCTTGCGATTTCACCCAGCGCGCTGCCGGGATTATCGCCGCCTGCGCTAGCGCTTCCCCGCCGGAAAACACTACCCCATCCAGGAGACCTTGTCTGCGCCCTAGTAACTCCTCTAGCTCTGCAAACGGGACTGCGCCGGGTACTAAAAAATCTAAGATTTCGCAGTTTTGACAGTAGACACAGCGCCAAGGACACCCCTGGCAAAACACGCTCGCCACAATCTTTCCCGGCCAGTCCACAGTAGAAAATGACACTAGCCCCGCGATATTTAACTGGCGGGCTCGCCCTAACAAACTAGGTTGGGAGGGCAGCGAAAAATCAGACACCGGCTAACTCTTGCGAGAAAGTCGTGCGCTCTGCATATTCGCTCTTCTTGCCCTTGTTGAAGGAAGTCACCGGGCGGAAATATCCCATAACCCGAGTCCACACTTCACAGGGCTGCTCGTGGTTGCCTTCGGCGGCACATTTCGGGCAGTCGAAATGTTCACCCGACAAATACCCATGAACTGGGCAAATCGAGAAAGTGGGAGTAACCGTAATATAGGGCAGCTTAAAGTTCGCGAGCGCCCTGCGCACCAGGTTCTTACAGGATTCAGCCGAATTTACTGCCTCCCCCATATACAGATGCAACACGGTTCCCCCAGTGTATTTACCTTGTAGCTCTACCTGTTCTTCCAAAGCCTGGAAAGGATCATCGGTATAACCTACCGGCAGCTGCGAAGAGTTGGTGTAGTAGGGGGCCTCCGCCGTTCCTGCCTGGATAATCCCGGGAAAGCGTTTGGCGTCCTCTTTCGCAAACCGGTAAGTAGTGCCCTCGGCTGGGGTAGCCTCCAGGTTATAAAGATGCCCGGTTTCTTCTTGCAGCTGCACCATCCGACCTCTAATATGATCTAGCAGTTCAGCGCAGAGTTTATGTCCCGCCTCGCCGGTAATATCTTCCGCGTCATCGGTAAAGTTACGCACCATCTCGTTCATTCCGTTTACCCCAATAGTGGAGAAATGGTTGTCAAGAGTGCCCAGGTAACGGCGAGTATAGGGGAAAAGACCGGAATCCATATGCCAGGAAATAACTTCCCGTTTCTTCTCTAAAGATTGGCTGGCCAGGTCGATTAGATAATCTAGGCGTTTGGTAAGCCCGCTTAAATCCCCCTTATAGAGGTAGCCGAGGCGCGCCATATTGATGGTCACAACCCCCAAGGAGCCGGTTTGTTCTGCTGAACCGAACAACCCATTGCCTCGTTTTAAGAGTTCGCGCAGGTCTAGCTGCAAACGGCAGCACATGGAGCGAATCATATGGGGATCCAGGTCAGAGTTCAGGAAGTTCTGGAAGTAGGGCAAACCGTATTTAGCGGTCATGGCGAACAGGCGCTCGGTGTTGGGGGAATCCCAATCAAAATCGGGGGTGATGTTATAGGTGGGAATAGGGAAAGTGAACACCCGTCCATCAGCGTCCCCGCCGGTCATTACCTCGATAAATGCCCGGTTAATCATGTCCATTTCTGCTTGCAAATCCCCATAAGTGAAATCCATTAATTCCTCACCAATCAGGGGGTTTTCATCTGCGAGGTCATCGGGGCAAGTCCAATCAAAAGTGAGGTTAGTGAAAGGACATTGGCTGCCCCAGCGGCTAGGCACGTTCAGGTTGTAAATCAGTTCTTGCATACATTGGCGAACCTGCTGGTAATCCAGGTTATCTTTGCGGATAAATGGAGCCATATAGGTGTCGAAGCTAGAGAATGCCTGGGCGCCAGCCCACTCGTTTTGCAAAGTTCCCAGGAAGTTTACGATTTGCCCGCAGGCGGAGGAAAAATGGGTGGGAGGATTCGAGGCAATTGCTCCTGGAACCCCGTTAAAACCTTGCTGTAATAGCTGCTTTAGAGACCAACCGGCACAGTACCCGGCAAACATATCTAGGTCGTGGATATGGTAGTCGCCCTCGCGGTGCGCCTTTCCAATTTCGGGTGTATAAATCTCGTTTAACCAGTAGTTAGCGATAATTTTTCCCGCAGAGTTGAGAATCATTCCCCCTAGGGAGTATCCCTGATTTGCGTTTGCGTTTACCCGCCAATCAGCTTTGGATAGATACTCATTAACGGTTTGAGCAGGATTAACCAAGTTTTTATCTTGAGTTTGGGGTGCCATTTTTTCCTTCTTTTTTCCTTCAGCTCTGGGGCTTTTTAGCCACTGTTACCGACTATAGGTGCAATCAGAGCGAGGGAAGCAGCGACACACGAGATATAGTAGGTTTCCTAAATGCTAACCACTAGATATTGTGGTTTCAAGATTTCTCTCATATTCCCAGGCTACGACGCAAATGAAGGCAGCATTTTAGAATACGACTTTCATCTACCTGCACAAACGGTTTAGGTATAAAGCCCTAGGCGGTAGAGGAGGGGTTTTTCACAGGTCGCAACCCCGCCCTCGCCACTTCAAAAACAAAAATCCAGCAGACTCCCAGCAGGGCGAGCACCGTTCCTGCACTCAGGGCGAGAGCGAGCGGGTGGCGCGAGGCAGCCAGGCGACTCAAATCGCTGGTAACCGTACCCGCCGTGAAGTAGCCTTGCCCCGAGGTAAGCCTGAAATAACAGTGGCTGACTATTACTACCCCCAGCAGAGCTACTACCGCTGCCAGCACAGTCAAGATTCGTCCTCGCCCCAATGCCCGCTGACCACGTTCATCACCAAGCTCAAGCGGTGAAAGTAGGAGCGCAAAAACTGTAACCACACAAATTGCGGCGAAAACATCCGAGGGGCGATGCCAACGCGCCACAATCACCGCCAGCGCCACCAGGAACAACACTAGCGCCGACAGGTAGGTAGCCAGCTCGCGCCACTTAGAAGCCGAAACCATTACCAAAGCTACGGCAGCAGCCCCCGCCGCCGTAGTGTGACCAGAGGGGAAAGAGTTAGTCATATAGTAGGTGACCCCTAGCGCCGGACGAGAAAGCAGCATATGTTTAAGCACCTGGGTAGTAACTGTCGCCGCCACCACCATTATCAACATTCGTACCCCTAACGCGAAACGCCGCCTGAACAGTGCTACTATTACCGCAGCCGCGATTAAAGGCGCCAAAATAAACCAGTACCACTCCCGCAGTAACACCTGATCCCAGGAAGCGAAAGAAGCGTTCAAATCGGAGAGGGTAAACATCGTCAAAGTGTCCACTACCTGACCGGTGCGAGTGCAAACAAATATGAAATAACAGAGCACTAACAACATTGCGGCGGCACAGGATGCTGAAAAACGACGCACATAACCTGGCGTTAGATTACTTTCCGACCTGCTATTCATGGTTTAACCTTATTTTGTCACCTGCTAGATTTCTACAATCAGCAAGTACCTACCAACGAATGTTATCCAACTATCTTGCAGTAAAAGGAGGCGCTGGTGGCTATCTCGGATTTGTTAGCGCACTTGCGTTCCTTAAACGTTGAACAGTTACTGCATGAAAAGACCCTGCCCGCTCAAAGAGCCAGTTTTGCTCCTTGGCCACCTTGGGTTAGCGAAAACCTGCACCATAGTTTTGTTCAAAATAGGATAGAAAAACTATGGGAACATCAGGCAACCTGCGCAAACACTCTACATGAGGGTGGGGACGTAATCCTTACTACCGGAACAGGATCGGGCAAATCTTTAGCCGCCTGGCTGGCGTTCTTGGCGCGGCGCGAAGGCGCTAACCCAGGCGACAGTTGTCTCGATAACGTCTCGTCTACGGCTCTTTATATTGCGCCCACCAAGGCACTTGCCCGCGACCAGGCAACTACTTTAACCCAGTGGAATGGGCAAGCAAATCTAGATTTGCAGATTGCGCCAGTAGATGGCGATTCTTCTTCCCCGGTGAAAAAGTGGGCACGCACTCACGCCGATATTGTGCTCACTAACCCCGATTATTTACATTTTGCTATTTTGCGCTCACACCAGCTTTGGCGACCGTTCCTGCGCGGTCTGTCCCTGGTGATTATTGATGAGGCTCACTATTATCGGGGCGTATTAGGCGCTAACGTAGCCTTGATTTTGCGGCGCTTGCGCCGCCTCGCCCGCCTGTATCATGCGCAGCCAACTTTTGCGCTGCTATCGGCAACTACCGCCAATCCGGCAGTTCACGGACGTAATCTTTTAGGAGGAGGGCGTACCCTGCGGGTCATTGACCGCGACACTTCCGGCTCGGGAAGCCGGACGGTATTGGTGTGGCAGCCAGGGAAAATCCCCGTAGAAGATGAGGAAAATCAGCCACGTTTTCCTGCTATCTGGGAGAGTGCTCGCCTAATGGCGGAGCTAGTAAATTGCGGAGGGCGAGTAATCACTTTTGCGCCATCTCGGCAGGGGGTGGAAACTATAGCTCAACTTGCGCGCGACCATTTAAGTACCCGTAACCCTCTTTTGATGCCGAAAGTTGCTGCCTATCGTGGCGGCTATTTACCTGAAGAGCGCCGCCAGCTAGAAAAGGATTTACGCAGCGGGAAGCTGCAAGGATTGTCGGCAACATCTGCCTTGGAGCTGGGGATTGATATTTCCGGTCTTGACTGCACTGTTACCTGCTCATGGCCGGGCACGCGCGCCAGTTTCTTTCAGCAAATAGGCAGAGCTGGGCGGGCTGGTAAAGATGGTATCGGTATTTTTGTGGTTTCAGATAATCCCCTTGATGACTTTTTGGCTCACCATCCAGAAGAGATTTTCCGCCCGGTAGAAACTATAGTTTTCGATACCGAAAATCCGTTTGTACTGGCTCCTCAGCTTTTATGCGCAGCCGCCGAGAGCCCTTTAACCAGTAAAGATGCTGACCTATTTGGGCAAGCAAGCGAACAGGTGACCAAGGAACTACTTGAACAAGGATTACTGATAGCTAGACCCGGGGGACTTTGTTTTGACATCACCAAGCCGTTTTCCCCTTGGGAAAAAGTTAGAATCCGCGGCGAGAGTGGACAGGTTCAGATTATTGAGTCCCAGAGCGCGCAAGTACTGGGCACGGTTGATAGCAAACGCGCAGATAGCGTCTTACATCCGGACGCTATTTATGTGCATCAAGGGCGTGTTTGGCAGGTTTTACGGCGTGAAGAGGACGTAGCGGAGGTAGTTGCGGGGCCAAAGAATCTGCGAACTCGCCCAAATACTGACACCAGCATTTCAATACTTTCTGAGCAAGCAGATCCGCTTAGTGTTCCTGCGGGTATCAGCTGGCATTATGGACGTATAGAGGTTCAAACCACAGTTACCTCTTTTGATTTGCTGCGTCTGCCCCGGCACGTATATCAGGCGACTTTCCAATTGGACTGCCCTACCCGGGCGTTTCAAACTACCGGCACTTATTTCACCTTGAATGAAGAGGTTATTAAGCACTTACATTTTGATGATCAGCAATTGTTGGCAGGGGCTTTACATGCCGGTGAACACGCCCTGATTGGAATGCTTCCCCTGGTCGCGACCTGTGACCGTTGGGATTTGGGGGGACTTTCACTGACGCAACACCTACAGACAGGCCTGCCAACAGTGTTTATCTATGATGGCACTTTGGGGGGAGCTGGTTTTTCGCGCCACGGGTTTCATCAGTTATCCTCCTGGCTGGATTTAACCTATCAACAGGTCGCGCAGTGTTCCTGCACCCAGGGGTGTCCTCGGTGTATTCATTCGCCTAAATGCGGCAATGGCAACGAAATGCTTTCTAAATCAGGGGCTCGCGACCTTCTGGAGTACCTGCGCGAGAGCTTTTATGAAACCATCAGCTAACCAGGAGAGTTTTTCTGGGGTCACAACCTTTTGCTGCCTAGAAATCTCATCTAGCTGCGCCCTGATTTAGGGCTATTTCCCGCCAATCCCCTGCTTGCCGCCCGCTAAATAACGACTTATAACCGCTATTACTGTCCGCATTTACAAGGTATGCGCCGTTAGTGGCTAATGCCAGTTATATTTCACCGGACCGGCTCTAGAATGTGCCGAGACCTGCCAGTTGGAAAGGGCGCTAACGCTCACCTGTACTCGCACGTCCTTTTCGCCCAGTTCACAGGAATCTAAAGCAACTTGATTTTGATGTGCAACTTGTTCAGCTAGGACGCAAGGGGAGGTTTCACTGCCATAAAAGTGGGCGCTGGCGGCAGCTAAAGCCGCAAAATCGGCACCTGTTTGGGCACGGGCTTTCGCTGCCAATGCTCCATTCAATACCGCGATTCCTGCCACTAATGCCACCAGTAAACATATAAATCCCACTGCCCAAATGGTGGCGGAACCTTCCTCTAGAGCTCTAGAGTTACTCGGAGTCTTTTTCACCGTTCAATCCCCATAGCAAGTTCTGGTTCTTTAAGAGCGCTGGCACTACAAGTTAGTGCCGGTAATAGTTTTGCCTGTCCAACTAAATGTTTCCGGGCAGTAACCTTTACCCATTTGTCGGAACTATCCACGGTTACTGACACCGTATTTCCCGCCCTATAAGGCGTGCCGATACTTTCGGCGCGCGCTGCCACGCGCGCCACGTCACACGCCTGTACTTTCGCTGCTCCAGCGGCTGATACCCCTAAGGCGAGAGCCACCACCGCCAGCAGTGCGGGAAGCGTAAGTGCAGTCTCTACCGTGGCATAGCCACCCTCACTAGCTAGGCAAAGTTGCCATAGTCGGCGCAGCCACTGCTTTTGCTGCGCCGACCACAGATGCTTCTGAACTAATTTATTCACTTTAAATCGAGAGCGCCTGTTTAATAATCGCAGTTAAAGCGCTTTTTATCCCCCCTCCCTTAATTACAGCCATTAATAAAGCGGCAAAAGCGGCCGCAGCTAAGGTTCCGATTGCATATTCTGCGGTAGTCATTCCGTCCTCTTCGTTTCGCAGTCGCTCCACCGCTTGCCGAGTTTGCGCCCAAGCCAATATGCGCAACGCTAAATCTTTCATTTCTCCCCTTTCTTCCTCCCCAGACCGCTATCGGTCTGCGGTTAAAACCACGATGCCAGGGATTTAGATATTTAAGCGAAGTTCAAATAATTGTTTAAGCACAGCCGGTGATTATCACCCTTTGGGGACTTGTGAGCGATAATAGGCGCATGAGTAAGCAAGCAAACCAATCCGATAAAGAACTATTTGCCCAGGCACGCGAGATGATTCCCGGCGGGGTAAACTCTCCCGTTCGCGCCTACGGATCCGTGGGAGGAACTCCCCATTTCATTAAAGAAGCCTTTGGCCCGTATGTGCGCGATGAAGAGGGCAATACTTTTGTGGATTTGGTGTGCTCTTGGGGGCCGGCTCTGCTGGGGCATTCTTGTCCCCAGGTGGTACAGGCAGTTCAAGATTGTGCCGTTAAAGGTTTATCTTTTGGAGCCCCTACGGTTGCGGAAACAAAACTAGCGCAAGCTATCACTGCCCGGATGCCCTCTTGCGAGCAGGTAAGAATGGTTTCTACCGGTACGGAAGCCACTATGACCGCGATTCGCTTGGCGCGGGGAGTTACCGGACGCGACCTGATTGTAAAGTTCGCGGGTTGCTATCACGGTCACTCCGATGGTCTACTTGCGGCTGCCGGTTCGGGGGTTGCAACCCAAGGGCTTCCCGGCTCGGCGGGAGTAACCGCCGCGGTAGCTAGCGAAACTATAGTTGTGCCATATAACGATTTTGATGCCCTCACCGAGACTTTCGAGCTTAAGGGCGAACAAATCGCGGCAGTTATCTGTGAGTCTTCCCCCGCCAATATGGGGGTAGTACCCCCACTACCCGGATTTAACCAGCACATTCGCGCCCTCACCAGAAAATATGGTGCGTTAATGATTACCGATGAGGTTCTCACCGGTTTTCGGGTTGGACCTAGCGGATATTGGGGATTGCAAAATGATTATTGGGTTGATTTACCAGCTAAGCTTCCTGATTTTTCCGATGAGGACGCACGCGCAGCTTGGCATATCCAACAACTTAAAAACTTAGATTTTATTCCTGATATTTTCACTTTCGGCAAGGTGATTGGGGGAGGGATGCCGCTGGCAGCTTTAGGCGGATCGCGTGAAATTATGGAACACCTTTCTCCGCTGGGACCGGTTTATCAGGCGGGTACCCTTTCGGGTAATCCTTTGGCAACCGCAGCTGGATTAAAAACTCTGGAGCTCGCCGACCACGCCGTATATGCGCGCACTGCGGCTGTAGCAGATGTGATTTCGCGTGCCATTGAACAAGAAGCTGAGCAGGCAGAGGTGGCGCTAAAAGTGAACCGTGCTGGCTCGTTGTTCTCGGTATTTTTTGGGCAACAACCCGCAGAACACGGAGTACACAATTTCGAACAGGCTAACGCGCAAGAGACTTTCCGTTACCGCGCTTTCTTCCACGCTATGGAAGAACAAAATATCGCGTTACCGCCTTCTGGTTTTGAAGCCTGGTTTGTTTCGGCCGCTCACGATGATCGGGCAGTTGGACGGATTTTATCGGCGTTACCGTCTGCTATGGAAGCCGCCCGCGATGCTGAAGATGATGACCGTTAGGTTAAGACTTTTTTATGGGCAGTTTTTAATCGAGACACCATTATCGCAGGGTGAAATTAAATAATCCCTAAACTCCATTAAATTTCTATCGCTAATCTTTAATCTTGTGCTATACTAAGAGTGTAAATATCGGTTGGGTAGGAAAGTTCCGATTAACTATGAGCCTTCTGCGTAAAGTCAGCAGTTTTGCTGCCACAGCGTTCGTGGCGGCAGCGCCGCTATGCGTTGGCTTTTATTCTGCTTCCCTCGCCCAGGCGACCACTAGCCCAACTCCCACCACTTCATCATCTGCTAAACAAGCTACGAACTTGGATGACTGGGCTAAACAGCATTGCCCAAATGGTGATCAATTAGAGAATCATTCACTCGGTAACACCCCTATCTATCTGGGGTATTCTACTGAAAAGAAATCGACTTACCTGGGGATGGCGCAATCCACGAAGTTTAACGATACCGGGATATTTATCGATCCCAGTAAAGTTCAATCTAAAGATAAACTTGCTGCTTGCGTACGTGTAAAGTCAAAACAGCAAGCAACCCCGATTAATGCCGAAATTTTCTATGGGGCTCTGTTTAAGTCTGACCCGCAAGCCTCAACCCTACTTTGGAAAACAAGTAAAATACGCAAGACTTACACGACTACTTTCGAAGTCACCAAAGCTAGTTTTTACACGAACACAGCTTCACTAAGTATTCAAAGTAAAGATATTGAAGCTGGAACGCTTGCAACTCCTTACGCTTTTCCTGCTATTAAAAGCCAAGAGGAATACTCACAGTCTTTTAGTTTCTCCGAGCCCGGCTTTTACACCCTAAGCATCAAGGCAACGACTACGAATAAATATATGCCATCTAATCAGTACGTCTCCTACCTTGATTACACTTTTATCGTTGGAAAAGAAGCGGTAATACCTTCCCAGATAGAGGACGCAGTTCGTCCTACTACTGATCCCACTACCGACCCTTCCACCGAGCCTTCTACTGACCCCAGTACAGACCCCTCGACCGACCCCTCCACGAAGCCTTCCACTGGTTCTACTGACAAGCCGGCAACTCCGGGTAACCCCGATAATCCCACAGGCACCCGAGACCCCAGCAATCCCAGTCCCGGAACTGATTCCCCGGCTCCCTCAAGCGAACCCACCTCTCCGCAACATCCTTCAAGTAATCCAGGGGGCTCAACAAATCCGGGCACAGACTCTCACCCCACTGCACCTCGCAATCCCGGTGAGGGCGGATTGCCTTCCCAATCCGGACAGAACTCCGGTAACAGGAATCTTGCCTCCTCTACTTCTGCTAGCTCCGCTAGATTACAGGGTCAAAACGGCAGACAATCCACGGGAACAGATTTAATCGCCGCGCTTTATCCGCAATCCCGTTTAGGGGCCAGCGTCCCGAACCATTCCAAAGGTTTCCCGCTTTCCCCTGGTTATGCGCCCTCGGGCTCCGGTTCTTCTAGCACCTCAAATTCACAGGAAGCTACCGACTCCCAAGCTCCCGATGCTTCTAGCGCTGATAACAATAGCAGCATCTCCAGCTTAATTAATCCTCCGAAATTCCATGCTGCCAGCGGTTCTACCGATGCCGCTGTTAAACAGTGGATTAGCAGCTCATCTCTAGCGGTCTTTGTCCTAGGTTTAGGTTCCGCCGGGTTCTTTGGAGTCGGATTAGTTATTTACTCGCGTCTACATCCTTAAATGAACAGATTTTTACGTTCACGCTGGCGCGATTACCGTTTAAAACACGAAAAAGACCAGCCCCTTGATGAAGCCATTTACATGACGATAGCTACCGGTCGCCTCGA
Source organism: Varibaculum timonense (assembly GCF_027694345.1). Classification (NCBI taxonomy): domain Bacteria; kingdom Bacillati; phylum Actinomycetota; class Actinomycetes; order Actinomycetales; family Actinomycetaceae; genus Varibaculum; species Varibaculum timonense. The sequence goes on from NZ_JAQEVU010000004.1 coordinate 39,097, forward strand.
ACCGCTACTGCGCGCCCTCGCCACCTACCCGGTCTATAGCAGTGGGCAAACTATCGTAGAAAACGATTCTCAGTTTTTACTGGTGTACTCGACTCAGCTACGAGCCACCGGAACTAAAAAAGCTATCGGCGCTCTAATAAGTGAGCATCTAAAAGACCTGTCTCAAAAAGGGTTAAATCATTTGGGCGCGCGATTAAATCCTGGCGGAAAACATGAAATTACCCTAGAAGCACACAACATTTCACGCTTAAATGAACTGGTAGCAGGGATTCCCACTGAGGACGCTTTAACGGCAATCGCTTCAGAATCTTTGGAAGTAACCACCTGCTCGCCCTCGCACCAAAAACTTCTTGAAAGTATTAACTCTGCGTTGCCCCTACCTAAGGGACTGGGATTCCTTGCCTTAAGCGCCAATTTTTACGGTTTCAAGCCGGGTACTTGGCCGGTACTTTTCCTGGTTGATTCCTTAGCCATGCCCCATGAAATCCCTCCTGAACTTAGTGAAAAACTTCAGCAAGACTTCCCTCATGTGATAGCGGTAAACCCGGCGGTTGCCGACTGGCGGCGTGATTTATTTTGGGATTACCGCCATCTGCTTGCTCGCGACTAACCCCCTCTGGCGAGAACATTAACGCCGTACACCGGCAACTCTCTTAATGAGCCACGCGAACACAGCAGATAAATCAGAGTTTATAACTACGCGGCTACCAGCCTCGATACCGCAGCTAAATACCTCTGCTACTAACCTGGTTCGACCTGACTGATTGCCGCCAAGAATTGATTATTTTCCTGTCGCGAACCAATGGTAACCCGCACGCCCTCGGGAAAGCCGCGCGTTTGTATCCCCTGCGCTAAGGCAACCGCAAGTATCTGCTTACTCACCTTGCCGGGAAACCAAATAAAGTTCCCACCCGAATCTTGGATATTCCATCCCGTCTCGCGCAGGCGGCTAATTAACCGCTCACGTTCTTGAATTATCTCTTGTACCTGGCAGTGCATCTTTTCTTCGCCCGCAAGCGCCGCCACTGCACAGGCCTCAGCTACCGCGCTCAAAGCAAACGGAGTGGAAACTTTTTGGATTGCCTGAGCTATTTCCTGACTGGCTAAACCATAACCGCAACGCAGACCGGCCAGGCCGTAGGCTTTAGAAAAGGTGCGCAGCACTAACAGATTAGAAAACTCAGCGAGCAGTCGAGCCCCATCAACGTGACCTTTTAAGGTATCGAACTCAAAATAGGCCTCATCTAATACCACCAGCACCGATGGGGGAATCTCGGCTAGAAAATCCCGGACTTCTTTTTCGGTCAGGGAAGTTCCCGTTGGGTTATTGGGGCTACAAAGAATAACCGCCGCAGTATCGCCGTCCACCGCTGCTTTCATCGCATCTAGGTCGTGTCTGCCCTGAGCGGTCAAGGGAATCTGCCGCGAGGAAGCTCCAGTTATCCCCACTAGAATCGGGTAGGCCTCAAAGGAACGCCACCCGTAAACCACGTTTTTTCCGCTTTGTGCCACGGCAGTTAGAGCATTCGCGAGAACCTGGATAGAACCAGGCCCTACCACCACCTGATTGTTTGGAAGCTGATAGCGTGATGCGAGTTTTTCTACCAGACCAGCTCCGGTGGCACTGGGATAGCGATTCGCATCTTTAAGAGCCCATTGCCCAGCCTGAATTATTTGCGGTGCGGTCAAAAAGGGCAGCTCATTACTGGACAGCTTCACGGTTTTATGACCGTCGCCTTTCCCGGCAACATAGGCAGGAAGCTTAGCTAGTACCTCGCGAAATTTCACCTGGCTCATATTCTAAGTTTGCTCTTTTTTAATTCTCCTTGCGCCCTCGTCCCAGATTGTATGCCAGAATGCGTGCATAATAGGAGATATGCAGATGCGCTTTGATAACTGTTTTGATTTCGCTAAATCCGATATTGCTCTAGGTCCACTCGATGGACGCTACCGCTCGCAGGTGGCAGCGCTCACCAACTACCTGTCTGAACCGGCTCTAAACCGAGCTCGGCTACTGGTAGAGGTCGAGTGGCTGATTTTCTTAGCCGAGAACCAGATATTGACAGGGGTTACGCCTTTTAACGAGGACGAAAAACGCTACCTGAGAGAGCTAGTTGCTAGCTTTGGCAGCGAAGAGGTTAGCGAACTTAAACGCATTGAGGCGGAAACTAGACACGATGTGAAAGCGGTGGAGTATTTCCTGCAAGAGCGCTTGCGCCGGGCAGGTGAGCAGATTGCCAACACCGATTTGCCTCGCTATCTAGCGGCAGTGCACATTTTTTGCACTTCTGAAGATATTAACAACCTGTCCTACGGGATTTGCATTAAGGGCGCAGTTAGCGATGTTTGGCTTCCTCAACTGCTTAGCCTGGTAGAACAACTTGACGAGCTGGCCGGCAGCGCAGCTGATGTTCCCATGTTGGCACATACTCACGGTCAGCCTGCTACTCCGGTTACTTTAGGTAAAGAGATTGCAGTTTTTGCTCATCGTTTGCGCCGCCAGATTCGCCGGATTGAAAACACGGAATATCTGGGGAAGATAAACGGCGCTACTGGGACTTGGGCTGCTCATCAGGTCGGGATTCCCTCTGCTAACTGGCCGCTTCTTGCTAAGGCATTCGTCGAGCACCTGGGGCTACAGTGGAATCCACTTACTACCCAGATTGAGTCTCATGATTGGCAAAGTGAGCTTTATAGCGATATCAGTCGGGCAAATCGGATTATGCATAATTTGGCTACCGATTGTTGGAGCTATATTTCGATGGGTTACTTCCATCAGAACCTAGCCGGGCAAGGCTCGACCGGCTCTTCTACTATGCCCCATAAGGTAAACCCGATTCGTTTTGAGAACGCGGAAGCTAATCTAGAGATTTCATCTGCCCTACTAGAGACGTTGTCCGCGACGTTAGTTACTTCCCGTTTACAACGGGATTTAACTGATTCTTCTACTCAACGCAATATTGGGGTTGCGATTGGGCATTCTCTCCTTGCCCTAAACAACCTAGCGGGCGGGCTTCGCGGGTTGGACGTAGCTGACCAGGTTATGAAACGTGACCTCGATCAGAACTGGGAAGTTTTGGGCGAGGCCGTGCAGCAGGTAATGCGGGTAGAGGGATTAGCTGGCACTGCCGGTATGGATAACCCTTACGAGCGGTTAAAGGAACTTACTCGGGATAACCGGGTTGATGAAGCGACAATGAGAGATTTTGTGGTTTCCTTAGGTCTGTCTGAGGACGCGCAGGCACGCCTGTTGGCTCTGCGGCCCGATAATTATATTGGTTACGCTAGCGAACTGGCGGTAGGGAACATCTAATATAACAAAAACTTACCAGGTGGTAAGTAAACGAGATTTAGCTTTTCTTGCGAAAATGTCGGATTTTTAGGGATATGTTTTTAGCATTTTTCCTGGTTACAGGTGTATGTGGCGTATCTCACCTAGATTAGACAATTATCAGCTGGCTTTTTAGTGACCATGCGGTAAGATTGGGACTGTCATCATTTATTGGAGCGTTCCCACTTAAGGCTCCGCGACAGATGAGGGATTGAAAAATGAGACTTAATAACTTCGCAAAGACCCTAGTATCTGGGATGTGCGCAGCGGCACTAATTCCTGCCGGTCTCTTAGCAGCCTCAGCGGCTAACAACCTACAAGAGCAGCCAGTGGCAAACAAAGACGGCGTAACCACTTCGGTAGCTAACACTCCAAAGTTTCTGACTGGTTGCATCGGCACTGATCAGCTTGGGCACGAGAATGTAAGCATCAAGAAGCTGCCCGCTGGGAAAGATTGGTTCTTAACCATCTCTGACTCTGAAAACAGTCCCTTCGCTACCGCCGGTAGCTACAAAAATCCTAACGCTGGCGGCTATATGTACACCTTTGATGCCGCGGCGAACGCAAACTATCGTTTTATTCGAGAAGCGGTAGTAAATACCGGTTTCGGTTTAGCAGGAAGCTACCACTTTAACGACAACGTAAAGAAGACTTACGGCTGGCTTTTGGTACAACTTGATGACGAACTATACGGAGCATTAAGGGTAAACGCCGGGTGTGACTACGACTTTTCCACCGTGCTTGAAAATAACGTTTTCGACAAATACGTGGAAATCAAGAAGCTGGTTATCGACCCGACAGCGGTAAAACAAGAGTTCAATCCGCGCTTGACTCTCCACCAGTTCACCGCACCCCAAGCTGGGGACTTCAAACTTCTAGATTCTCGTCCCACCCCTCCGCCTACTACCGACCCCTCCACGGAACCATCCGATCCTAACCCTCCGGAAGTTCCCGATTCTCCGACACTGGAACCGAGTACTCCCCAGCTTTCCCCTTCACCGAAAGCACCGAGCACTCGCGATTCCCAGAGCACCCAAACTAAACCGTCTCAGAGCAGCTCCGCTGCCCAAAGTGCAGCTACTCAAAACCGCACTCAACCGGCTCCTACCCGAACCATCATTCAGACTCGGGAAAATACCCGCACGGTAACTGTGCCCGGTCCGATTCGTTATCGGGAAGCTCCCAGGAATACTTCCAGCAATACTTCATCCGGAAATAACGCAAGCAGTACGGATTCTTCTTCTACTACCTCGAACAGCACCGCGCAGCCTACTCAAGAGGGGTCTGGTAGCGTGAGTGGCTCAACTGGCAACGGGACCGCCAGTCAAGTTCAGGGAGTAGAACAACCCAAGGCAGCGCCCTCCGCGCCTGCAGCCGCCAAGACGACCAGCAATCCCAGCGTTGTTAATCGCATGGGTGGACTGGGAACAATCGCCGCGATTGCAGTACTTGGGTTAATCGGCGCAGGTGGCGCCATTGCCCTAACCAGGTCACTAATGAACGGTTAAGTCCACTGGGAACTGGCCTTAACGGCTTCTAACTGGTTAGGTACGGGGCAGGAGATTCCCTCAATCTCCTGCCCCGTATTACTATCTTCATTACCGATTCTATTTTGGGTATTAATTCGGGAAACCATTACAAAGCCCCGCTAAAGCACTACAATTCAAGCAGAGCATACCTAGAGAAAAAGAGGCTATTATGCGGTTCTTCCCAGCTAAACGACCAGGACAAAAAGCCATTGATCGCACCATCGATATTTTAGTTACCGGAATGACTTGCGATAAATGCGTAGAACGCGTCACTCGTGCTCTTAGCAATTTGGACAATGTTAAAAGAGTATCGGTGCTATTACGCAGCGACAAACCCAGCCAGGTCACAATCCTCACCGATTACGAAATTGATGATGAGTGCATCCGGGAAACCATTAAAGAAGCCGGTTACAGCGTCGTAGCTATCGAACGCAATCAATAAAGTTAAGGGACAGACCCCAACAGCGGAAACCGCCTTCTATCCCTATTTATCGGCTGTTTTTTTAGTTGCCCGAGCCTTAATAAAGCTAATCACCATCGGCAGCACGGAAATCGCCACGATGGCAATCGCAATCAGCTCCACATTATTGGCAACCAGGGGAATATCTCCCAAAAGCACCCCTGCCACCATGAAAGCCCCAATCCAAAGCGCCGCGCCTATCATGTTCCAGATTAGGAAGGTTCGGAAATGCTGTTTCCCAATCCCGGCAATAATTGGAACAAAGGTGCGCACAAAAGGCACGAAACGCGCCAGAACCAGCGCTACCCCGCCGTAGCGGCGAAAGAAATCCTCAGATTTATGCATATTTTCGGTAGATAAATAGCGGGCACCGTCTTTGAACAGGCGTCTGCCATATTTTCGACCTAACCAATAACCTACGAGATTACCGCTGATAGCCGCGACAAAAAGCACTAGGAAAGTAAGCCATTCCGGAACGGAAGGGATTCGGTTATGCAATATCCCTAAGGCAAAAATCATGGAATCGCCAGGCAATACCGGAAATAACACCCCAGATTCGATGAATACGATGAGGGCCACTGCCACCACCATCCAGCCTCCCAGCTGGGCTAAAAGAGTATTTAGCAAAAGATTGGGATCAGTTAGGTAATCGAATATCCCCGCTGTTTGTAGTGCCGCAACCATGCATCCTCCTGAGGCTAAACCTTATCTTCTTTAATTCTAAATGAGTCCTTTAACGCCCTGGTACGCCAGGCGCAGCCTTAGGGGTAAGCTCACATCTAGGTATGCACCGGTTCATTGCATACAATCAAGTCATGAGCACTTCGGGAGAGATCGTCAAGGCCTCGCTGACCCACCACATCACCCGAGTAGTTGATACAAAAAACTCACGCTTGCGACGAGTAGACGACCTAGCCCGTGCCGGGCTGTACCTAACAGCAATTATCATGGTGGTATTGCTGGCAATCTATGCCCATGCCACCACCCAAGCCGTTGCCCAAGACCTGACCAAAGTATTCGTGAACACCACCTTAGCGCAGGTTTTACTGTTGCCTTTATCGATGCTGCAGAACCTATTTATCCTGGCAACGCCGGTAGCACTGTTGATTATGCTGGCTTTTAAAGCCCAGTGGTTACGTACTTTCCAGGCCGCTTTTACCGGTATTATCGGAGCGGTAGTAGCCAGCGCTTTCACCGCCCTTATCTCCGCCCTCCCCTACGTGTTTTCTAACGCCTTAAAAGTGTGGGTGGTAGGTGGCTCAATCGTCGCGATTTCTATCCCCTCTACCGCTGTGGTCGCAATGATGAGCATGGCGGGGGAACGTCGCCGCGACCAACTGGTGCGTATCTTATGGATAATAACCTGGTCAATCCTGGTTTTGGCAGTGCTGCAAGGACGAATGACTCTGCCCTCGGCACTAATCACGGTGCTGCTGGGCACCTTCACCGGTTGCCTAGGACGCTACCTCTGGGGAGTTAGTAATCACCGCCCTACTGGACCTTCTTTGATTCGGGCATTAACCGAAGTTGGGATAACTCCGCGCCGTATTCTTCGCCTAGACACCCCCACCGAGGGGGATTTATTACAGGTAGAGGATATAGCTTTCTCCACCGAACCAGGGTTCTTAACTCCTACAGGCATTATGCAAAGGGAGCAGCTTTGCCTTGATCCGGTTTTAGAACTGAGCACCTTTGCTGGCGGTGATTTGAAAACTCATGGGGAGGCTAGCGAATCTGGAGAAAGAGTTTACTGCGTAATCTCTGATACCTCTCACCGCTACCGCATGATTGCTACCGACGGAGACTCTCGGCTTATAACCTGGATTACCGGAATCTGGAATAATCTACGTTTGCGTTCTTTCTCCAAATCTACAGCTGCCACCGTGCGGCAAAACGGGGAATACACGGCCCTAATGGGGGCAATGACCACTCGCGCTCAAATCAAAACCCGCCCTTACCACGGCCTGGCGCACTGCGGTAGCACCATGCTGAACATTTTCGAGGACGATATTGCGCTCACCCCTTTTAGCGTCCTCACCGAGTCAGATATTTCAGATTCTCAACTGCGAGCAGCCTGGCAACAGCTAGTATCTGCCCATCAAGGTGGGTTAGCCCACCGCAATATCAATTCTTCTAATCTGTGTTTAGGAGCCGATGGAGCTATATATTTCCTTAACTGGTCACAGGGAGAAGTTGCGGCTTCCAGGATGTCAATCCTGATTGACCAGGTACAGCTGCTAGTTATAACCAGCCTCGGGCTGGGAAAGGATCGGGCAGTTAGTGCCATGAAAGCAGTCCTTCCTACTTCCCAGATTCAAGCAATGGTCCCGGTTTTGCAAACCTTGGCGCTACCGCAATCAACTAGAGCTAAACTACGTAAAACTGCGCTGCTCGCTACCCTCCGCCAAGAACTATTGAGCAGCACCCGGACTAATCCCAGCGAGATTCAGCCTGCCCAACTGCGCCGATTCTCTTATTCCTCGCTAATATTTGCCTCCCTTGGCGTGGTTGCGGTGCTGGTGGTGCTAGGTTCTTTGAACTTTAAGGAAATCTATACCACCATCGCTGCCGCCAATACTTGGTGGATTATAGCCGGGGCATTTTTCTCTATTGCGATGAGCAGCGGACAAACTCTTTCTTTACAGGCAGTAACTCCCAGTCGTCTCGGTTACGGCGAACTATTTTTACTGCAAATTGCCGGCTCCTTCACCTCTTTAGTAGTACCCGCCGGAGTCGGAGTTGGCGCGTTGAACCTGCGCTATTTAACTAAGAAGAATATGAGCAATGCTCTCGCCTTAGCGACCGTTTCCTTGATGCAACTGTTCCAGTTTGTATGTACCGTAGTGCTGCTGGTGATAATGGTCATGTTTACCGGCACTTCCATGAATGTTAATCTGCCTTCTTCAACGATGGTGGTCACTGTGGTAGTGATTGTGGCGGTATTGGTGGGTGGGTTAGCTATTCCCAAAGTTCGCGGGTGTATTTGGACAAAAGTTAAACCCACTTTTCACCAGGTGTGGCCGCGCATAATCTGGATTACTTCCAGCCCAAAGAGAATGTTGCTAACCACGATCGGGGCTTTGCTGCAAACCGGTTTGCAAGTTAGTGCCTTTTACTGCGCGGTTGCTGCTTTCGGCTATCATCTTCCCATCTCGACTATCACCGTGACTTTCCTGGTATCCAATACTTTAGGTTCACTGATTCCCACTCCCGGTGGTTTAGGGCCGGTTGAAGCCGCATTAACCGCCGGTTTGCAGGTGGCAGGAGTTCCTGGCGCGACTGCGCTCTCGGGTGCACTACTTTATCGCCTCCTCACTTTTTGGCTTCGCGCCCCCCTAGGTTGGATTGCCACCCGCTACCTGCAACGGCGTGACGTTATATAAGAAAATAGCTTAAGCTAGGTATTCTTGAGGCTAAATATGAAGAGAGGAAACAGGTAAATGAGTGAACACCCCAAGTTAGGGCGCGAAAAGAAAAAACCAGCGTTAATCGCCCTCCTAGTGTTATTAGCATTGGCATTCTTAGTGCTGGTGTTTTCTATCGCCTACTATATGGGTTCCGCCAAGAACAATACGACCGCGCAAGAGTCCTCATCAGCCCCTAAAACAAGTGCCTCGACTTCCCAAGATGCCAGCGAACTTCCGCAAGGAGTCAATCAAATCACTGACGAACAGGGTAAAAAACTCATTAAGTCCTTTTACCGCTCGAATCCAAAGGATCCCCGGGCAATTGGTAACCCTAAAGCTCCGGTAACTATGGTTCAGTTTTCGGACTTTTCCTGCCCCTTGTGCTATCAATACGAATCTACAGTATTTAAGCAGTTAAAACCTTATATTGATAACGGTACTTTGCGGATTGAGTTTAATAACCTCTCGATTTTCGCTGCCCAATACCATTCCGATCTGGCAGCAACCGGAGCTATCGCTGCCTCCAAGCAAGGGAAATTTTGGCAGTTCCTAGAACAGGCAACCCAGCTGGCGACCAAGCAGGGCGGGGGACATATCAGCTGGGACGACCAGCTGGTAACCCAACTTGCCAAATCCAGTGGGGTTAGCGACCTTACGCAATTTAACAAGGATTTAAAGTCTGCGGATACTCGAAAAATAGTGGAGGACGAAAGTACGCACGCCCGCTCGGTCGGTATCAACGGTACGCCGGCATTTTTCATCAACGACTATTTTATTAGTGGCTCCCTACCGGCAGATACTTTCATTAAAACTATTGAAATCGCAGCTAAACAAGGAAACAACAAGTAATGTCTATTAACTTCACTATTGCCTATCTTGGAGGTTTAGTCACTTTTTTGGCTCCCTGTGGGGCGTTTTTATTACCGGCTTTTTTTGCGTGTGCCTTTGAAGACCGCTCTCGGCTATTGCAAAGAATCTCGGTCTTTTTCTTGGGGTTAATAGTTGCTTTGGTACCTTTGGGCTTTGCAGCCGGGGGATTGGGGGGCTGGCTACTAGCCCATTCTCACCTGGTAACTTTAATAGTCGGGGTAGTTATCCTAGCTTTAGGTATTACCCAGGTTTTAGCCCTTCCCCTACCAAAACTCCCTCTACCTAAGGCTTTAGGGGGAACTACCAAAGCTAGTGTGGCCGGGGTTTTCTTATTCGGCATTTCCTACGGGTTGGCTGGTTCTGGTTGTACCGGTCCAATCCTAGGGGCGGTACTTTCTAGTGCAACCCTAACTGGTTCTAGTTTCCGAGGGGGAGCATTGATGTTTTGCTATGCGGCAGGAATGCTAACGCCAGTGGCGCTGTTATCTCTTATTTGGGGATCGCTAACAGCTAGCCAACGCCGTTTCTTCCATCCGCGTCCTTTGAGGTTATTTGGACGGGAAACTACCTGGGGTTCCGTTATCTCAGGTGCAGTATTCATACTGGTAGGGGTATTACTACTGGTTACTGGGGGTACCAATAACCATTCTTTACTGGACGCCGGTCAGCAAATCTCCTTAGAGACCCGTATTAGTCAGGCGGTCAGCTCGCTTCCCGATTTTCTCCTGCCACTACTGCTGGTAGTAACGGTTGCCTTTATTGGGGTTTTAATTTGGTATTTACGCAGTCAGCGCTCAAATGACAGCCAAAATGCTACTGAGGCGACATCAGATAAATAGTTTTTACCTTACATTTATGCCTTTTTAACTTTGGTTTTGGCGGCAACGCTGCTTCGTGCAAAAATGGCAATTAACCTAGTAAAAAGGAGACGCGCATGGGTACGCAAAAGAAAGGAACGCATCTAGATCTTTGGCAGGATTCCTACGCTGCGCGGGCTCACAATCTGCGTGAATCTGAAATTCGTGCCCTTTTCTCGGTGGTTTCACGCCCCGAAGTTGTCTCCTTAGCGGGTGGGATGCCTAATATCCACGATTTGCCACTCGCGGAACTGGCCGAAGGCGCTAAGCAACTGGTGTTAAATCATGGTGAACAGGCAATGCAATATGGCAGTGGGCAGGGTTGGGCTCCGCTGCAAGAATCTATCACCGAGGTGATGTCCGCCGAGGGCATTAACGCCAATCCTGACAATGTAGTAATCACCACTGGCTCTCAACAAGCATTAGACCTGGTCACACAGCTTTTTATCGAGCCTGGCGACGTTATTCTTGCCGAGTCGCCCTCATATGTGGGCGCTTTAGGCGTGTTCAACGCCTACCAAGCCGACGTGCGTCATGTTGGGCTCGATGACCAGGGTTTAATACCGGAAGAGTTTGCTTCAGCCGTTGAGCAGGCACGCGGTGAGGGAAAGCGAATTAAGTATCTTTACACTATCCCGAATTTTCACAACCCCGCCGGAGTGTCAATGTCCATTCCAAGGCGAAAAGAACTAGTAGAGCTGTGTCGAAAATACGGGGTCTTAATCCTGGAGGATAATCCCTACGGTTTGCTAGGTTTTGAAGGGCAAACTATGATTCCCCTGGTAGAACTGGCACCTGACCTCGTAGTTTATCTTGGTTCGTTTTCTAAGATATTTGCTCCTGGTTTCAGAATCGGTTGGGCATATGCTCCGCCAGCGGTCCGTGACAAGCTGATAGTAGCTTCCGAGTCAGCAATTCTTTCTCCCTCAATGGTTGGGCAAATGTCTATTCATGCCTATCTGCGTGATTATGATTGGCGTGGACAAATTGACTCTTACCGACAAATGTATCGGGGACGCCGGGACGCCATGTTAGATGCCCTGGCTACCTATCTACCAGAATGCACCTGGACGGTACCTGAGGGAGGTTTCTACACTTGGCTGACTTTACCTTCAGGAATGGATTCAAAAGCTATGCTCAGCCGGGCGGTTGCCGAGTTAGTTGCCTACACTCCGGGAACTGCATTTTATGCCGATAATCAAGGGCACGAAAACTTAAGACTTTCGTTTTGTTATCCGCCTGCTGATGAGATTCGTGAGGGCGTACGTCGCCTTGCCAAAGTAGTGGAACGTGAAATTGAGCTTCTAAAGTTATTTGGTTCGCAAGAAAGGCACTAATATGACTGAGGTTAATGGCTTAAAGGTTGCGATTATTACCGGTGGTCAGCTGCAAGAGCGAGAAGTGTCCTTACGCTCGGCAAACAGAGTTGCAACTGAGCTTCGCCAATATGCCCATACGGTTAAGACCTTAGAATTAGACCATAATCTTTTAGATTACTTGCGTGAGTTCCATCCCGATGTGGCATGGCCAGTTATTCACGGACGTGAGGGCGAGGATGGCTCCTTGCAAGACCTCCTGGAGCTAGGGGGCATTCCTTATGTTGGTTCCGGTCCGAAGGGATGCAGAATTTCTTTATCAAAACCGGTTGCTAAGTCGGTCGTAGAAAAGAATGGGCTACCTACGCCCCGCTCGGTCGCCCTCCCCCAAATACTATTTCGGCAGGTGGGAGCAACTACGCTACTTGCAGAAGTTTCGACTAGGCTAGGTTTTCCTTTAATGGTTAAGCCTTCTCGAGGCGGTTCCGCTATGGGGATAACCTATGTCGAGGACGAAGATGGGCTTAGAACCGCCATGGTTAATGCTTTTGCTTACGATGATGAAGTTCTGATTGAACAGTTCGTTTCCGGGCGAGAAGTCTCAGTTTCTATCGTTGAAGAATCGGGTAAATCCCGCGCCCTACCCTCGGTAGAGATTCGCACTGACGCTGGTCGTTATGATTTTGACGCTCGCTATTTAACCGGACGTACCGAGTTTTTTGCTCCCGCTCCGCTTGAAGAAGAGCTTGATGAGCGGGTGCGTGCGCTGGCTTTACAGTGCCACCGAGTCCTTGAATTAGAAGGTTTTTCGCGGATTGACCTGATTGTCGATAATGACAATAACCCCTGGTTTATTGATGCGAACGCAGTGCCGGGTATGACTGATACCTCGCTTTGGCCACTGGCAGCGGAAGCAGATCTTGGATTTGGCAAACTAATTGATGCCGTAACTCGGGACGGTGCAGCCAGGGGCATACGTTGCTAAGAGCCATCACTACCGCTAACAGGTTCTACAATCGCTGATTTTCGCAATAGTTTACCCCTCCCTGAGGAGTTTTCTCTTAGACGATAGGACTATTACTTACGGAGATGTTTTAGCAATTGGGTAATCCGTTCTAAATCGTCTTCATCTGCATATTCAATTACCAACTTGCTGGTTTTTTTACCCGGCTTAATAAGTACCCGGGTATCGAAGATATCTCTCCAAAGACGTTGGACGTTTTCCTGTCTCTCAGAAAGCTCCACTTGAGTGCGTCTAGCACCCGTGCTAGTGCGTTTCGCACCAGCACGCACATTTCCGAGCGCTACGATTTCTTCTGTGGACCGCACCGATAAACCTTCCGCGATAATCCTTTCAGCAAGATACTCTTGTTCGGCAGGGTCACTTATCGCTAATAATGCCCTGGCGTGACCAGCGGAAATTACTCCTGCCGCCACCTTGGGTTGTACGCTAGCAGGTAGTCGCAGTAATCGCAGCGCATTAGTAATTGCTGGACGCGACTTTGATACGCGCTGAGACAGTTCCTGCTGAGTACATCCGAAGTCTTCCATCAACTGCTGGTAAGCAGCCGCTTCTTCTAGTGGGTTTAGCTGCACGCGATGCAGGTTCTCAATCAGGGCATCCAGGAGCATCTTGTTGTCGGAAGTTTCCCGAACTATAGCCGGAACTTCTTTTATTTTTGCAAGCTTAGAGGCTCTTAAACGCCGCTCACCCATAATTAATTCATAGGCATCTTTATTTACCGGGTCTTTTCTAACAACTATCGGCTGCAACAATCCGACTTCTTTAATAGAAGCCGATAATTCTGCGATTTCGTCATCGTCAAAAGTTTGCCTCGGTTGCGCACGATTGGGATTAATGGCTTCGACTGCCAGCATTTCTAACCTTGCTCCGGGTACCGGAACTAATGATGTTTCACGTGAAACATCATTAGTAGAATTTAAGCGGTCGCCATCATTCTGTTTTTTAGCGTTGTCAGAAGTGACCCGCGCTGCGCTAGACTTACCCTTTTGTGCAGTGCCCTTGGAGCTAGAAGCTCGCGATGTTTCACGTGAAACATTTTTACGAGGTTCAAGAAGTTCTCGTGCGGAACCACCTTTAGGAGAACTAGCGTGCCCCCCGAAAAAAATATCAGCCGGCCTAGAGGCAGTGTCTAAATTATGCTGTTCAGCCTGATTAACAACAGGGTCGGTTGGGATTAACGCAGATAAACCACGCCCTAAATGTTTTTTTCGTGCCATTATGATTTCACCTCACGACTAATTAATTCATACGCGGCATCTAAGTAACATTTTGCACCCTTGGAACCTGGTTGATAGGTCAAAATCGATTCCTCATGGGAAGGAGCCTCTGCTAAAGCTACATTACGAGGGATTATCGTTTTCATTACAATATCTCCGTAATAGGCTCGAACTTCTTCTAGCACACCTTTCCCCAACAACGTATTAGTGGTTACCATCGTAGGTAAAATTGCAGTAAAGCGCAGCTTTGGATTTAGCCGAATAACCAGCATATCAATGGTTTTGGTAAGTTGCGTAAGACCTTCTAATGCCAAATACTCAGCTTGGAGGGGAACCAAAACCTCATGAGCGGCCACAAGAGAATTAACCGTCATAATCCCCAGGGAAGGAGGAGAATCAATAAAGATGTAATCAAAATACTCTCCGCTGCTGAGCAAAGCATTTACTGCCTCTGAGAGAATTTGTTGAAAATTAGTTCTCGCATTTAGCTCGAGTTCAATACCAGCCATATCCATTGATGCGGGAACAACCCACAGACCGGGGATTCTCTGATTCTCTACCATTACTTCCCGTAAGGGTACGCCCTCGGTCATAACCTCATACAGTGAAGCCTGATCATATGAAAGATTTCTAAAACCCAGCGTAGAAGAGGCATTACCTTGTTGATCGGCATCGATAACCAAAACCCTTAGTCCGCCCAAGGCGATAGCTGCCGCTAGATTAACAACCGTTGTAGTTTTGCCAACCCCACCTTTTTGATTAGCCACCGCAATTACTCGAGTAGCTTGTGGGGCAGGTAGCTTTTCCACAGCTTGCCTATTTGCTTCCCGCTGTCCCGTAACAACGCCCGATGAAAAACTCTCTTGACCGCTTATAGCTTGCTCAACCATCTCGGCATCAGCCAAACGATGTTTACTCATTATGCCTCCAATATAAAAGCGGTATTTTAAAAATTGCGGAGTCTAGGCGCGTTTAGTTGCCATAATGATTCGCGTAACGGAATCATCCATTAAAGACGATACCTGTTCAATATGAGCAGCCTCTAGTTTAGCTTGAACCAGTGCCTCGCGCGCATTAGCTAGCTCTTCAGGAGCGCGTTCACCTTTAATGGCAAGCATTATCCCACCCGGAGCAACCAATTTACCCGAAATCCGTACCAGTTTATTTAAGTTGGCAACCGCGCGGGAAGTAACTGCGGAAAACTGCTGATCAGCTGGTAGGTCTTGACTACGAGAACGCAAAACTTCCACGTTTTGCAAATCCAGTTCCTCTTTTACCTCTTCTAACCACTCTGCGCGTCTACCAAGGGGTTCAATAAGATAAAACTGCAAGTCAGGACGCATAATTGCCAAAACTATTCCCGGTAAGCCTGCACCCGAACCTACATCGGCAATCGTGGCATTTTTCCCAATCGGCAAAAACTTCTCAGCTGCACCGCAGTTTAAAAGATGTCGTGACCAAAGCCGAGGAAGTTCGCGCGGACCTAGTAGACCGCGTAACTGACCCTGCTCGATGAGCATCTGCGAATAGCTAAGCATTAAGGGAAAAGAAGTACCGAAAAAATCGGCAACAGCTTGTCCCGGTTGCTCAACCAGGGGAAGCGTTTCTAATGCCATGACTTAAATCTGTTAAATCAGGAACTCACCACATCAATCTGGTGCAGCAGGGCGCTATTCAGCTTCCTGCGGACCGGAAGCATCAGGATAGATTACTACTGCCCGGTTGGGAGCCTGCCCTTGCGAGCCTGAATACACGCCCTCTTCAGCAGCAACATCATGACAAACTTTACGTTCGAACGGATTCATCGGCTCCAGGCGAACCGGCTCCCCACTGGTCTTTGCTTTCGTGATTGCCTCTTCTGCAATCGCCCGCAACTCTTGTTTACGTGTCTGGCGAAAGCCGGCAATATCTAGCATCAAACGTGAATGTTCCCCAGTCTTTTGAGAAACCGCCAATCGGGTTAAATCCTGGAGAGCCTCCAAAACTTCGCCCTCATTTCCCACTAGTCGCTGTAAATCTCCCAAATCCTGGGCATCAGCCACAATATCTACGCTGGCGCGGTCATGCTCAACATCAATTTCTAAATCGCCGCCCAAATCAGCGATATCTAGCAGCTCTTCTAAATAGTCGGCCGCAATATCGCCCTCTTCTTCTAGAGCTGCTACCCGTTCTGATGACTGTTCTTCGCTCATGTCACAAATCCTCCATGCCTATTAGCATCGATACTATCGGTTCTGGTTACCTTTTTTACCTGCGTTATTATTTCGCCGTGCCTGTCGGCGTTTCGCTTTTTCTTCCTCACTAAGCTGACCGGCAGCCCGCCGCCGTTTAGCCTGCGCATCACGCTGCGCCCTCGTTAGCCTCTTGGGTTGTGCTTGCGCATTCCTAACCCCTGGTTGCATCCCAGCTTGTTGGCGAGCCTGCTTTTGCAAAGCCGCCATCATCTTTGATTGTTTAACTGGTTTCTTTGGCTTTTCTTCTAGCTCAAGATCTTGAGCCTTCTTGTGTAAATGGTCTTGGGTTTCTTTATGGAGGGCGAGACCTTCACGTAATTTCTCGCCGTTTTCTATCCCGCTAAAGGGGTCATCTTCACCCTTGCGGGTGGCTTTTACCTCCAGACGCAGAGCTTTAGCCACGTCCTCGCCACTGAGTCCCAAATCCATTAGCTTTTGGTTGTATTCCGCTAAAGTCTCTTCTTTGAAGCTATCGTATTTGGCCTGATGCCTGCGCATTTGCGCATCGTGAGCCGTTGAACCGGGGGTGGGCAGATAATACATTACAAAAATCTGCTGAATAAAGCTGACCACCATCGTAACTACCAGGTAGACCAACACCCCAATCTGGACGATAAAACCGAACCAAGCAGTCATCAAGGGCATCAAATACACCATCATTTTCATCATCCGCATTTGTTGCGCATTTGAGGTGTTCATATTGTGCTTCATATTGATGAACTGCTGGAAGAACATTAATCCTGCGTAAAGCAAAACGGATACAATAATCAGGATTTTGGTAGTCGTTGGGTTAGAAGCACTATTAGAAAATGTATCTGATAAATAGACCCCAAAAACGGTAGATTTATCCATCTCGGCAGCAAGAGTAGAATCAAAACCCCCAATATGCGCCCCTGGTTTGGATGCAATTAGGGGCATTTGCCAAAGGACCCGATACAGGGCGGCCAAAATCGGCAACTGAATAAGCAGAGGGAAACAAGATGCCATCGGATTAACGCCGTATTGCTTGTAAAGATTCATGGTTTCCTGGCTCATCTGCTGCTTAGAAACCTGGTCGTTACGACCTTTGTATTTTCCTTGAATCTTCTTTATTTCCGGTTGGATAGCACTCATGCCCCGCGTGGACTTAATCTGTTTAATAAACAGCGGGATAATCAAAAGTCTTACAAAAATAGTGAGCACCACAATTGACAAAACCCAGGTAATTCCCGGTCCTTCCGGCAGACCTAGCGTAGTTAGTCCTCGGTGGATACCAACTAATACCCAGGCGGTAACCCATTTAAATGGAAATAAAACTGTGTCATACCACCCGCCCGAGGTGGGTTCGGTAGATGCCGCTAGCAGCTGTGCACTTAGCATCATGGATTTGCTCCTTTACTATTTTCCCCTGCTTATTTGGAGTCCACTATCGATTTTTGCCCAATGAGCTTGAAGTTCGCTTAAAGACATTTGATGATAGGGAGCGCTCTTCCATTCTCCCTTTTGGGGAGGATAATCCACCCCTCCGTTAGATAGCGGATTACACCGAATAAGTCTCCACGCTGACAGCAGACTTCCTTTGAAAGCGCCGTGAATGTTAATTGCGGAAAGCGCATAGGTACTGCAAGTGGGATAGTACTTGCAGCGAGGAGGGAAAAGGGGCGAAAGGCGGCGTCGATAAAGGTTTATCGCCGCAATGATTGCCCTTTTCGCAAGTTTTCCACTCACTGCTTACCTTTCGCCTGCGCCCTAGCCAATGCCTGCTCTACCGCGCTAGTGAGCTGACGAAAAGAGGCGGTCTTAGCTTTTTCCCGGGCGCGAATCACCGTGACAGTACCTTCCCCAAAATTTTGCAGACGCATAGCGCAAACCGCCCGAAGTCGCCTTTTAACCAGGTTACGATCAACTGCTCGAGGTAAAGACTTTTTCGATACCACAAAACCGACTAGGGGATTACCTTCACCTGATGGTGCAGGTAAATGATGTACCACCACAGTCTTGTTACCCGCGCTGTATCCGCGTCGAAAGACTTTAGAGAAATCGGCTGACTTTTTCAGGCGATTTGCCCGCGGCAACATGCCCTAAGCCGTAAGTTCCTTGCGCCCTTTGCGACGACGACTAGCGATAATAGCGCGCCCTGCACGGGTACTCATACGCGCCCGAAAACCATGTTTTTTGGCTCGGCGACGGTTATTCGGCTGAAAAGTCCGCTTTGTCACTGTAGTTCTCCTGAGTGTTATTTATTTACCGAAAATGATTCCGATATTTTATTTTCCAGTTTCATTTCACCTGGATTAGACAACATATGCAAGCCTACGCATAGCGCTTTGCCAGGTCAAATAGTTATTCAGTGGTTATAACCACTAATTTCTAATCACAGGTTTGCAAAGCTGTGGAACTTGAAAAAACTACAAAGATGTAAGATGTTAATTTTCTATTATTGCCAAGTTTCAAATTTTTGCAGTTTATGCACGCAGGAAGCTATTTTCATCGTTAAACTACAACCACGTAAGTTATCCACAATATTTTCCCCAGATTGGGGATAACCTAGTTTTTGCCCTACAATCATCAATAACCCCACAGTTGGGGATTCCTCACTGCTTTTATTAGGAATTTTGGAGAAATCAATGTCCAGTTCGCTACAGACACTCTGGCAAGATGCGATAAGACAACTAAAAGAAAATCCACAAGTCGGGCAAGCAGACTTGGCGTTCCTAAGAATGTCTACCCCTTTGACCACTTACGAAAACACCATCGTAATCGCGACCCCTAATGAATACTCGAAGTCCGTCCTCGAAAACCGACTGGGTTCTTTTTTACGGAAGGCTCTGTCTACCAGCACTTCCCGTGAAGTTATCTTGGCAATCTCTGTAGATCCTTCCCTAGATCAAGGAGAAACTGTTAGCCCTAATAATGAACAAGAAATCGCTCCTGCCCCGCAAAATTTCGAAACCACTGCACAAGAAAAAATTCCGCCCGCTAAACCTAAAAAACCTTTTGAAAGTCGCCTGAACTCGAAATATACCTTCGAATCATTCGTAATCGGTGGTTCAAATCGTTTTGCCCACGCTGCAGCTATCGCAGTTGCCGAAGCCCCCGCTAAAGCCTATAACCCGCTTTTTGTCTATGGCGGATCAGGTCTAGGCAAAACCCACCTACTACATGCAATCGGAAACTACGCTCTAAACCTCTATCCTCATATCAAGGTGCGTTACGTTAATTCCGAAGAGTTCACTAACGATTTCATTAATTCAGTTTCCGAGGGTAAAGCCCACGAGTTTCAACGCCGTTACCGCAATATCGATATTCTAATGATTGACGATATTCAGTTCTTGCAGGGTAAAGAACAAACCATTGAAGAGTTTTTCCATACTTTCAACTCGCTCCATAATGACAATAAGCAGGTAGTTATTACCTCCGATGTTCCTCCCAAAAAACTTGAAGGATTTGAAGAACGCCTGCGTTCTCGCTTCGAGTGGGGACTTTTAACCGATGTCCAGCCTCCTGACTTAGAAACTAGAATCGCTATTTTGCGTAATAAAATTCGTCAAGAGGAGGTGGAGGCACCCTCGGAGGTATTGGCCTATATAGCCTCCCGTTTTACTATCAATATTCGTGAGCTTGAGGGAGCTTTACTGCGGGTTAGTGCTTTCGCCTCTTTAACAAAGCAACCTTTAAGCTTGCAGCTTGCGGAAATGGTATTAAAAGATATTGTTTCTGACCCTAATGATCAAGAGATTACCCCCGCCCTAATCAAGGCACAAACCGCTGGATATTTTGAAACCACCGTTAATGATTTATGTTCGCCCTCACGTTCGCGTTCGCTTACCGAGGCTCGTCAAATCGCAATGTATCTTTGCCGAGAACTAACCGAACTGTCGCTTCCTCAAATCGGAAAAGAGTTTGGAGGACGCGATCACACTACGGTTATGCATGCAAATAAGAAAATCACCCAGATGATGAAATCTAAGCCCCAGATTTTTGATCACGTTAATGAGCTGACAAATCAGATACGGCAAGCAGCACGACATTCTAAGTGATTTATCTAATAAAACAGCTCTATATCCTAGTATTTATAAAGAAGACATAAGAATTATTTTAAGTTAATTTTAGATTCCTGCTACCAGCGAAACTACAAAAATGTAGTTCTCATGAACACAGGTTAAACCGTGTTTCTCCACAGCTGTTAATAACCCTGTGTATATCTGGGGATTGCAAGTGACAAATTGTGTATATTTTTCGGCGAAACTGCTTTCCAGACCGAATAATCCTCAACTAATCCCCAGACATCCCCACAAACATTCACAGCAATAAACATAAATTAACCTGGGATTTTATCCTTCAATCCCACCAATGCTAGGTAGTGATGATAACGATAAACAATAAAAAATCTATGTATAAACAACCCGCCAAAATTTAAGTGCTGCCCAAAACAGAAAACTATTTATTACTGAAAAATCAGCACTGAATCGCTATCTTGCTAAGCTAACCTGTACCTATGACGGATAAGTATTCATCGCGTGGCTCTAAATTTAGCGGACAGGACTTTCCTAGCCGCAGACAACGCCGCAAACATGAAAAAGAGCAGTTACAAGCCAGAGCACAAGCAAACGCTCAGCGAACCGCTGCACCCTTGAACCCTGCTAAATATGCCCGAGACGTAAAACCGCTAAAATCGTCCTCAAAAGTCAGTAGCTCAAACGGCTCAAAAAATCGACAAGGTATGTCCCCCTCAAAACTAGAACCAGCAGGAAAACCCAAAAAAATAGCTGTCAGTACAAAACCTGCTAACAGTCAGCATTCTAAAAACCTGAAAAAATCATCAAACCCAGCAAAGGCTCAAAATCAAGACACGAGCAAGCCAAGAAAGAAAGCCAGCAAAAATAACCGTCCCCCTAAACGCAGTCGCGTCCTAACTTGGACGAAACGAATCATTGGGATACTTACCGGGTTAGTTTTAGTGGCAATTATCGCCGGATGTATAACTTTCTTAATTGCCTATTATCGCCTGGAAATACCAGAGGCTCAAAAGTTTGCTCACGCCCAGGTAACTACGGTTTATTGGGGTAACACTGATAAAATGATGGGAAAGTTTGCCGAACGAAATCGCACCATCGTTGATACCAAGACTTTTAAAAACTCCTATATTCAAGATGCGGTAGTAGCCAGCGAAGACCGTACTTTCTACGAAAACAGCGGGATTGATATTAAGGGGATAGTCCGTGCCTTTTGGAATAACGTCAGAGGACGACCTACACAGGGAGCTTCCACCCTTACGCAGCAATATGTAGAAAACTATTACACCGGAAAAAATGTTGGTTATACCGGGAAATTTAAAGAAACAATTTTAGCTTTGAAGATAAATCGGCAGGTTTCTAAAGAAAAAATCCTCAATGACTACCTAAATACAATCTATTTTGGACGCGGTGCATACGGGATTGAAGCTGCTGCAAACGCTTATTTCGGTAAGGACGCCAAGGATTTAGACCTATCAGAGTCGGCAATGTTGGCGGGAATAATTCCAGCCCCGAACTCATGGGATCCACTTGTCAATCCTGACAAGGCAAAACAACGTTGGCAACGGGTATTAAACCTAATGGCTGCCGATAACATGATTAAGGAAGAAGAAAAGGCTAGCGCCACTTTTCCCAAAGTAATAGAGAAGAAACCACAGGCCACCTACTTTAAAGGAACTACCGGTTACCTGTTACAGCACGTACGACAAGAATTAGTCAAACAAATTGGCTATACCGAGGACGAAATAGATCGCGCTGGAATCAAAATTTATACCACCATTGATCCTAAAAAACAGAAAATGCTAGAAGATGCTATCGGGGCTCTTCCAGATAAACGACCAGAGGGATTGCGGGTGGCCGCCAGTTCTGTAGACACTGCAACTGGCGCGATTTTAGCTGAATATGGCGGTTCTGACTATCAAAAAGTTCAGCGAAATGCCGTTACCCAGGATGTGGCGCAAGCCGGATCAACATTTAAACCCTTCGCCCTATTAGCCGCCCTAGAAAAAGGGCACAAGTTAAGCGAACAACTTGATGGTTCTGGACCGATGAAAGTCAATGATGCTTGGGTCGGTAACTATGGCGGTGCCTCCTATGGAAAAGTAGATTTGATAAGGGCAACTAAGCTTTCAATAAATACCGCTTATGTCAGACTCAATAGTGAGATTGGGATGGAAGCAACCAGGCAGGTAGCAATTTCTGCCGGATATTCGAAAGACACCGTAGGGCTGGATAAAAACTCTATCGTGGGGGTTTTGGGAACAAGTTCTCCACACAATTATGAGATTGCCGAGGCATACACTACTTTCGCTACCGGAGGGGTGCGCAGACCTGCGCACATAATTGCCAAAATTACTGATTCAGCTGGCAATATCCTCTATGAAGCTGAAACTCAAGGCACCAGACAATTTGAAGAAGAAAACATCTCTGAGCTAACCAAGGCCTTAGCGGCAGTAACCGAAAGCGGTGGAACAGGTGCTACTGCCGGAAAACTAGGACGACCGGTAGCTGCAAAAACTGGTTCTTCAAATGATAACCGTTCGGCACAATTTGTGGGGTATGTTCCGCAAATGGTCACTGCGGTCTCTATGTATCAGGTGGGTAAGGACGGTTCCGAACAATCGATTACCCCATTCGGGGGAGTCAGAGAAGTAACCGGGGGAACCTGGCCAGCAAAAATATGGTTGGCATATATGAAAGATGCTGTAAAAGATTTACCTGAGCAACCACTATTTTCTGTTGAAAACGGAAAACAAAGAGTTAAACCCAGACCCAAAAAAACTCCCTATCAGACAGCAGAAGTTCCCTCTCCTCCGCCACCGCAAACTATAGAAACGCCACTCAAAGTGCCCTCTAGTAGCGTGAGCGAAAATCCGCCTGCGCCCTCTGAGGAACCAAGCACGAGTCCTAGCCCATAGAGAGCTGGGAAAGAAAATAGCTAGGACATATAAAAGCTACCTACCTAATAGAGCGCGGTAGTGGCGAAAAAGAGCATTTACTAACAAAGTTAAGAAATAGCTAGAAAAACTGCCTTAACTTCGTTATTCTGTAACGTGACTTTCGGGTCAAATGCATATGCCCTCCTGCCGCGGAAGGACCGTGGCCGTTAGACCAAAGGAGGTGGGTTAAGATGCGCAAATACGAGATGATGGTGATCCTGAATCCCGAAATCGACGAACGCACAGTAGCCCCGGCGTTAGAAAAGCTACTAAACGTAGTTTCTACAAACGGGGGAAGTGTGGATTCGACCGATATTTGGGGCAAACGTCGCCTTGCATATCAGATTGAAAAGCATTCCGAAGGGATTTATGCGGTTATTGATATGACCACTACCCCGCAGATTGCTGAAGAGCTAACCAGGCAGCTATCGCTAAACGAATCAGTTTTACGTACCAAGCTGCTGCGGCGGGATTAATTTTCGCGGAGAGGAACGAAAATGGCTGGAGAAACCCAGATAACGGTTGTTGGTAATCTGACTGCCGATCCGGAACTGCGCTACACTGCGCAGTCGGTTCCAGTGGCCTCATTTACCGTGGCCTCCACTCCCAGAACCTATAATCGCGCGTCCGGACAGTGGGAAGATGGTACCGCCATGTTTCTGCGTTGTTCCGCTTGGCGGGAAATGGCTGAAAATATCGCTGAATCTTTAACTAAAGGTATGCGGGTGATGGTTCACGGTCGCCTGCAACAACGCAATTGGGAACGTGATGGACAAAATCGTTCCTCAATAGAGATTCAAGTTGATGAAATCGGTCCGTCTTTACGCTACGCGCAAGCTCAAGTTACCCGGATTCCTCGTTCAGGCGGTGGATTTAATCAGGGTGGACAGAGCGGATATGGGCAAGCTTCTCCAGCTGGCAGTTTCAATCAGGACATGAATCAGAATCTGGGAACGGGTTCTATGGATATGGCACAGCCTGAGGCAGCCGGGGTTGATAACCCGTGGGCTACCCCTGTTACCGATGATAACGGCGACAATCAAGCGCCACCGTTTTAAATATTTCAGGATTAGACCTACAAAGTAGGTCGCACCATTAAGGAGTAAATATGGCGAAGAAAGTTCTTCGCGTTAAGCCGATAAAGAAAAAGGCTAACCCGTTACGGAATATGCCGGTTGATAAAATCGACTATAAAGATACCCCTTTCCTCAGGAAATTTATTTCTGATCGGGGAAAGATTCGCTCCCGGCGAGTAACCGGAGTTAGTGTTCAGCAACAGCGCGCCATCGCTAAAGCAGTAAAGAATGCCCGCGAAATGGCGTTGCTTCCCTATACAAGTTCTGGTCGCTGATAGGAGGGATTATAGTCATGGCAACAGCCAAAGTAATTTTAAATATGGATGTACCGGGGCTGGGTTCCTCCGGTGACGTAGTAACTGTAGCGCGTGGTTATGCCCGTAACTATCTGGTACCTCGGAAAATGGCTCACCCTTGGACTAAGGGTGCTCAAAAGCAGATAGACGAAATGCTTCGGGCACGTAGGCGTCGGGAAATTTCGAATGTAGAGGACGCCCGCGCAGTTCGGGACGCAATCGAAGCTCACGATACCGTGGTAGTTTCCAAGCGAGCCGGTCATTCCGGTCGCCTGTTTGGAGCCGTATCCACCCAGGATGTGGTGGCTGCGGTTAAAGAACAGATTGGGCAAACTATTGATCGGCGCAAAGTCATTATTGAAAAGCCGATTAAAGCAGTCGGTAAATATCAAATACAAATCAATTTGCATGAAGATATTAGCGCCAAACTGTTTTTGAACGTTGAGGGATCAAAGTAAGTGGAAATCGCTTAATAACTGATATCACTTAGCATTAGGCGGGTGAGCCAGGTGAAAATCTGGTTCACCCGCCTTTTTGTAAAATAGTACCTGTTCTATACTCACATCCAAGCATCAGTACGGATACGTAGCCAAAGGGAAAGTGCCCTTCCTCCGATAAAGACCAGTCCATAAATAGCCCAAATCCCTACCAGAGAAATGACTCCTGCCGGAAGTAAACGAACCAACAAAATACTCGGTAAATACAGAATAAAAACAACACCCATGGATAGCGCTAAATATTTACTATCATCGGCTCCAATCAGATAACCGTCATAAATATAGGTAAGTGCCGCTAAAGGTTGAAATAAACCGACAGTAACCAGACCAGCAGTGGTGATAGCTAAAACCCTACTATCAGAAGTAAAAAGTTGCGGTAACAAGGGAGAAGTCAAAATAAATAACCCTCCAATTACGCCTCCCAAGCCTAGCGCCCACCCATTCAACTTTTTAATCAAAGTCCGAATCTGACGCTGGTCGCCCTCACCAAGCGCCCTCGCTAAAAGAGATTGCGCTGCAATCGCTAAAGCATCCAGCCCAAAAGCCCCCAAAGTCCAGATAGTTTTTAGAATCTGGTAGCCCGCTAAAGTGACAGCTCCAAAAGCGGCTGCCTGCCAAGTGGTGACTACGATAGCGGCTTGCAGAAATAGCGAACGAAATACCAGTGGCATCCCGTGCAGACCAGAATGCAAAATCAGCTTAAAACTAGGGCGCGCCGACACTCCCTCTAAATGCAGCTTTTTTACTATCACCATCCCCAGCCAACCTGTCATGATGAACTGACTAATCGCGGTGCCCGCCCCGGCACCGGCTATTCCTAGACCGCAAGGAAATATCAAGATAGTGGAAATAGGTACGTTAATCAGCGCGCCAGTGGTGGTGACAACTAGGGGAGTTCGAGTATCGAGAAGGGCGCGGAAAACGCCATTAGCAGCTAAAACTGAAAGCATAGCAACTAGACCGGGCGCGGAAACTAAAAGATAGGTGCGAGCGAAACCTAAAACTTCTTCTTGCCCCTTAAAAACGCTAACAATTGGGGATGCGAAAACTATCAAGATGAGTGCCAGTATCGTTCCTAATGCAGCTCCTAGCCATATTCCCTGAATGCCTTTTCTAAGCCCCTCCTGGCTTTTACCAGCACCAATGGCGTGACCGGTGACCGCAGTGGTGGTGTAAGCCAAGAAAACACTCATCCCAACTATCAGGTTTAACACGGTTGAGCCGATAGCCAGTCCAGCCAATTCAAAAGTTCCTAGATGACCAATCAAAATAGAATCAGCCATAGTTAGTAGAGGTTCTGCAATCAGTGATCCTAGGGCGGGTAGCGCCAGCTGGAGAATACGGCGATTTATACTGTTTCCCACTTTATCCACTAATCTAGCCTCCAGTTTCTATCCACAATTTGTGAATAACCCTGTTAGTAGTTTCCCAGTTTGTAAGTTGTTTATAAACTCTGCATCATTTACTGCCCACAATAACTTAGCTAGTTTCCACAGGTTTTTAACAGTTTATCCACCCTAATTTGCAAGTTTTTAACAAGTTAATTTCTAAAGCTAGTAGCGGTATATGAAAGAATTAAAGAGTTTCAAATTCCTAATAGGAGGAATCAGGAGGTATCGGTGACAGAATTTGATCGCACCCCTCCCCAAGACATTGTCGCTGAACAATCAGTTTTGGGAGCTATGATGCTCTCTAAAGATGCTATCGCTGACGTGACGATGATTATTAGAGGGGAGGACTACTATAGACCGGTTCACCAAACCATCCATGAAGTTATCCTGAGCCTTTTTGGACGCGGCGAACCTGTAGATGCTGTCACTGTAGCTGGCGAACTTAAACGTCACGGCGACCTAGAGAGAATCGGAGGCGCCCCCTATCTACATCAACTTATCTCCGGGGTTCCCACCGCGGCGAACGCTGGATTTTATGCTCGGATTGTCCGCGAGAGGGCGCAGCTGCGATCCTTGGTACAAGCGGGAACTCGGGTCGTTCAGCTTGGATACGCTGATGATGGCGGAGATGTTGATGAGCTTATCAATCAGGCGCAAAGCGAAATCTATGCGGTCAGTGAGCGTGGAAATGCCGAAGACTATCGCCAAATTGGTGATTTTTTAGATGAGACCGTTAAAGAACTGCAAGAACTGGAGAAAAACGGGGGAATGGCTTCCGGTATTCCCACCGGTTTTTACCAGCTAGATAATCTCACTCACGGTCTACATCCGGGGCAATTGGTGATTGTAGC
Organism: Varibaculum timonense; assembly: GCF_027694345.1. Classification (NCBI taxonomy): domain Bacteria; kingdom Bacillati; phylum Actinomycetota; class Actinomycetes; order Actinomycetales; family Actinomycetaceae; genus Varibaculum; species Varibaculum timonense. Next base: position 66,387 of record NZ_JAQEVU010000004.1, read on the forward strand.
TGCGCGTCCGGCTATGGGTAAATCAACTTTAGCTCTCGACTTTTGCAGAAATGCTGCTATCCATAACCAAATGACCGCGGTGATTTTCAGTCTAGAAATGGATGGGGTAGAAATTTCGCGACGCATGATTTCGGCAGAATCTGGGGTGTCCATGTCCCGGATGAGCTCTGGTGATTTAGAGGACGCTGACTGGACTAAAATAGCGCAGGTACTATCAAGGTGTTCCCAAGCACCCCTATATATTGACGATTCCCCTAATATGACCATGCCGGAAATTCGTTCAAAATGTAGGCGACTTAAACAACAAAACGATCTAAAGCTGGTAGTAGTCGATTACCTTCAGCTAATGAGTTCCGGGAAAAGGGTCGAATCCCGCCAACAAGAAGTTGCCGAGTTTTCCCGCTCTCTAAAACTACTGGCTAAAGAACTCGATATTCCGGTGGTGGCAGTTGCCCAGCTAAACCGTGGCCCTGAACAGCGAATTGAACATAAACCAATGCTTGCTGACCTGCGTGAATCTGGTTCACTGGAGCAGGATGCGGATGTGGTTATGCTGCTAAATCGCCCCGAGGTCTATAACCAAGAAGATCGCCCCGGCGAGGCAGATGTAATCGTTGCCAAGCATCGTAACGGCCCTACCGCCACTATCCCCTTAACCTTCCTAGGACGCCTGTCTAAGTTTGGTAATCCTGCCCGCGAATAACTTGATCTGGTAGGGGTAGCATCAGATTCAGTAACTGTCACCGTAAACGGTGAAGTAAAAGCTAGTGAGCCTTCCCCGCGTCCTCTTTAAGATGCAGTGATTCTTGGTCGTGATTGCTGTTTCCCGGCAGAGGTAGGCGTGAATGTAAAGATTTAAGCCATTTTGGAGCCCACCAATTTGCTTGTCCGCAAATCATCATGACTGCGGGAACTAGCCCCATACGTACCAGGGTAGCATCTAGGGCGACTGCGACCGCCAAAGTGAAACCAATCTGTTTAATAGCTTGAATACCTCCGGTAGTAAAACCTAGGAATACGACCAGCAGAATTAAAGCTGCGGAAGTAATCGTAGAAGCCGAATGGGTAAGTCCCTCTCGAACCGCGCGTTTATTATCACCAGTTTCATCCCAGATTTCTTTAACCCGAGAAACAAGGAACATTTCATAATCCATTGACAAGCCAAAACCGAAACAGAACACGATTGCTACTACATAAGATTCCACTGCTCCCAGGGAAGTGAACCCGAGAAACTTTTCCCCATGTCCATATTGAAAAACCCAAACCGCTATCCCTAAGGACGACATTAACGAAACCGTGTTTAACACCAAGGCTTGCAGGGGAAGCAATAGCGCTCCGGTCATTAGGAACAACATTAAATAGGTGGTGAGGGCGACGGTAATAAAAACATAGGGAGCATATTCAAATAGGGCTTGCTGGAAATCTGTTTGCAGCGCAGCCTCGCCGGTAACCGAGGTTTCAAACGGAGCCGGTAAATCTCTTATCGCTCGCATAACCCGTTTAACGTCGGCGGCAAAAGCATCTTTTTCTTTAGTATAAATATCGACAGAAGCATAACGCTGACCAGCAATATTCAACTCTTCCGCGGGACGGATTCGCTCAACATGAGAAAGTGGTTTCACTTTCGTGTCCGCCCAATCTTGCAGATGAACAGAATCAGTTTTCGCTACCACCCGAATTTGCGGGTTAGCAGAATCCGGGAACCGTTCCCACATATCCCATAACGCCCCAATTTGAGGTATCGAACGAGGCATAGATTCTACTGCGGATGAACGCATCTGCATATGGTAAAGCGGAATCGACATCACCACTAAAACTGTGGTTACCGCTACCAAAACCGGCCAGGGGCGGCGGGTAACGAAAGTCGATACCGAGCGGAAAAGTGGGGAAGGGTCGTCCTCTGAACGTTTATTTTGGTGACGTAAAATATGCTGACGAAACCAGTTCACCCAGTTAGCGATATTCGAGGGCGAAGCAAGAGCCGGTCCGAAAAGCATCATTAGTGCTGGTAGTAGCGTCATATTAGCGAGCATTGCCAAAAGAGTGACTGCCACTCCGCCAATGCCCATTAACCGCAATAGGGGGAGCGGAAATATGCAAAGCCCCAAAATTGCCATAGAGACGATGAGGGCGGAAAAGAAAACTGTTGCCCCCGCAGTATCCATGGTTTTATCTAAAGCTTGCATATAGGGTTCACGAGCTTTTAAAAGCTCTACCCGGTAGCGTCTACGTGAAAGGAGCGGGCTGATGCCATTGCCACCGGGATGCGAACCAATCAATAGTTGAACTGGGCGCGGATAAAAAATAAAAGTGTCTCCCTGCCCATAAACACCGCGTTTATGCAGTTCCAGGCGGTAGCGAGACACTATTAGTAGACCGTAGTCAATCGAAAGCCCCAGCCCCAAGAAAGAAACAATGTTCACCACGAAAGATTCCACAGTTACCAGATAGGTAAGCAGTAAAATCAACATCAAGGTAATCCCGATAGCTGCTCCCGCACCGATTAGTGGCATTAAAGCCGCGAACATCCCCCCAAAAACTATCGCCATGATAATCAGTGAAATCGGAATCGAGATTCCTTCCCCGCGAATCATATCCGCTTTAACTTGCCCATTGGCGGCTTCTTGTAGACCGATATTATCTACGATATTCACGCTGACATCGAGTGAAGAAGTTGCGAAATAGTCAGGTAAGCTATCTAAAATCTCGGCAACTTGCTTGCGAGCGCTGGAATCAACCTGACCGTATCCCTGCGCTTCTAGCTGCACGTTTATTAGAAAAGTCGTTTCGTCATTAGCAATCATCTGCCTCAGTTCACTGCGGTTAATAGTGTCCCAAACTGGCGGCAGGTGTGCCTGGAATTCCTTTTTTACCTGAGCTTGCGCAATTTGTTTGGCTCTTTCGATTTGTGAACTGCTAGCTTGCCGAGCTTTCGCGGTTTCTTCAGCTTTTTCAAGCGCAATAGTCAATGCCTGGTTTAGGGCGCTGGTTTTGGCTTCCTCTGCTTTTTTGCCAGCAGGTAGCTGGGGGTCAAATGCGATAAATGGATCAAGAATTCCCTTAACTTTTTTGACTTTTATCAAGTCCGAATGGATTGGGCGCAGGGTTTTCGCTACTTGCTCAGCATTTTTTTGCAGGTCTTTAACTTTTACTACCGCGGTTAGGGGATAGGTATCTGCGTGTGCCTGCTCGTATAGCTTTTTGCCTATAGCTGATGGTGAGGACGGGTTTGAGGGTTGGGGGGTGACTAAACGTTCAAATAGGGGTTGGTCACCAAGACCGGAAAACACCGCAAGTAAAGAGATTGCTACTGAAAGCAGCCAGATAGTTACGACAAAGCCAGGGTGTTTTCCCCACCAAAAACGCTTTATCGCCTTCATAATTCAATTGTGATCCTTTGTTGGCTTTGGTGCAGCAGAATCGGGAGTAGATTTAAAACAAATGAGAACCAGGTTTTGTCCAAATTTTCCCTCCCTGTTTGGCAAGGAGATTATCGCAGTAGACGGGCGTTTCTAGCGAACTCGCGTGACTTGATGAGACCCAATTAGCTTTGCGCGTCCTCATCAGCTAAAAAATCCTCAAACCAGAGGGGGTGAGGTATTAGGAAATCATCTCCTGCCTGTTTTTGAATTTGCGTGAGCAGTTCATCGCTATCGGTGCCTAGCTGGTGTAATTGGGAAGCAACTTTAGCGCTGCCGGGAGCTATTTCCGCTGATTTCCAGTATTTTTGCCGTTCTTTCAAGGCTGCCTGATTGCAGTAAATAAGCAGTTCAGCAGCCTTTTCTAGGGAAGAGCTTGGTTTGGATTCTGGCAGGGATTTAAAGCGGGTTAAAGCCAGATTGTAGTTTACCTGGCAGCCCGCCAATACTGCCTGGGGTTCAGTCATTTTTGCTTCTAGAATGAACGGCATTTTCTTGCTAGCACGAGATAAATATATAGTGGCATTTTGCAGGTCGCCGGCGTTTAGATAGGTGGTTCCCAGGTTGTAGTTCACCAGCCACCTATCGGCTAGTAGACGGGAGTCGGCTTGGCGTAGACGCAAATCTTGCGCCAAGGAATGATTTCCCTGCCGGTCTGCACGTACCGCCTGTTGTTCTAGTGCCCAACTGTGGGTTTGTAGCCCCGAAACAACCAGCAGGCAGAGCACGGTTAAAGTCACGGGAACTATCCAAAACCGAGATCTGCGAGGAGGCTTGATTACCAAATCCTGACGAGTATTTAAAGCGTGGGCGTGGAGTTGGATGCGATAGCTAATCTGGGCGAGCACGGCCGTTAGCGTGGCAGTGTCGCTGGGAGAAACCTGGGCGCGTCCTCCCCTGGGAGTTTGTCCGGGGTAAGGCAGCCCCGAAACCAGGGCAGCCAGCTCTGGCCAGTCAGTAGCCAGTAGTTGTTGCGGGTGATAGTTACCCCAACCGGCGGTGCGGTAATACTGCTGAGAGAGATTTATTAGGATTTTTGCGAGGACGTGGCGTCGCTCCCTGAAATCAAGAACGCTATAGCAGGGGTCGGTGACTAGAATCAAAATACGCTGGCGGTAGGTTTCTAGGAGCTGGCGAAGGTTCTCTTGCCGGCGGGCATTAAAGGTTAAAATTGGTAGGCGCGAGGCGCTTTGGTAGAAAACAACTGTCCACACTATTAGCAGTACTGCCACTATAAGTAGCGCTAAAGAACCTATTAGTGCAATGACCGAGTGCTCCATCAAAGGCTGGATAGGTAAGCTCGGTAATGAGTCTAAGAGCGGCACTTTCCCATTCATTTAGCTGCCAGTAGGAGGTTGAGGAGGTGTAGACCGGGCACTTCCCCTTGGGTAGGAGTTGTAAGGAATCGTCATTTTGTCTCCCGGTGGGTATGGTAAATGCTTGTCTTGACTATATTTTTAGCTCCAGCTCGATTAAGTCTAGAATTATCAAAGAATTCAGGCAATATCTTTTCAAGCATAGATGCCGGTGACAGGGTTAATTATGATTATTTATTCCCGGATTGAAACCGTTAATGTGCAGGAAATATGGCTATTAGCTAGCTAATCTGATTTTAAAATACAGACTATTCAGGTAGTTACTTTTATCGCCAGACAGCAAAAACTAATTTTTGGTATTCCAGTAGTTCCTTCCCCTATTTGCCGCGGTTAATCTACAATTGCAACGGAGAAGTAATACAGGGAGGTATCACCATGACACAGCTTGAGCGCCCAATACCCAGTGACCATGAGCTGGAAGCGCTGCTTGCTGATACTCGCGCCCTGCTAGCTGAAAAAGCTCGCTGGGAAGATGGGCAGGTAAATCGAGATTTAGATGTGTTGATGCACAGAGTACGGGGAGTAAAACGAGGCAGCTATTCCCAGGTGTTAAGGGAGCGTGCTCAGTTGTGGAAACAGCGGAAATCTAAGGAAGCTATCGAAGGGAATAATCGGAGTGAGTCCCCTCAATCTGTTTCGGTTTTGCCTCCTTGGATAGGAGAAGAAGATTGCCCTGACCAGTTCGCCGACCAGTTAGCGCGTGTAGAAGCGCAAATCAGTCAGTCAGAATCCGCAAACCAGATTGGCAGTTATGAGGACGAGCCCAACGCAGATTAAATGATATAGGCGCAGTTAATCAGGTAATTCGCTTCGGATAGCAGTTTGTAATAGTCATTTAGGAGGAAAGCAAGGATGCTAGTGCTAACCCGCAGGCGCGGAGAAGAAATCGTCATCGGCGACGAGGTGGTAATAAAGGTAGTTGAATCCCATAAAGACTCAGTACGAGTCGGTATTAGCGCCCCTAGGAATTTATCTATTCGGCGTGGGGAGCTACTGGATGAGGAAGCGAGGACGCGACTCGGTTTGCAAGGTCCTGGGCCAGAGACTAAAAAGCAAGAAACGGGTAAATAGGCTTTCTTAGGGAGTCGATACCGGGATACCATCCTAGTAGCCGGACTTAAAATGCGTCCTAGGTGGGACGCCGAGTACGCTAATAACAAGTTATCCGCTTCAAAATATGGATAAAAATGTGTTGGTATTTGAAAAGCCAAAACTATAAGGAGTAACTGTGCGAATTGGAGTTCCCAAAGAGCCCACGCCAGACCAAACCTTGGTCGCCGCCACTCCGGATACGGTAAAAAAACTCATCAAACTAGGATATGAAGTCCTGGTCGAGCAGGGAGCGGGCGAAAAGGCCGCCTACCTGGATGAGCAGTATTCGCAAGCCGGAGCGCAAATCGTGGACACTCAGGCCGCCTGGCAGGCCGATATTGTCACCGTCTTAGATACGCCCCCCACCGACTACCTGAATCTGGTTAAACCCGGAGCGCTCCTAATCGCCCGGATGGCGCCAGGTCGCCATCCCGAGACCGTAGATGCCCTGGTAGAGCGAGGTATCACCGGATTTGCGATGGATACGGTTCCTAGAATCTCTCGGGCGCAGTCCATGGATGTGCTCTCCTCAATGTCGAATGTGTCTGGCTATCGCGCCGTTATCGAGGCCGCAGAAAGTTTCGGTCGCCTCTTTACCGGTCAGGTGACTGCCGCCGGAAAAATCCCGCCCGCCAAGGTCTATGTGATCGGTGTCGGGGTAGCCGGTCTCGCTGCTATTGGCACCGCCAACTCGATGGGAGCCCAGGTTAGCGCCACGGACGTGCGCAGTGAAACTGCCGAGCAAGCAGAATCGGTAGGGGCAAAGTTTGTTCCCATCCCGATTGCGCAAGAAAAATCCGATGATGGTTACGCCAAAGAAATGAGTGCGGATCAAGCGGACGCTGCCACCAAGCTCTACACCGAGCAGGCAGCTGCAAATGACATCGTGATTACCACCGCGAATATTCCCGGTCGCCGCTCGCCGCTGCTAATCACCAAAGAGGCAGTAGCGGATATGGCTCCCGGTTCAGTCATCGTGGATATGGCCGCAGCTGGCGGCGGTAACTGCGAACTGACCCGACCGGGCGAAAAAGTGGTTACCGAAAACGGGGTGACCATTATCGGCTATACCGACCTCGCAGGACGCTTGCCTGGACAATCATCACAGCTGTACGGACAAAATATTGTTAATCTCTTCAAGCTGATTACTCCGGAAAAAGATGGCAACTATGTCCTCAATATGGAAGACGAAGTAGTCCGCGGAATCACGGTTGCTAAAGATGGGGAAAATATGTTCCCCCCGCCTCCCATTCAAGTACATGCGAGCCCGGCTCCAAAGAAAACCGAATCGGTAGAGGACGCGGCAGCCGCCGCCCGCAAGCAAGCCGAAGAAAAAGCCTCTAAAAAGCGTAAACGCTTGCTGTGGGCAACGCTAGGAATCGTTTTAGCATTGACTCTGATTTCGGTCACCCCCAAACCTTTAATCCCTTACTATTTCATTTTGATGCTGGCGATTGTGGTTGGCTTCTATGTGATTACCTCGGTTACCCACTCGCTACACACCCCCTTAATGAGTGAAACCAACGCCATTTCCGGAATTATTTTGGTGGGCGCAATACTGCAGGTAGGTAGCGCTAATCCGCTAGTTTCCGTGCTTAGTTTTATCGCGATTCTAGTGGCTTCAATCAACATTTTTGGTGGTTTCTCAGTGACACACCGGATGCTTGCTATGTTCCGGGGGGAGGAGAAATAAGAAATGAGTAATACGTTATTTTCGCTAACCCCCACACTGATTGCCAGTGCCTCAAAAAGCGAATTTTGGATTAGCCGGGGACAAAATATTGCCTATCTGATTGCGGCGCTGCTGTTTATTCTGGCGCTCGCGGGTCTGTCAAAAAATGAGACCGCCCTGCGGGGTAACCGCTTCGGGGCTATTGGAATGTTTGTTGCGGTGGCAGCAACTATCGCGGTGGCACTATATAACGCAGGGGCTCCCGGTTATCAATCGACACTGGTAACTGCGCTGCTAATTGCAGTAGCGATGATTGCCGGCGCAATTATCGGTCTTTGGCGCGCCAAAACTATCCCCATGACCGGGATGCCGGAACTGGTAGCCATGCTGCACTCCTTTGTAGGCTTAGCGGCAGTGCTGGTTGGATACAACACTTTCATTCATATGCCCGGGGAATTCAAGAAGGCAGGTGTTGATGCAGCCACCGCGATTACGCCCGCCACCGTAGGGTTCCACCTAGGTGAAGTGGGAGTAGGAATCTTCATCGGTGCAGTCACCCTCACCGGCTCTATCATTGCCTACCTGAAACTGTCGGGGAAGATTAAGGGCGCTCCCCTGACTTTGCCGGGACGCAATTGGCTGAACGCTATCGCCATTATCGTATCCATAGTGCTCATCGGGGTGATGGTACGGGGCTCGCACTTTAGCGCTACCGCTATGACCTTGACCTGGATGCAGTGGGTAGCCATCATCGTGATGACCCTAATCGCCCTGGTATTGGGGCTGCACCTGGTGGCCGCGATCGGCGGTGGAGATATGCCAGTCGTGGTTTCGATGCTGAACTCTTATTCTGGTTGGGCTGCGGCCGCCGCGGGCTTCATGTTGGGTAACAATATGCTGATTATCGCGGGGGCTTTGGTGGGCTCTTCTGGTGCCTACCTGTCCTACATCATGTGCAAAGCCATGAACCGTTCGTTTGTTTCCGTGATTTTGGGTGGCTTCGGCTCTGACGGCGGACCGGCTAAGGGGGCAGATACCGATTACGGTGACTACACCGAAACCAGTGCGGCCGAGGTCGCGCAAGCGCTTAAAGATGCCTCTAACGTGATTATTACCCCTGGCTACGGGATGGCGCAGGCGCAAGCCCAATTCCCGGTAGCCGACCTGACCGCTAAGCTGCGCCAGGCAGGAGTAAATGTTCGTTTCGGGATTCACCCGGTAGCGGGACGAATGCCCGGACATATGAATGTGCTGCTGGCAGAAGCTAAAGTACCCTACGATGTGGTGCTAGAAATGGATGAGATTAACGACGACTTCCCCGATACTGACGTAGTTCTGGTGATTGGGGCAAACGACACCGTTAATCCCGATGCCACTAAACCGGGCAGCCCGATTGCGGGAATGCCGGTGCTGGAAGTGTGGAAAGCCCGCCAGGTAGTGGTGTTTAAGCGTTCAATGAATCCCGGTTATGCCGGGGTGCAAAATCCGCTGTTCTTTAACGACAACACCAATATGCTCTTTGGAGATGCGAAAGCTTCAGTAGAAGAAATCGTGCGCAACCTGTAAGCCCGTTTTTACCGGCAGCTTTAATAGCAATAACTTTGGGGGCGGGGTCGATAATGGTTTTCGACCCCGCCCCCATTTCCATGCCGCCTTTAGCTGACGGTGGTGTGGATAGCGTTAATGCTCGGGTTAATACCTTGAGGGTATTAACCCGAGCATTAACCTAGGTGAAAACCGGCAACCATCACGCTGTGCTCGAAGAATCCCCGGTTAGGAATGCGATTTCTTAGGTAGCAAAATATCCTTGCCTACCAGGTTAAAGACCAATTTATTGTCACGTATTTCAACCTTATTAAATTGCATCTGAGTAGGTAAATGGCGAATAGGGATTCTAATTGTGGGCAGCGACTGTGGCATTTTAAGACGAGCTTGTAACTGGCGTGGTAATTGAGTTTTAAGGGTCGTAGCTTTAATGATTAAGGAAAGCGGACTCCCATCCTTTGGGTCACTAAGCTCAACCTGTCCGTCTGCAAGAATCTCTTGACCCCATTTTTTAGCTGAAAAAACAATCTTTCCGTCCTGCAAACTGGTCTTTACCCCCGGAGCCTTAGCTGCCACTATTTTTTCTAATGCAGCTTGGGTTAGATTTGCCTGCGCCTTGATATGTCCTATTTTCTCGATATTTAACCGCCCGGTACTCAGCTGCAGATTGTTAATCTGGGCGTGAATATCTGTTAAAGGCATTGCCCCAGATTCGGTGGGAAAATCCCAACGCGGAATCTCAAGGTTTACTTCCCCAATGTTTCCGCCAATGACCGAGGTCAAGAAGGGGAGGTCAGCGATTTTAACATCAGAGTTCTCGGCGCCCCGCTTTTCTAAGACCTGAGCGCCCTCACTTTGAGCCCACCAGCAAGAAACCCGGTCGAGTGCACCTAATAACAGTGCCAGTACGCCTATTACAATTAATAATCGCTTTATGATTCGCACCAGTTAAGTATATAGAAAGACAGCTCCGCCCTCTCTTAGCTTCTTAAGTAATGTGGCTAGGAGAGGGCGGTGGCTAAAAGCTTAAAACCTGTCCTGAAGTTTTAGCTAGACAAACTGGGGGTTATTTATCTATTTCTTGCTGTAAAGGTCCAAGCAGTTCTCGCTTCGGGTTGGCTCCCAAAATACCTCGAGCTATCTCGCCCTGGTTGAAAATCATAAACATGGGGATAGAGTTAATGCCATATTTTGCTGCCAGTTCCGGGTTGTCATCAATATTTACCTTAACGACCTTCGCTTTATCGGCTACCTCAGCGGCAATCTCATCAACTACCGGTCCCATTTGGCGGCAAGGACCACACCAAGGTGCCCAAAAGTCAGCCAAAACCGGAACCTCAGATTTTAATACTTCCTGTTCAAAGGTATCTTCGGTTACATCTAGTGGTTTAGTCATTTTTTGTCCTCTCTTAATGGTTAAGAATCTGCGTTTAGTCGGCGAGGGAACGCTCGGCATCAAGGGCGGCTCTACACCCTGAACCGGCAGCGGTAATCGCTTGGCGGTAAGTGTGGTCTACGAGGTCACCACAGGCAAATACCCCTTTCAGGTTAGTGGCAGTTCCCGGCTCAGCAACTATAACGTATCCTGACGAATCGAGCTTTACCTGTCCTTTAAGAATTTGTGAGCGGGGATTGTGACCGATAGCAACAAATACTGCGGTAGCGTCCAGGTTACTGGTTGCGCCGTCCACAGTAGATTTTAAGGTAATAGATTCAACTTTGCTATCCCCGTTAATCTTCTCAACCTCGCTGTTCCATGCGAATTCAATCTTGGGATTAGCTTGGGCACGTTCGGACATAATTTTCGAGGCGCGTAGTTGGTCGCGGCGATGAATTACCGTAACTTTTTTCGCGAAATTAGTGAGGAATAGGGCTTCTTCCATTGCGGAATCCCCACCCCCAACTACTGCTAAATGTTGATCTTTGAAAAAGAAACCGTCACAGGTTGCGCAGTAAGATACCCCGCGTCCTGACAGTTCAGCTTCGCCCGGAACGTTAAGTTTGCGGTATTCAGAGCCCATAGCCAAAATAACGCGGCGTGCCGAATACTGCCCCTCGGAAGTGACTACTGTTTTCTGTGCTCCTTCAAGGGAAACTTCTAGGGCGTCCTCGTAAATAATCTCGCAGCCAAACCGTTCTACCTGGGAAAGCATATTGGCCATCAAATCAGGACCTTGAATCCCTTGCGGGAAACCGGGGAAATTTTCCACCTCGGTAGTGTTCATTAGGGCGCCACCGGCGGTTACTTCTCCCGCTATGAGGAGTGGTTTTAATCCGGCACGGGCAGTGTAAATGGCAGCCGTATAGCCGGCCGGTCCAGAACCGATAATAATAATGTCACGTACCGACATGAAGCCTCCCTAAGCCTTTGCGCAGCATTTATTTGAATACATCTTCGCAGCCAAAACGGGATGGGCGCAACTACTTAACGCAGTGAGCGAAACCTAGCCAATCTTTATGTTCCACGCCCTCAAAACTTCTTTACCCCATAATAAAATCCAGTTTGATAGCTTTCCCATATTGATAACGCGAGGTAGAAAGCTCATGAAATTGGTACTTTAACCTAGAGGAAGGTTAAAACGATTAACCTATAGGTGACGGCTTAAGACAAAGAGGCAATAGGGGATAGGCGGTTTCTAATGAGCCAATCTGCAGGTGAAATCCCAACTGAACAGGAAGCGGCGCTGGCGGAACAGGGAAAGAAAAAAGCAAAAGTAAATTTTCCGGTATTCCTAGGATCTTCAGCTGGGGTTCTATTAATTGCGCTCTGGGCTCTAATCTCACCTGATAGCGCGGCGAATGTATTGGGGGTGGCGGTCGGAGCCATCTCAAAATGGTTCGGCTGGTTCTATATTGGTCTGGCTGCCATAATCTTGATTTTCGTGTTTTTCCTTGGGTTTTCTCGCTATGGAGAAACCCGACTAGGACCTCCTAACTCGCGTCCAGAGTTCTCTACTTTCTCTTGGGCATCAATGCTATTTGCTGCCGGTATTGGTACCGATATCCTGTTTTTTTCAGTTGCCGGTCCGGTCAGCCAATATATGCACCCTCCTGTAGGTGAGGGGCAAACCATTGAGGCTGCCCGCGAGGCTACTGTTTGGACGCTTTTCCATTATGGAATCACCGGATGGGGGATGTATGCCCTTATGGGGATGGCTTTAGGATATTTTGCCTATCGCCGTAAAAAACCCTTATCGGTACGCTCAGCCCTATACACGATTTTTGGAGATAAACTGAACGGTCCTTTGGGGCATATCGTTGATGCTGCTGCAATACTAGGCACAATTTTTGGGGTAGCGACCACGCTGGGAATAGGGGTGGTGCAGTTAAATGTGGGATTGGAAATCCTTTTTGGCATCAAACAGGGTATTGGCGCGCAAATAGGGTTAGTGATTTTAGCAGTCGTGATGGCAACCATTTCGGCAACTACCGGAATCCATAAGGGTATTCGTTTCCTCAGCCAACTCAATGTGATACTCGCAATGTTCCTGGCTGGATGGGTTTTTTTCACTGGTAGAACCGATTTTCTCCTCAACGCTATTGTTATGAATATCGGGGATTTCATCTGGAGTTTCCCTCGCCGTTCCCTGGAAACTTTCGCCTATTCTGACGTTAATGCTTGGATGGCGGCTTGGACACTGTTCTTTTGGGCATGGTGGGTTGCTTGGGCATCCTTTGTGGGAATGTTTTTAGCGCGAATTTCCAGAGGACGCACCCTGCGGGAGTTCGTAGTAGGAACCATGCTGATTCCCTTTTCCTACGTCCTGATGTGGGTAGCTATTTTCGGTAACGCTGCAATCGACATGATTAGACAGGGAAATACCACTATCGGGGAAATTGCGTTAAAAACTCCTGAAATGGGATTTTATCTGTTACTAGACCAATGCCCGGCAGCGGTATTCATTATGGGGATAGCGACCTTTGTGGGCTTGCTATTCTATGTGACGTCCGCAGATTCTGGAGCCTTAGTAATGGCGAACCTGTCCTCATTCTTGCCGACCGTGCGCTGTGATGCTCCGGGATGGTTAAGAGTGTTCTGGGCAGCGGTAACTGGTCTATTAACTATTGGAATGCTATTAGTTGGGGGGATTCCGGCTTTACAAAATGCCACCATCATCATGGGACTACCCTTCTCTGTCGTCATGATTCTGGTGATGATTGGGTTGGCGAAAGCCCTCAAACAGGATAGGCGTGCTCGGCAGTTGCGAGCACATTCTGCCCGCAATATTTTAGCCGGAACTGGCTCTATAGCTGGCAGGTTGGAAACCAATTGGCGTGACCGGCTCAACAGAACTTTTGGACAGGTCACTCCGCTTGAAGCACAAGCATATTTGGATAGGGTAGCTGAACCGGCACTGCGGGACTTTGCTACCGAGCTAAATAAGCAGGGGATTCCCGCAAAGGTTATTCGTAAAGATGATGACCCTCTTGAACAGGTAGACACCCAGACCCGAATTTATGACCGGGTAAAACTGACGGCATTTAGCGGCCCTGACCAGTTTGTTTACCGAATATTGGCGGTTGATACTCCGGGTACTATTTATGCGGGTTCATCTTTGGATACTTCGCGTTCAACCCGTTTAGAGGTGCATCTACCTGACAACGATCAGGACTACGATGTTATGGGGTATTCTCGCAGCGCGATTATTCAAGATGCATTTGACCATTTTGACCGTTACCAGGATTATTGGCGGATAAATGATGCCTAAAACCTGCCGGAGAAAAGGCAGTGTCCTACTTTAAATAACCCAGGGTAGCGTTTTCTATTCTCTGGCAAGTTTTTCCGGTAAGCTGCAAGTATCGACAAGATGCAAGGTGATTCGTTTTAGCTAGGTTCAAAAGGTAACGTTGGTGAAGCTAATCATTCAATAAAGATATCTTGTAAGGTCGTGCCAGCATTTTAGAGAGGAAGAAATAATGACTATCCCGGTGTCACTACCTAGATTACCGGAGGCTATCTCCTGTTTTAACTCGGCTTCTTTAATTACTTTGCCCTATGGTGCGCATGTAGACGTTCATACTGTGGATCCGCTGATAGAGGACGGTCGCCTGGTAATAAAGAACGCAAAAGATTCGGCGTTACGAAATGGGGCAGCTAACCCTAACGTTACTTTGATTTGGCAAAGCCCCTACCCCCACGGTTGGAGCCTAATAGTTGAAGGTCAAGCTTGGGCAAACGGACCAGATTTAATGATAGAGTTCGAGTCCGGAATTCTAGACCGTCCCGCCTACCACAATGATGGTCCGCAGTGGGTTTGGCAAGACGGTACTCGACCCGTCCAATAGCTATCCAGCATTAACCGGCTGAAAAGAGCGCAGCCGCAGACTGTTTCCCACTACAAACAGAGAGGAACAAGCCATCGTCGCTCCGGCGAGCATCGGGTTTAACAATCCTACAGCTGCCAGAGGAATCGCAGCCACGTTATAGGCAAATGCCCAAAATAGGTTACTCTTAATGGTTTTTAGGGTGCGTCTAGAAAGCCTGATAGCGTCAATGGCCGCCAACAAATCTGATCGCATTAAAGTAATATCTGCTGCTTGAATAGCCACGTCAGTTCCGCTACCCATGGCGATTCCTAAATCTGCCTGTGCAATGGCGGCGGCATCATTAACTCCGTCTCCAATCATGGCTACCAAAGCGCCCTGTCTTTGCTTAGCGAATACCGCCTCAACTTTATCTTTTGGTTTCACTTGCGCGATAACTTCTGTAATTCCCAGTTTCTTGCCGACCTGGTGAGCTATCTCCTGCCCGTCACCGGTTAAAAGCACCGGTTTTAACCCCAGGTCTTTAAGTATCTCTACGGCTTGGGCACTGTTTTCTTTTAACCGATCAGCAAACCCAAAAACTGCCTTTACCTGCTTATCTACCGCCACCAAGATGGCGGTTTCACAGCGTCGGGAACACTCGTTAAGCACCGCCAACATCTGTGGCGCAATACCAACCCCGCGTTCCTCGATAAAACTGCGATTACCCGCCAATACCGCTTTACCCTCGACAGTTCCGCTGAGACCGCCTCCTGGATAGTTACGAAAATCGGCGGGTATCTGAGCGCTATTAAGGGTGATTCCTTTTTGTGAAGCCGCCCGAATAATTGCCTGGGAGATGGGGTGTTCGCTACCAGATTCAAGGATTGCGACCTGGTGTAAAACTGAGACCTCTTCCTCGGGAAAAATGCTCACCATTTCCATATTTCCGCCGGTAACAGTGCCAGTTTTATCAAGGATAACCGTATCTACTTGCCGGGTTGATTCCAGTATTTCGGCTCCCTTGATTAAGATTCCCAGTTCTGCTCCTCTGCCGGTACCTACCAGTAATGCGGTGGGGGTAGCCAAGCCGAGGGCGCAGGGACACGCAATGATTAACACTGCGACTGCGCAGGTAAAGGCGGTAACTGGGGTGGCAATTAGTAGCCAAATAACAAAAGTCAATAGTGAGATAGTGATTACTGCCGGAACGAAAATCGCAGATATGCGATCGGCGAGACGCTGAATCGGAGCTTTTCCTGACTGCGCCTGCTCAACTAGACGGGTAATTTGGGCGAGCTGAGTATTAGCACCTACTTCGGTGGCGCGAACTACGAGATGTCCATACGTGTTGATAGTAGCGCCGGTAACTCGATCGCCAATCCTCACTTCTACAGGCATTGATTCCCCGGTGAGTAGGGAGTTATCTACGGCGCTGATTCCAGATACTACTACCCCGTCAGTGGCAATCTTTTCCCCAGGTAAGGTGATAAACTCTTCGCCCTCTTTAAGCTCGTTAATCGGGATTTTAACCTGCCTGCCTTCGCGCACTGCGGTTACCTCCTTTACCCCCATTTTGGCGAGGGCGCGCAGCGCGTTACCGGAGCGAACTTTAGCCCGTTTTTCAAAATATCTTCCAGCCAGGATAAACACGGTTACCCCGGAACAGACTTCTAGGTAAATGTGGCTATTTGCCTCCTTTGGGTGGGCAATCAGTTGGAAATCGTGGGTCATTCCTCTCATGCCGGCGTCCCCTAGAAAAAGGGCGAAAAGTGACCAGATGAAAGCAGCTAAGGTTCCTAGCGAAATCAGGGTATCCATGGTGGTGACACCCCGTTTCATATTCAAGAATGCGGCGCGGTGGAATGGGTAGGCTCCCCATAGGGTTACCGGAGTGGCGAGAGCCAGAGATACCCACTGCCAATAATTGAACTGTAGTGGGGGAATCATAGCTAATAGAATTACGGGAGCAGCGAGTATAGCGCAGATAAGTAGGCGCTTGCGCAAAGCTGACAGTTCGCCCTCAATACCGTTGCTGTCCGGGTTATTCTCTGTATTTTCACTTTCGGTATCTGCGCGCTTTATAACCTGGTAACCAGCGTTTTCGACTGTTTTAATGAAGTCTTTAACGCCGAAATTTCCAGATTTTGTAATGGTGGCTTTTTCGGTGGCGTAATTTACGCTGGCGCTTACTCCCGGCATTTTATTGAGGTCTTTTTCAATATGTGCAGCACACGCTGCGCAACTCATTCCCCCGATTTTTAGTTCCAGGTTTTCTGAAATGCTTTCAATATCTGCCATAGGTTTCCTCTCACTTTCGCGCTCTATGCTACTAGGAGTTGCTTCTGATTTCGCCACAGGATTGCTGATGGGTGAAGAAACGAAAGTGAAGCCGGTGCTGCTGGGTTTTAGTTAATGGAGCCGCTAATCGGACTTGAACCGATGACCTACGCTTTACGAGAGCGTTGCTCTACCAACTGAGCTATAGCGGCAAAGTGCTTAAAGCACCGTGTCAGTCTATCTAGCCTTATGCCTGCTTTCCAAACTAATCAACCAGGTATAACGGTTATTTTCGCCACGCTAGGGATGACAGCCGTTAAAGCGATAAAGAACAGCGCGCCCTCCTCGATCTACCTCTGTGAAATAGCCGTCGATAGGCACTCCATAAAAACCGGGCCATTCGAAGCTACGCGAAACCCCCCTGAACTTGCTATCTGGGCGAGTATAAAAATGAGTTACCTTTAGGTTGTTAAGTGCCTGGCAAATCTGCGGGTCTTTACCTAAATCGTTCAGATGGTAGAACAGCCGACTGCGCTTAGAATCCCAAACCGATTTACTTAGGGCAGGGAAAACCACTTTACGTCCCGCTATAGAGTCAAAATAGACGGTTCCGATGGAAGGATCTCCCAGGATTACCGCATCTTTTGGCAAGGTTGAAGCGGAGCGGTTAATTAAAGCCAATTCTGCGCTGTTTGCGAACCCATCTGTGCCCGTCTGGTTGGGATTAAAAACTGACTGGAGTGCCCATACCCGACTGTCCGAGGCTGAAATCCCGATAATCAGGGAGAGTGAAAGGACGCTTACCAGCGCAAGTTTACGTCCTCTGCGCGATACCTGCCGGGATTTAAGGAAGCGAGAACCTCTTACTATAAAGAAGTCTAAACCCACGCCAACCAGTAGGTTTAGGGGTAACTGTAGTAGAGCCATTAGACGGCGCGGATCCGAATACCACGGCCCGGTTAATACTTTTAGCTCGGTGGTTGGCAGGGAAGAAACCATTACCAAGAAAGCGCAAACTGCCCAGCTTCCCAGCAACCACTTTGGTGCCTTCCCGTGAAATACCGCTAAAATCCCAAAGATAAATAGCACAGTCATTAACCCCATGAACAGGATAAATGGCAGAGACTGGTAGAAGAAAGGAGCGGGGAAAAGAGGACGAATAAAGGAAAGGAGCAAATCACCTTTTCTATCAAATAGGGCGGTCGCCAAACTGGAGGGGTTAAGGAAAGCAACCTCGAGAACTATCAAGGTTCCAAGGCATGCTCCTAGCCATACGGCAAGGCTTAAGAGTTTTCCTCCCCTCACGGCTTGCCACAAATGAGTAATAATAAGCGCTGTTAGCGGCGGGAAAAGTAGTGCTAACAGATTGAAAAAGACCGCGGGGTGAACCCAAACTGCCCCTATCCCCATAAAACAGGAAACAAAAAATACTGTTAAAAGCGAAGATAGCTTAAGGGGTAATCCGAGGGGGATTAAATAGGTAGCTGCGGGGTCAGGAAGTAGCGATGACCCTGCTACTTTTCGCAGATAAGCTAGGAGCATCCGACCCAAAACTAGGATTAACGCTGTAATTCCCGGCACTAATGCCAGTCCGATTCCATTGGGCCATTGCACGTAGCGGGCGAGGGAATCAGCCGGGAAACAGAAAGTGAATCCGGACAATACGGTTACCAGCAGCCCGGCGCGCCGAGAAATCCCTATCAGACTTACCAGTGCACATATTCCGATAATCCACCAGCACACTAACAATGCAAAGGTGAGATTAGCGGCAGGAACTACGGATTTAGAACCGGTAAATAGGACGGTGAACACGTGCCAACCATCAGGATAATAACGTTTGGCACCATCACCATACATTCCAGATAGGGCATAAAGAGGATGCGCATCTTGGGTGCGGCGCAGCAACGAGAGGGCGTTGTAGTGGAAACTGGGATCCCAACGTTGAGCGGGATTATAAAAGTTCACGGTTGCCAGCATTGGGGCAATACCTGCGACGATACCCCCTAATCCGGAGCCAAGTAACGGAAAATCCCAGGAGATATTAAACCCGATATTGCGGCGTCGCCAGGTAGCGAGGGCAGCAAATATTACGCTAAGTAGGGTTATTAGCGGGAAAACTGTGGCAGGTTTCCAGCGCCAATAATCTGGGAAAAAGCCCAGTTTTCCCAGCCAAAGGGTACTCGAGGGGGAAAGCAGAGCTGCTAATACTAGAAGTAAGAAAAAAGAAAGCGCCGGAGAAACCGCTAGGGTCAGCCTTTTTGAAAGTCGCGGAATGAGTGCTCGAATCAGGGTGAATCCCGGTAGCACAGAAAATGCCAGCATCGCGAGAAAGATAGCGACTAGCTGCATTTTCTTGCCTTACCTTTAGCCATAGAGGATTTTTCTGATTAGACTTTACCGTCTGCGCTACATGAACACTAGCTTGGGTTTCAATCTTTATAAATGCGTTTAGGGATGGAAACTATTTTTGAGGACGCTCCGGGGCTTTCAGGGGTGCGAGCAGCGCGAACCCCACTCCCAGTAGCAGAGTAATCCCTAATACTCCGAAATGCTGGGAGCTGCTACCGGCGGGAACAATCAGTTTCCCAATCCACACAAATAGGGCGAAAAGGGCGGGAGATAGGAAAGAAACCGCCCGTCCGGTGGTGGCGTACAGACCGAATAGTTCGCCCTCGCGCCCTTTGGGAATAATTCGGGCAAGGAACGAACGGGAGGCTGACTGGACAGGACCGACAAATATGCAAAGTAACAGCCCAAATGACCAGAAAATTTTGGCTCCCCCGTTGTGGGCAAAGAACAGAGTTAAGCCGAGGATAGTCATGCAGCCAAGGGAAAAAATCATGACTTTTTTAGGGCCGAAATAGTCGTCAGCGGCTCCGCATCCGATAGTTGCGATTCCCGCTACCACGTTGGCGACAATCGCAAAAATCATTACCTGCCCGCGGTCTAGTCCGAACACGGTGGAAGCTAGGATTGCCCCATAGGTGAATACCCCTGCCAGTCCGTCCCGGAAAATAGCGGAAGCAATCAGGAATCGTAAGATTTCAGGAGCGGTTTTTGCTAGACTTGTAATAGTTTGCCAAAGCTCAATATAGGCAGCTTTGATTCCGGCAAGAGTACCGGCGGATTCTTTGTCTTGAGAATCAATTCCCGCCATAGTGACCGGGTGGAGTTTCCCATCGGCTCCGCGCCTCCTGCCTGGTAAAGCCACTATTACCGGGATGCTAAACACCGCGAACCAGATGGTGGCAAATACCATGGCGATACGGATATTCATATAGTTTTCCCCGGTAACCCCAAACCAGCCTACCTCGGGGGAAATGAAACCGATATAGAGAATTCCCAACAAAAAAATACCGCCCAGGTATCCCATACCCCAGCCGATACCGGAAACCTTCCCCATATTCTCTTTAGTGGAAACTCGTGCCAACATGGCGTTATAGTTCACTGAGGCGAACTCGAAGAAGATGTTGCCAAAAGATAGCATGGCGACCCCTAGCCACAGCGCCCCGGTTTTTCCTAAAGGTGAAGTGGGATAGACCGCGAACATTAACGCCATACAAATCGTGACTAGACAAGAAAATAGCGCAAGCATCCGGGTACCGCGCCCTTTATGGTCGGCTCTCTGTCCAGAAACCGGTGCTACCAGAGCAATTACTAATCCAGCAAACGCTAATCCGATTGATAAATCGGTGGTGGCTTCATTTCCGGGGGCGAATAAATCCTCGGTGGTTAGGTAGACGGTGAAAACGAAAGTGGTTGCTACCGCATTGAAAGCGGCAGACCCCCAGTCCCATAACGACCAGGCAAAAATCTTGCCTTTGGTGCGGTCATTGCTTTGTTCCGGCAAATTCTGCTGGTTATCGGCGGTCTCAGCCATAACTTCCTGCCCTTAGTCGCGGTCGGGGTTTTCTGCCAGCCAAGTGGCTAGCTTCAAGTCTAAGGGATAAGTGATTTTTAAGGCGCGCATCGAGCCGGGAACAAAATACTGTTCGTGCCCTAGGGTAGCTACGAGTACAGCGTCATCAACAGCTTCGCCCTCGCAAATTGATTCCTCTCGGGCTCGGTCGTGAGCTGCAAAAATAATATCCCCAACGAAACCTTGCGGGGTTTGTACGCAGCGCAGACGGGAACGGTCAGGAGTTGAACCGGCGGGGGTTATTTTGAGTCCCTGGCGGGTGAAGGTGTCGCCTTTAACTTCTCGTACAGTATCGATTAGTTCAGTAGCAGGCACTACTGCCGGGCAGCCGGATTCCACTGCCTGACATACCCTTTCAAACTGGGCTATCGGGGTGAGGGCGCGGGCTGCGTCATGGATTAGCACAATCGCTGTCGGGTCGTTTGCTGGCAGCTGTCCATTGCCCGGTTCAAAACTCAATAATCCTTTAAGACCTTCGTAAACAGATTTTTGTCGGGAGGAACCTCCGGGCAGTACTGTCCACGGATAGGATAGGGCGGCTTCGCGGGCAATCTGGGTGAAGGTCTCAAGATAGTTTGCGGGGGCAGTGATTGCTACCCCCGCTAAGTCACCTAGAGGTTCAAGACCGCACAGCGCATGGTGCAGTATCGGTTTTCCTGCTAGGTTTACCAGCGCTTTCGGTTCATTATGTCCCAAGCGAGTGCCAGAACCAGCAGCGGTCACGACGCAGTAAATGCTGCGTCCCATAGCCAGTTTCCTAACCCTTATTTGTTATTGACGCGGTCGTATTCTATTTGGGCTTCTTCCATGATTTTGTCGAGGCGATCGGAGGCGGCCTCTTCGTCCTCATGTTTAGCCAGGGCAAGTTCGGAAATTAAAATCGCGCGCGCCTTGGCAAGCATCCGCTTTTCACCTGCAGACAGCCCTCTTTCGTTATCGCGGAATGTTAAATCCCGAACTACCTCGGAGACTTTTAGAATATCGCCGGTAGCTATTTTCTCGCCGTTAGCCTTGTAGCGGCGTGACCAGTTCGTAGGCTCTTCAATATAGGGCTGCTGTAGCACGTCAAGCACTTCTTTTAGACCATCTTCGTCTACTACGTCACGAACCCCAACCATATCGACATTTGCTGCCGGTACCTGGATGGTCATATCACCATTGGTGACCCGCAACATCAGATAGGTGGTGTCTTCACCTTTGAGCTTACGGGTAGTGATATTTTCAATCACTGCGGCACCATGATGGGGATAAACAACGGTCTGACCGATTTCAAATGTCATAACTTTTAGGCTCCCAAATACAAATTTTCCGGATACCATTCTACCGTAAAACCTCTTTACCTGCTAAAGAGGACTTAGCCACAAAGGTCGTAGCCGAAATAGCTGTTGTTTGCGGTGATGCGGCACTTTCAAAAGCGCTTTTCTGACAGATTTTAACCGGATTTACCAGGCGCTTTACCTATTGCAAGCGTTGGAATCCCTAATTGGAATATCCAGAAACTGTGATTAGGGAAGCTTCAGGTGGGCAAGCCAGGCGCACCGGCGTGAACTTGGAAGTGCCTAACCCTCTGGAAATATGTACCCAAGTTTGCTCGAGCTCGCGGGTTACACCAATCTGCTCGTCCTTAGCAATTTTTCCTAAATCGGGCAGCGGGTAGATTTTACCTTTATGTACCCGAGGCGCCGGGTTATCTACAGTCCCTGCCTTCCACAAATGCAGTCCCCCAGAATAGCTAAGTGGCAGGTCGGTGTTGTTTACTAGCGCGCCAAATCCCGGTAGGCAAACCTGACCACCATGAGTGTGACCTGCAAGCACCAGGTCAGCTCTCCAAGTAGCATATTGGTCGAGGACGCGAGCATAGGGGGCGTGGGTGAGGGCGAGACGCAACTGAGATTGCCCCCAAGTAGGAGGTACTTTCACTGTCTCGTCCCGTCCTATATGGGGATCGTTTACCCCAGAAAGCGCTAGTGAGAGTGCTATAGCGCTGCGTCCTTGCCGGGCAGGGGAAGTAGTATTTAAGGTTGCCACCTGGTTGTTTAGGTCTATCCAGCCGCCGTCAGTTAAGAAGCTCCGAAATTCCTCGGTGGGCAGGTCGGGAACGGTACGTAGTTTCGGTTTCTTGTCCGGGAAAAAATAGTGCCACGGTATTTTCGCCCGTCCCGAATAATAGTCATTAGAACCAAAAACAAAGGCTCCCGGAAACTTAAATAGAGGTTTTAGGGCTCTCTTTAACATCGCTAGCCCAGAGGCATCAGAGAAGTTATCCCCCGTCAGAGCCACAAAATCAATCTCGTCGAACTCGCTAAGGGAAGCCACGTATTCACATAGCCACTCACTTCCAGACCATAAATGCAGGTCAGAAAGGTGAAGTATGCGTAGCTGCCAGTCGGAGGGCAAGTCAGTATTGTCTGGATTCCTCAGTGGAATTAAAGCAGGCGAACCGGGCGCTTTTTCCAGTTGATAGCGTCGCAGCCGGGGACGGCGCGCCTCAATAAAAGGATAGGCTGTCGCCCCCAAAGCTAAGGGAGCCAAAGCACCTAAGTACCGCAAAGCTTAGTCCTCTTCGTAATAGATAGTTTCGGAAATTTCATTGACCGCAGGACTTGGTGAGTCAGGGGCATCATCGGGATTAGTGGGCTTGGGGCGAGGTACACCCTGGTTAATGGTCTTACCCTCCGCGATATTCGCGCTTGGGAAACTAGCCGCTGGCAGACCTTGCACCGCAGTGGACATATACTGTCTAAACGCCGTGGAAGGAACGGTGTTACCCCAAACGATCCCGTAGTAAGCACCGTTAATCCTCAATCCCGTCAGGTTGCGCGGACCTCCCTGGGAATAGCCGACCCAAACCGCGGTTGCCAGATTCGGGGTTGCCCCCACGGTCCAGGCTGCTTTCGGGCCGTTAGTAGTCCCGGTTTTCGCCATCACCTGACGACCTATACTCACCCGTCCCCCATAGCTATTAGCGGTAGATACCAGTACCTGAGCAGTTTTATTAGCCACGCTTTCTTCAACGGTGCGTTTACAGTTTCCCGAAGGAACTTTGAAAGATTTACCGTCGGCATCCACCACTTTTTCGAGCGCTACCGGCGAGCAGAGCGTACCTCCGGAAGCAATTGTGCCAAATGCATTCGCCATGTTTAGGGGGGTGACCGAACCCGCCCCAATAATGAAGGGCGGATAAAAATCCTGTTTTAGATTAGGATCGCCGCTCACCGCGCCAAGATTTTCACCCATTTTGTAGATATCGCAAAGGTCAAGGTTAGTAGCCATCCCGGCATAGGTGGTGTTTAAAGATTTTTGGGTACCTTCTAAAACCGAAGTGGCATAGTTGTTACCCCCGGTGGCGTTCTTTAAATCCCAAGAGCTGGCATGTACCGGACAGTTACCAGAAACCTTCCATTCCCGGGTGGAATAATGGGTGCGTCCTCCCACCACCGAATAGGCTGAGTAGCCATTATCAAACCAGGTAGCCAAGGTTACGGGCTTATAGGAAGATCCGGGCTGGAAGCCCGCGCCCCCACCGTGAGCCTTATCCACCCCGAAAGAGTTCTGGGTGGCACGGGGGTGTTCCTTATCGGGATTGCCATAAGTGGTGTTCTGGGCAATCGCTCGAATTTTTCCACTGCCAGGTTCAATGGAGGTAATACTGATTGAAAGCCCCGAACCGTCTGCCTCAGGGATTCGGTTAAAAGCGGTATCGGTTGCCGCATTTTGCATATTGGAATCCATGGTGGTGTAAATTTGCAGACCCCCACGTAGCAACAGACGCCGCCGGTCATTAAGGGACTTGCCGAAAGCAGGATTATTGTAGATTTCATTAACCGCGTAAGCGCAAAAATAAGAAGCCTTACCAGCAGTCGCACATCCCTGTTTACCAGGAGAAACTTTCAGCATATCGGTAACTTTTATCGCCTTGGCTTCGTTGTACTGCTCGTAGCTAATCATCTGCTCGCGCAGCATCGCTTTCAATACCTGGTCACGCCGGTTCTGACTGGCATCTGGGTGGATAGTGGGGTCATATTTTGCCGGCGACTGGGTGATGCCAGAAAGCAACGCCCCCTCACTAATCGTCAGGTCTTTCGCGCTTTTAGAGAAGTAGTAGCGACTGGCAGATTCCACCCCGTAAACCGAAATTCCGTAGGGGGCTATATTTAGATACCCCTCTAAAATTTCATCTTTTGTTAGTTTCTTTTCAATGGCGAGGGCGTCTTTGGCTTCTCGCAGTTTGCGGGAGATGCTCTGCTCGCGGGCTTTGCGAACCTCGTTCATATCTCCAGAACGTAGACCCTTGTCTATTAGGGTGTTCTTTACTAGCTGTTGGGTGAGGGTGGAAGCGCCTTGAGTGTCGCGCCCCGCTAAGTTATTGACAATGGCGCGGGCAATACCCTCTAGGTCTACCCCGCGGTGCTGATAAAAACGGTGATCTTCAACCGCGATTGTCCCTTTTTGTACCCAGGGGGACATGTTTTTTAGTTTGACGATAATCCGGTTTTCTGCATAAAAGCGGGCTATTTCTTTGCCGTCACGAGAGTAAAGCACGGATTGCTGGGAGGGCTGTGTGGGTTTGAACTCGCTAGGAATTTCGGTGAGGGCGCTTACCCCTACCCGGGCGGTTAGCCCGGCTGCGCCGATGACTGGCAGAGCCAATCCTGCCAGCAGTACTGCTGACAGAGCAATCAAAGCTGCCAGCGCTGCTAGAGTGCGGCGTAGCTGCTGGCGCGGCAGATAACGATTGGTGCCTTTTTGCATAGTCCTAGCCTACTTTGCCACCCTATATTTCGGCATCTTAAGCGACGTAAATAAACAGAATGTGGGCAATCACTATCTAGGTTACTGACTAAAGCTAGCTTACGGTTTCGTTTTGTGTTTTTAGTAAAATATGGGTACGGTCACATATAAAGGCAACGTAGCCGTAATAGTTCAAGGAGTGAACAATGGACTTTAGACAGGACGAGACTTGGGCAGCTCAAGCTTTATGTGCTGGTCAGGAACCAGATGCTTTATTTGTGCAGGGCGCGGCGCAAAGACAGGTTCGTACCCGCTGTTTTTCCTGTCCGGTACGTCTTGAATGTTTGGCTGATGCTCTCCAATCCGAGGCTAACTACGGGGTGTGGGGCGGTCTGACCGAGCGGGAAAGGCGCGCGATGCTGCGCTATTACGAGGACGTAACTGATTGGTGGGATTGGTTAAATAACTCGGCTGATGAGCTTGCGGTAGAGCTGCGCCAACCGGCTACTCCCAACGTTTTAGCAAGAGTGCGTTAATACGCTAACTGTCGTTAAACTGAGAACATGACGAAATGGGAATACGCGACAATCCCGCTACTGTCGCATAACACGAAAGCAATCCTAGACAATTGGGGCGAGGACGGCTGGGAACTGGTCAGCGTCATCGCCGGTCCTAATGGCTGGGAAAACCCGGTAGCCTATCTTAAACGTCCGCGTGGTTAATTAAATGTCGGCGGTTTCAAAGCGTTTAGAAGAGGCAGGTTTGGTATTGCCTGCGGTGGCGGCTCCGGTAGCTGCCTACACTCCGGCGATTGGTCTTGAAACCGAGGGCGGATTACTGGTGCGTACCTCCGGGCAGATACCGGTAAAAGACGGCGAACTGGTAGCAACCGGGCTGGTAGGGGCAGAAGTTAGCCCTCAGGAGGCATATAGCGCCGCCCAGGTGTGCGCCCTTAATGCCCTGGCTGCTGGCGCCCAGGTTGCTGGCGGGGTGGATAGGCTAGAGCGGGTGTTAAAAGTGACCGTCTTCGTGGCATCTATCCCCAACTTTACCGGTCAGGCAAGTGTGGCTAATGGAGTCTCCGATACTTTTGGAAAACTATTTGACCAGCCCCATATCCGTTCTGCGGTTGGGGTAGCTTCGCTGCCGCTGGGCGCTCCTTGCGAAGTAGAGGTTGAATTCCTGGCGCGCACTTAATAACCCGTAAAGCTAAAGGTTTGTTTTAGGAACGTTTGCGTCCTCTTTAAGGGTTTTTGCCCTCACACTTGCCACCCGGCGCGCCGCCCAATACACAATGCCGGTGAAAATCGCGGTTCCTGCAACCATGCTAAGTTGCACGAAAAGCTCAGCTTGCGCGCTCAAGGTAGCAATCGTGAACCCGTTGAGGACGCACACAAATGCGGTTGCCCCCAGTAGTGGCCAGGCTGCGCGGTGGGCACGCCCCCAGGCGTCCTCATCGGCAGTGGTCGCTTCATTAACGATTCCGAGTGGGCTGCCAATAGGTAAGCGGCGGTGATGAAATAGAATCATTCCCGCTCCCAGATAGGCTGCCAAAAGTAGATAAACGATTCCTATAACCAGTGCAAGCATATATTTATTTCCCTCCTGCAGCGGTATAACCTAAGGGCTAACGAAGCAAAGCTGCAAATGCTAAAACTATTCTAAAACTAAAGGAGTAAACGTTTTGGGACGCAAAATCTCTGATTCTCTAGGGCGCAGGGCGATAGCGGCTTGGCTTGCTTACCAAGCAGACAGGGACGCTAAAGCGTGCGCTGTGCGTTATAGCCTGCAAGTATTGACAGAGCGTCACCCTGGTCAAGCCGTAGAAGTGCGGGTTCCTCCTTTTGGGGCGGTGCAAATCGGGGTGGGAACCGTGCATCGGCGGGGAACTCCGCCGGCGGTAGTCGAAATGGATACTGACACTTGGCTGGCGTTAGCTTGCGGGAATATCTCCTGGAAACAGGTCGTAGTGGACGGTCAGATTAACGCCACCGGGGTCGGTTCGGACTTGTCCGCCTATTTGCCCGTATTTTCAGCTCCATCTACACTATCTGAGCCTGTTTCCGCCCCTTCCAAGCGGTGTCATTAGCGCGTTTCGCGCAGCGAAAAACTTATGCTGGGCATAAAACACCACGCAAGGCATAGAATGGATAGTAATTAGCAAAAACTGCTCTCAAGAATGGATAGGAGAGATTTTGATTATGCCAAATCCTCAGCGGTCGGTACCGGCCACCCCCGGATATCATTCTGCTCCCTCGGCGGCGCCGGCTCACCGCGCTGTTCCCGGAGTTCCTGCAACTCCCGGTTTTCATGCGAGGCAATCAGGTGTCCCTCACCAAGAGCCTGACACCCCCAAATCTACTGAGGACTCCGCAGCTTCGACGCGCCCCAATCTGGGTAATCTGCTGTCAAAGCTCTCCGATCAAATACAGGCTCTGGTAAAGGGCGAGATTGAGCTGGCAAAGGTTAAAGCTACCAATATGGCTAAACGTTCCGGAATGGGGATTGCCCTCCTGGTAGTAGCGGGGGTGCTCGGCCTCTATATGTTGGGATACCTTTTTGGGGCAGCAGCTAGTGCCCTGGCATTAGTTGTTCCTATCTGGGCAGCTAAACTGATTGTTGCCGGGATACTACTGGTTGTGCTGTTGATATTGGCACTGGTAGGCAAGGCTTCTTTGCAAAAGGGAATATCTGACAAACCTGCTCCGCAAGAGGGGATAAAAGAAAGTATTGCTGCGGTAAAGAAAGGGCTTGAATAAGATGACACAGCGTAGCGAAAGCCAAATACAGGCAGACCTGGAGGCTGCACGTAAGAATCTGAGCGGAACTGTTGAGGAGCTCTCTGATTATCTTTCTCCCAAGGCTAATGTGGAGCGAGCAAAAGCGGATGCGCAAAAAAAGGTACGCGCCCTCGCCGATAAAGCCCAGGAAACCGTGGAAGCGGCAAGCAGTGGCAAACCGGAGGCAATCAAGAAGGTGGTGGCGGTTGCCGGCGGGGCTGTGCTGCTCGGTGCGCTAATCGTGCGGCGTATGTTAAAGTAATTCTAAAGCTAGGGTTGGTGAAGCGGAAGATTTTCCGTGTACGACATGGTGTGCCGTACACCTCAACCGTGGAATCAAAATGGTCTTGATGCCCGCAATGGGGTATCTTTTATACAGGATATTTAAGGTAAGTTTTAGGGTACGCTAACGTACCCGCGATTATTGTGGAGGGGGTCACGCCATGGGGCGCGGCCGTCAAAAGGCGAAACAGACAAAAGTAGCACGTAAGTTAAAGTACTACAGTCCCGAGACGGACTATGCTGCATTGCAGCGCGAACTACAGGCTAAACAGCGCGATAATGTCGATGTCGATGTCGATGATGAGCAAGGCGAAGACCTAGAGGATTGGCGTAAAGACATTCCGTCTGCAACTGATGACGATTGGTTCAACTAGCTGTCGCCCATCAGGACAGAGTGCATCTTTGAAATAGACGACCTTTATGGGGACTAACTGTCCAGGATGCAGTTTTAGGGTTAATACCCAAACAGGCATTAGCCCCAGTTTTACGATTAATCTTCGGTGGCTATTGCCTGGAGCATAGGTATTTTTCGGGCACGTCGCGCCGGGATTGCGGCAGCAATCGTGCCTACTAGCACCGCCAATAGGCAAATCCAGCCTAGGGAAACCCACGGTATCTCAATCGTGGTTATACCCGAGTCAGCTAGGTATTTACAGATGAACACCGCTAAGGAAACCCCGCCGGTAATCCCCAACAGCGTTCCTGCCAAAGTGATAAACACAGATTCGACAGTAATCATCAGGGATAATCCGAAAGAAGAAAGCCCCACCGTGCGGATTAGCCCCAGTTCTCTAAAACGCTGCTGTACCGACAGTGACAGGGTGTTCATAATTCCTAAAGCCGCGATTATCAGTGATAATGCTAAGAGGGCGTAGAGAACTGTCAGCACCTGATTGATGGTGGTTGCTACTTTGTCGGCTGCTTGTACTTTATTTTGTACCACCATAAAGGGGTTATCGGAGATTGCTTTTTCTATCTCTTTTTGTACCTCGCTCTGATTTGCCCCTGCTTTAAGATTAATGGCGCAGCTAGTGGTAATATCAAGTGCCTGCGATCCCAATTCCTTGGCTAAGGAACGCTCTATCAGCACATCCCGGAACAAGAATCCCGCGTCGATGGTGGCAGCGATAGTGAGTGTTTCTGATGCGTTAAAACCGCTGATTCGGAAAGTATCTCCCACGGATAGTCCATGAGATTTTGCCCAAGAATTTGAAACTAAGGCTTGAGGGGCAGTTAAAGATTGCGAGAAATACTTATTAACCGAACCGGTAACTACCGGGACTTTTCGGTACTGATTGAAATGAGGATAGGTTACTTGGGTAATGGTCTCTTCCGGGGTTTTCGCGTCAGTTATCACCCTAAATAGCCCCATGCCGGTGACCGGTTCCACCTGTTTGACCCCGGGAACGGATGCAACTTTGTCTATTACTGTATCCGGAATTGAAACAACCTTAGGGCTGGGGCTAATCATTAAATCTGCGTTTATCTGCTGATTCAGGGTAGATTCGGTGGAGGCTTTTGTGGAAGCAGCTAGGGTTGCCCCTACGGCTACCAAAGCCACCCCAATCATTAACGCGGCGGCAGTATTGGCGCTTTGGCGCTTATTTGCGGTCAAGGTGCGCATTGCCAGGCGGGCATGAGGACGTAGCCACCAGATAAGCAAAGCGAACGTCCTAACGATTATCGCCGTAAGCGGGGTAACCAGAATCAACATGGACAGCAAAAACAGGCAGACACCGATAGCTAAACCCGATCCGCTCTTTGCGTCCTTTGAGCAAGCCCAAACTAATGTCCCGATAGCGAGGGCGAGAAATATCGTCCCGATAATCGCACGCGGCCAGATAGGTTTTTGGGTTTGGGTATTTTGCCTCATAGCTTCTATCGGGGCGGTAAGGGCAGCTGCGCGGGCAGGCCAGAGGGAACCAAGCACGGTTACTATGATTCCTACCGTTAAAGATAGCCAGGTAATCGACCATGACCAGCCGATTTGTAAGGCTTCGTATCCGGTTGTAACTAGCGCCCATGATACTAGCCGGGTCAGTAAAAACCCTGCTCCTACCCCGATTACGGATCCTATAATCCCTACCAATAACCCCTGGAGCGCAACGATAGAAAATACCTGGGTAGGTCCGGTTCCGATTGCCCGCAGCATCGCGAATTGGGATTGCTCGGCACGCACCATCATTTGGAAAGTATTGGCAATGATGAACGCCCCCACAAAGAGGGCGATTGCCGCGAATACCAGCAAGAATATGTTCACAAAAGCTAGGGAGCTAGCAGCTGCCGCATTGATTTCATCGTTGTATTGGGTCTGGGTCATAACTTCGGCAGTGCCTGAAAACTCTTTATTAAGTTCTGCCTGTAGGTTGTGGGAAGATACCCCTTTTTCGCCGGTGATACCGATAGCGCTGGTAAGGGTTGGACGTGGTTTTTGGGTGAAGCTCGCAAAACTGTCTGCGCCTACAAACACATAGTTAGTGAATGCTACCGGAGTGGGGAAACGGTAAATCCCGCTAACCTTGGCGTCTTTTCCCTCGCTAGAAACATAGACTTTAAGGGATTGACCAGTGGTTATTCCCAGGCGTTTGGCGGCGGATTCCTCTAAGGCGACTTCGGAACTGCCCGTAGGGGCATATCCTTTAACTAGGCGTGGTTGGCTGGTGTGACCGGGGAAAAATGCCTGTAAAACCGATACTTGCTCCCCTTGCCCTAGACGTTGATTGTCTTGATTGGCAAGCATACAAACGTCTACCAGGTAGGGGTCGGCGTCCTTTACGCCAGTTACGTTACTTGCCTTTTCAGCTAGTTTTAGAGGGAGGTTTTCTCTTACCGGGGCTTGCCCGGGGACTTTTTCACCTTGAACCTTGCCTACCAGGTAAAACTGATAGGTGTTTGCAGAGGAAATCAAGGAATTATAGGAATCAGCGAGGGTGGCGCGGAGGGCGAAAATCCCGGATAGAAACCCCACCCCCAGCACTACTGCTAGCAGTGCCATTTGAAAACGTACCAGGTGGGCACAAAGATTACGCCAGGCTAGTTTTATCATGCTTTATCCTGTGAATCTTGCAGAGAATCAATCGCATCTTGTGAGGACTCTAGCAGCGCTTCCGCTTTTTTAATCATGTTGAATAGGCGTTGTTTTTCTTGATTTAGGGTCTCTTCGGGGGTGCGTGCTATGGGTGCTGAGCTCAGCCTGGATTTAGTGCCTGTTGGAACTGCCACTTTAGGTTTAATGGGGGAAGCGACTCGGGGTTTCGCACCCTTACTTTCTCCAGGGTTATTTGAGGCGTTGGCACTACGAGAGTGAGCAGAGTTAATATCGTTTGTGGTGTTAGAGGCAGATATTGTCGCCCGTGCCTTTTTCTTTGCGTCCCGATTTGGGTTGTCTGATTTTATTTCTGAGGGCGCATCCTCCCAAAAACCAGAAGTTTCGTTTACCGGATTAGAAAATACCGAGTAAAGCCCTGACCAGCGCTTATTATCGGCATCGTGGCGAGACTCTTTAGCGGGCGTCGCTTTTTTCGGTAGTTGCCTATTTGTTTGCCCGCTAGTTTTTTCCTGCTTTTTCCTGGTTGTAGGCGCTTTTGTCTCTTTAGGGCGCGGCGCTGAATCTTTTTCGCTGGCTAGCTGATTTTGTCCAGGCTTTGGTGTCCAACCTCGCCAAGTAGTGCCACGTTCATCACGGCTTTCCCAGGCGCTTCCGTTAAGTAGCTGTTTGGGTAGCTTATTAGTGCCGGGCGTATCCGTTTTAGCGGGTGTGGGTTTTAGCGGTATCTTCCGGGTATTAGGCGTTGTTTTAGTGGTTTGCGGCTTTTCTTGCCGGCTTTGCGCCAGGGCTCTCCGTGCGCCCTCTTTAGTTAGTAATTCCGCTGGTACTACCGGTTTTGCGGTTCCCATTAGAGCGTTAAGGGCGCCCGCATCTATCGCCGGTGCTTTGGTTTGTGGCATGATGGCAGGAGCGGTATCTATTTTTGCTCCCCGCGCTATCTGCAAGTTCGCGAGTCGGGTCTGCATTTTCTCCCTATCCGGCCAGGTTCCAGCCTTATTAGTGGCGGGAAGATAGTCGGGACTAGATAGCTCACCGTTTTGCGGTTTATCGGTATTTTGGGAACCACGGCTGAGCGGATGAGTTTGTATGAAGTGAGGCAATTCGCTTTGTGCCGCTAGCACACTTTCACGTTCCGGATGGTTCAGTTCGGCAACTATTTGACCGTCAGAGAGGAAAAGTACCCGGTCAGCATAGGCAGCAGCAGCGGCCTCGTGGGTAACCATCACCACTGATTGCCCAAAATCATTAACAGCTTCCCGCAGGTAGCGTAGCACCTGCTTGGAGGATTCAGAATCTAGGTTTCCGGTTGGTTCATCGGCAAACAGCACTACCGCATCTTGCATTAGCGCCCGCGCGCAAGCTACTCGCTGCTGTTGCCCACCAGAGAGCTCACTGGGGCGATGACGTAGCCTATCTTCTAGCCCTAAAGCTCTAACTACCTGCTCGAAACGGTCTTCGGGAACTTTACGACGGGAAATTTCAAAAGGTAAAAGAATGTTTTCTTTCGCGCTGAGGGTGGGGATTAGGTTAAAGGCTTGGAAAATAAAGCCTATACGGTCGCGACGTAGCCGAGTTAGACGACGCTGATTCATTCCCACAATTTCGGTGCCATCAATTTTGATAGAGCCGGAGGTGGCGGATTCAAAACCGGCTAAACAGTGCATAAATGTGGATTTTCCTGAGCCAGATGGACCCATGATTGCGGTAAAGCGTCGCCTGGCGATTCCTATTGAAATATGGTCTAGGGCGCGCACGCTGCCCGCGCCAGAAACATAATCTTTGGTCAGCTCATTGACCTCAATTACCGGATCGGGAACGCTTGAGGGCAACTTCAGCCCTGACTTCAGGCGAGTTTGTGCGGGTTTCACCATGTGTTTCATGTTATCTCATAGGGCGAGCTCTGCCGTTAGTCTTTCACGCGCGTTTAGTGCACACCGGGTAATGGAGGGTAGTTTTCCCGGCATAGTTATTGCCGAAAAGAATAGCGAATCTTCTAAAACTTAGGGTTCGAGTAACGAGTAGAGAGGGGTAAAGATGGCAGGTGAGATTGCGATAGTCTCCAGTATCGCTACAAATATGCAGCAAGCAGCGTCCCTAGCTGGTAGCAGTGCGGCGCAGTTAGCGGCGATAAATCTGCGTGAACAATGGGAATCACAAGCCGGGATGGTTGCCCAAAGTGTTTTGCAGCGCCGCCAGCAAGATATGGGTGCACTGGCTCAAGCGGCAGTAAATGCTGGCCGGTTGGCAAGGGAAACGACCGGAGCGCTTTTGGCGCTGCAACAAGCTGGCAAACTGTGATGAATAGGCAGGCGGTGGCGGATTTGGGGGATAACGCAGGGTGGAAAACTGCCCGGAAAACTTTATTTAGAGTTCGGCACTATGCTGCGTAAGGAGGTGTCATGACCCAGAATGATAATCTGCTTCCTATTAGCGTAAATGGCGGTCACCAGTTGGGGATTAATACTGCCACTATCCGCGCTAATGCCCGTGATTTGAGCGCTGCGATTTTGAAAGTATCGAAAGTGAAAGAAATTTCTTACGCGGCGCTTTGTGCCGCTAGCGCTTTGCCCAACATTTATGCCACTACTGCTTTGAAAACCGCTCTACGTGGGTTAATGCAAGCAGCTACTGATTTGTGTTCTCAAATTACGGCTCTGCAAAACAGCTTGGATTTAGCGGCAGCTCGCTACGAGAACTGTGAAGCTCGTTCTCGGCAATTGTTTTCCCCGCTTTCTAGCCTCCCCTCTTCGGTAAGTTTAGGACTGCCAATAGCGCTTAGCTGGTGGTACCTGAATAAACAGCTAGATATTAACGCCAGTGCTGCTGGCAATACCTCTCAGCAAACCGAAGAATCCTGGCTAAACTATTTTCAAAATGCCCGCGAGAGTATTTCCGGCTTATTTTTAGCGCTACCATCTGCCCATTTAGCGGGACTAATCGCCCTTGCCAGCGGTTCTCCGGGGGTATCGGTTACGCCCAAAATTGGTTCTAGCCAGCAAAAAGTTCCGGTTCCTCTTTCGGCATCTCAATTGGTTACCCAGTTTAATCAAGCCCAGGCCTATCCAGATCATGGAGAGCTGAGGGTAGTTAAATACCGTACAGGTAATAAAATCTCCTGGCGGGTAGATATTCGCGGTACCCAGGTTTGGAGCGTCACCGGTGCAAACCCACAGGATATGCGTACTAATCTACAAACGAATGCTTGCGGATTGGCGGGTAAATCCGATATGACCAAGGCGGTTACCCGCGCACTTGATCAGGCTGGTTACCGCAGCGGGCAACCGGTAGAGCTGATAGGTCATTCCCAAGGCGGCGCGGTTGCCGCCCAAGTAGGTTCCGACCCTAAATTGGCGAAGAAATATAACGTAAAAAGCGTGGTTACGTTAGGTTCTAACACTGGAGGGTTCCGTCCAGCTCCGGGGGTTCACATTGTGGCGCTAGAAAATACTGCCGATATTGTGCCTCGCCTAGATGGCAGAGCAAATCCCAACGTGCCTAATCTGACTACGGTGCAAACCTACAAGAATGCTGGCGGTATCAGCGCCAATCATTCCAAAGAATTATATGCCCAGGTAGCAAGGGCGTGGGAACGGTCTGGGGATGGTGATTACGCGCGTTTTATTGAAGCTAGAAATTACAACCTGGGGATTAACCACACCACCCAAGCAACTGCCCAATCCTTTGTAGTGCAGCGGGAGGCCAGTCCCAGCAGTTTCGATCCCAAAGTATATGAAAAGGTGGTGAAACGCCTCAGATAGCTAAAAATTAGGCTTACCTTAAAACAGCAAGGTGATTATTACCAGCATTGCCACCGCAACCTCGATGAAACCAATCCTCGAGATGGTGACGGTCTGCGGGAAACGCTGCTGAATCAGGGGGACGGCAAGGGAGCGTGCAAATAGCCCTAGCCACACCAAAAGATGCCAGAAAGTGACCCAGCCCAGAATAAAAAACGCCAAGATTACAGCGGTCAAAACAGCGTGAACGCCAACCGAGAAAGCCAGGAATGTCTGAGAGCCGCGAGCCCTAACCAGGGAACGCACATACGGGATAGTTACCCAGTAATAGGAGGTGATAGCCCAGGCAACTACGAACATCCAGCCCCAACCTTGCAAGGTGCCGGTAGGGGAAACCACCCAGTCTACATTGGCAGTGCCGGTATGCTCTAGCCAAGAAATAGCTGCAAAAGAACGAGAAAACTGGGTTCCAATATCGTAAGCGACCAGACTCATAACTCCGGTTGCCAAAATAGTGCTGGTGCGCGCCAAAAATGAGCGTTCGCGGTGACGTACAGACTCGGTCACTGCAATAAGAATCAGCGGGAAGAAAACTAACGCCCACTCCAGCAAGGGCGGAGCCAGTAGAACACTGATAATCCCCAAAACCAGGGTTATTGAGCCATAGACCTGCAAGGGAAGTAGGTAGCGGTCTTTACGGCGCGAGCGCAGCCAAATTCCCCCCACATTAAAGGCAAAATATCCAAAAATCCATAAAGCAAAAACCAGCCAGTGAATCCAAAGTAGTGACGACTCGATAACCCCAACCCAATAGGGGATTAACGCCATTGCCCACGCGCCCTCTTGAGTTGGAATCCAGCCAGCGCGCGCCCAGTGCCTAAAGCCTTTACCTTTATTGCTGTTTCGGCTAACTATTTCTGGGTTTTCGGTGTTTACCTGGGTTTTAGCGGTGTTTTCGCTCTTGTGTACCCGCCGAAATCGGGAGGTGCGTGCCTTTACGCCTGGCAGTTGCAGTTTCTCTAATACGGAAGAACCGTTATCTGCCGTCGGTTTAACCGCAATCTCCTCCGAAGTAGGTTCGCTCGCAGCAGTGGCGAGGTTAGAGGTATCTTTGCCTAGCAGCGGAGCGCGAACTTTTTGAATATTTCCCGTGTTGGGAACGGCAGTAACTCCGCCGGTGGCGGTAACCGTATTTCCGTCCTCGGCGCTAAATCCTTGAGGTTTACGTACCAGCAGTGAACGCCGGTTAGGGCGATTTTCCGGCAGGGGGCTGGCGGTGTCCTGCTCGCTGCTTACGGGGATAGTGGTATCGGGTATGTTTGTGCGCGAAGTATCGCTTAGTCCCTCTTGGCTGCGAGGGCGTTCGGCTTCGTTCGCATTTAACACAAGGGCAACCATACTATGACCAAATCAGATTATGCTTAATCCCCGAGATTCACCTAGGGATACCTATCGTAACTAACGGCACGTTATTGCTGGTTAAAGGGTTTTGTAACACTTCGATTACATTTTCATATCAACCGTAAAGGGTGATTTTTCTTATTTAAGATACATCGGTGTCAGGGAATCCCTGAACAGCGTTAATAAAAATGGACATTAAAATTGCTGGTAACGCGAATTTAGAACAAAGGATACAAATTGTCTGGGACAGCAGTCCTAAGGTGAAAGTATGACTGAAGTTCGTATTCATGGCAGAGGCGGACAAGGGGTTGTAACCGCAGCCGACCTGATTGCCTACGCGGCATTCACCGATGGGCATCACGCACAGGCATTCCCCTCTTTTGGCTCTGAACGCACCGGTGCGCCGGTAGTTTCCTATTGCCGGATTGCAGATAAAGAAATTCGTACCCGCGAACCCGTTCAAGAACCAGACCTGGTAGTGGTGCAAGATGCCACCCTACTGGCGATTATGGACGTATTTTCGGGGCTTAAACCCGGTGGCTTCGCCCTAGTAAATTCGGCAAAAACCGCTGAGGAGCTGGGGATAGCGGAAGTGGTAGCCGCTCACCCCAAAGGGCACGTGGTGATGATTCCCGCAACTGATCTCGCTAAGAAGCACCTGGGTCGCCCACTGCCGAACGCGGTAATGCTGGGGGGAGCCGCCGCCTTAACTGGGATGGTCAGGCTATCTAGCGTTACCCAGGCGATTCAAAACCGTTTCCACGGAAAAGTGGGGCAGGGCAACGTAGCAGCCGCGGTTGCTGCCTATGAAATGGTCAGCTCAATGAAAGAAGAGGGCAACTAACGTGCTAAAACAGATTGAAGGTTCGCAAGCAATCGCGCAATCGGTTGCCGCCTGTAGCCCCGAGGTAATCAGCGCCTACCCGATTAGCCCCCAAACCCATATCGTAGAGGCGCTATCTGCCCTGGTAAAAGCGGGCAAGATGGGCAGCGCGGAATATATAAACGTTGAATCCGAGTTCGCTGCCATGTCGGCGTGTATCGGGGCTTCGGCAGTGGGGGCGCGTACCTATACCGCTACCGCTTCGCAGGGGCTTCTCTACATGGTAGAGGCAGTTTATAACGCTGCCGGGCTGGGGTTGCCCATCGTAATGACGGTGGCTAACCGGGCGATTGGTGGTCCTATCAACATTTGGAATGACCATTCGGACACTATGAGTCAGCGGGAATCCGGCTGGCTGCAACTATTTGCCGAAAATAACCAGGAAGCCTCGGATCTGCACGTACAAGCGTTCAGGATCGCCGAAGAACTTTCGGTTCCCGTGATGGTCTGTATGGATGGCTTCATTTTGACCCATGCGGTCGAACAGGTAGATGTACCTGAAAAAGAGCAGGTAGAACAGTTCCTGCCTCCCTATAATCCCCGCGTCGTCCTCGACCCAGCAGACCCTATCACTATTGGGGCAATGGTGGGGCCGGAAGCATTCACGGAAGTTAAATATCTCCAGCACGTTAAACAGCTGCAAGCTTTAGAGCTGATTCCGCAGGTACAAGCCGAATTTAAGCAGGTATTTGGGCGCGATTCCGGTGGGCTGGTTCGCCCTTACCGGATTGAGGACGCAGAAACCATTATCGTGGCAATGGGTTCGGTGCTGGGCACGATTAAAGACGTGGTGGATCAGCGACGCGAAGCGGGCGAAAAAATCGGGGTACTCGGGATTTGTTCTTTCCGTCCTTTCCCCTTTGAACAGGTCGCCCACTATCTGGGTGGCGCTAAACGCTTCATTTGTTTAGAGAAAGCCTTTAGCCTGGGTATCGGCGGAATCGTGGCTCCTCATTGCCGTTCCGCCCTTTCGATGGTCGGAAAATCGGTTCGCGACTACGAGGTAATCGCCGGCTTGGGCGGACGCAACATTACGGAGCGTTCCCTAAATCAAATGATTGACCAGGCACTAACTGACCAGCTTGAACATTTAACGTTCTTAGATTTAGATCGCGAGCTGGTCGAAGCGGAACTTAAACGCGAACAATCTACTCGCCGTTCTGGTCCGATCAGTGAAAACATTCAACGTCACGCCACTCAGCGTGCCAATGCGGCGCGCGGAATCTAGGAGGTTGGCAATGTCAGCAACTATGAGTGTTCCTCTTCCGACACCAAGTTTTCGTGAAAGCGCCGAAACTGCGATTCCAGCCCGCGAGAACGTAAAGTTTTACCAGGTAGGCTCCTATGCGGTGGGTAACCGCCTGGCGGAACTTGATTATCGTTCCGTCCAGTCTGACCCGAACCGGGTTAATTCATTAACTTCCGGTCACCGTGCTTGCCAGGGGTGCGGGGAAGCCTTGGGGGCGCGTTACGCCCTCGACACCGCAATGGAAGCTGCTGGTCGCGACCTGGTGGCGGTTAATGCTACCGGCTGCCTAGAGGTTTTTTCTACTCCTTACCCCGAAACTGCTTGGACGATTCCTTGGGTTCATTCCCTGTTCGGTAACGCTCCGGCGGTTGCTTCGGGGGCGGCGGCAGCGCTTCGCGCTAAAGGTAAGAAAACCCGGGTGGTTGCCCAGGGCGGAGATGGTGGCACTGTCGATATTGGCATGGGCTGCCTGTCGGGAATGTTTGAACGCAACGACGACGTCCTCTACATTTGTTACGACAATGGTGCCTATATGAATACTGGGGTGCAGCGCAGCGGGGCGACTCCGCCCGCGGCGCGTACCGCCACTACCCAGCCGGTAGGCGAAAAACCCGGAAACGTGTTTGGCCAGGGTAAAGATGTACCACGAATCGCCATGGCACACGAGGTTCCCTATGTTGCTACCGCCACTGTCGCGGATTTGCGCGACCTGGAATACAAGGTACGCAAGGCTATGACTTTTAGCGGTTCGCGCTATATTCATGTGCTGGTTCCCTGCCCGCTAGGTTGGGGCGCGCCCTCTAACCTGACTATTCGCCTGGCGCGCCTAGCCACCCAATGTGGGCTTTTCCCGGTTTATGAGGCAGAGCATGGCGAGATTACCTCGGTAACTAAGCTGCGCCGCCCGGTGCCGGTTACTGAATATATGCGTCCTCAGCGTCGTTTCGCTCACGTGTTTAAACCAGGTCAAGAGGATGTCCTACAAAGAATGCAGCAAATCGCTGACCGGAATATCCGTCGCTACGGTTTGATTGATCCTGATCAGCTTGATGAGGACGTTTTGGAACGTATTTTGGCGGCCGGGGAAGATCCCGAGGGCCGCTACACGAAACGAATTATCGAGGAAGCGTCAAAAGCTAAACGTACCCAAAGTGATGTTTTAGCGGCGCAACCTGCTTCGGGGGAAACTTCGGCTTCTGCAATGCGCCATCTTGCCGCTAATTCGGACGTAAAGGGGGAAAACTAAATGACTGCGACTGAGCTGCCTACACCTAGAGTTCGGGCTGAGGAGAGCGCTCCTTGGGCGGTGACTTTGAATGTGGGGTCTTCGCTGGCGAACGAAACTGGTTCTTGGCGCACTGAACGTCCGGTTTATGTGCATATGCTTCCTCCTTGTAATAAGGCGTGTCCGGCGGGCGAAAACGTGCAGGCTTGGCTTTACCACGCCGAGGAGGGCGATTACGAAGCTGCCTGGCGCGAAATCATGGTAAATAACCCACTACCGGCAACTATGGGACGGGTGTGTTATCACCCTTGCCAGACTGCCTGTAATCGAGGTCAGGTTGATGAAGCGGTGGGGATTAACGCGATTGAGCGTTTCCTGGGCGATAAAGCCATTGAACAGGGCTGGAATGTTAGCGTTGATGCTGCTCCCAGCGGTAAACACGTACTGGTAGTGGGTGCGGGGCCTTCGGGGCTTTCTGCTGCCTATCATCTGCGCCGTCTAGGTCACGAAGTTACCGTAAAAGAAGCGGGTCCCATGGCGGGCGGAATGATGCGGTTCGGGATTCCGAAATATCGTCTGCCCCGCGAGGTGCTCGATGCCGAGATTAAACGGATCGAGGATTTGGGGGTGCGTTTCGAGTTCAACTCTAAGGTTGAAAACGTTGATGACGTGGCCGATGATTTTGATGCCGTATTTTTGGCGGTCGGTGCCCATATTGGGCGTCACGCAGATATTCCTGCTGGTGGCTCTGCGAAAGTTATGGACGCGGTTCAGCTGCTTGCCGATATGGAGGGCGAGGACAAGCCGATGCTAGGGCGGCGGGTTGTTATCTATGGCGGGGGTAATACCGCGATTGATGCTGCTCGTACCGCGAAGCGTTTGGGCGCCGAGGAAGCAGTGATTGTGTATCGCCGTAACCGTGACCGGATGCCTGCCCACGATTCTGAGGTTACAGAGGCCGAGGAAGAGGGGATTATGATGCGCTGGCTGTCCACCATTAAACATATTGATGGCGGCAAACTTACGGTCGAAAAGATGGAACTGGACGAGAACGGTTTCCCTCAACCGACCGGCGAGTTTGAAGAACTCGGCGCCGACTCAGTGGTGATGGCGCTAGGTCAGGAATCTGATTTGGGTCTGGTAGAGCGTGCCCGCGATATTGAAATCGAAAAAGGGGTCGTTCAGGTCGATGGTCAAATGATGACCGGTCGCCGCGGCGTGTTTGCTGGTGGTGACATGGTTCCTTCCGAGCGTACCGTTACAGTGGCAATCGGTCACGGCAAGAAAGCTGCCCGATATATTGACGCTTTCCTGCACGGCACCGAGTACCACAAGCCTCCGGTTACTGGGGACGCTACCTATGATCGGCTTACTAACTGGTATTACGCGGATGCTCCGCACCGGGTACGCGCCAAGATTGAATCTGCCCGCCGGTCTTCTACTTTTGACGAGGTAGTGCAGGGCTTAGATCAGGATTCTGCCCTATTTGAGGCGCGGCGTTGTATGTCTTGTGGCAACTGTTTTGGTTGCGATAACTGTTTCGGGGTGTGCCCGGATAACGCTATCAAGAAGATTAAGCCTGGCGAATACGAGTTCAAGTATGACTACTGCAAGGGTTGCGGTATTTGTGTCGAGGAATGTCCTTGCGGTTCCATCATGATGGTTCCAGAGGAAAACTAGCCGGTGATTAGGCGCGCTAGCGAGTAAATCGGAACCGATATAAACAGGGTAGGCAGCAGGGCGAGGGCTAGTTGTCGCCAGCGATAGTTTTTACCTGCGGGTACGACAAACAGTACGTTTATGCAGCCAACCAGCAGCCCGGAGCCGAAACCTATCCCCAGGGTGGTTACCCAGATTGCTAGGGAGGGGTTGCGGCTGGCGAAGGGGATTGCCAGTGCCAGGTCTGAATATCCGTATAGCACAAAATAGGTGAGTATCCCGGCAGCGATTACCCCTGCGAGGATGCAATATAGCCAGCGAATCCAGGTATGTTTGGTGGGTAGTGCGAGTGTCAGGCTCGCTAGCCCCATGGCTGGTAGCGCCGCCATAGCCAGGAGGTTCATAGTGGGGTAGGCGGTGGATAGTCCCCATGCGGAACCGGCTGCTACCAGGGCACATCCGGTGACTGTGCTGGACAGTGACCAGGTTGTTAGGGGACGGTGTTTACCGCGGGTCATTTCGGCGATAAAGGCTGCAAATACACAC
Organism: Varibaculum timonense; assembly: GCF_027694345.1. Taxonomy (NCBI): domain Bacteria; kingdom Bacillati; phylum Actinomycetota; class Actinomycetes; order Actinomycetales; family Actinomycetaceae; genus Varibaculum; species Varibaculum timonense. Next base: position 108,476 of record NZ_JAQEVU010000004.1, read on the forward strand.
CAGGAGAGCACCAGGGGCACCCAGGTGAGGTTGGAGGTTAAAAAAGCAGTTAGGAGGCAACCGATTCCGCTTAATCCCACTACAATCGCGGTGCGTGGGGGGCTGGGGGCTTGAGAAAGGCTGCCCCAACTTATCGCGACCAGCACGGTTACTGTCCCGGCAATAATTATCAGCACGTAGGGGTTCCAGTTCAGGAATAGCAACATAGCTAAGGGCGGGAGCGCCGCTAACAGGGCGACCCACCAGGGGCGGGCAGCTATGGGGGAAGGAGAGTGTTTTAGGTTGGCTGCCATATCTTCCATGTTCTTGATGTTCTCACGGGTTTTGCTCTACGCCCAATTAGTTGTGCCTATTGGATAGCTTTTCATCTACTCTACTAGGCTGTTGTTTATGATGGATTTACCTTTGGGACTGGCGAAGGAATTGATTCCTTTGGCATGGCTTTTGGGTTCTTGGCGGGGCTGGGGTACGGCTCGTTTGTGGAAGAACCTGGAAGATGCTGATGATGAGCGCCAGGAATGTTTTATTTGGCAGGAGACTTCTTTCCGCGCTACTGGCACTTCACTGCAGCAGGTGACGCTAACGTGGGGTGCACAGGCATTTGGGGAAGAGCCTGGTATGCGCGCTGATGCGGCGACGGGGCTTTCTCAGTTACGTCGGGGTGCTTTGCTGTGGCGGGAGGATACTGCCTGGCAGGTGAGGGCGTCGGCGGTTGCTGATAGTGAACAGGAGGCGAGGGCGCGCTGCCGCTTGGATAGTAATGGCGGCCCGTTTACCAGCGAGGTTTCTTGGGAAGCGGTTTCGATGGGGCCTCGGGTTATGGTTTCTTCGCTTAGCGCCCCTAATCCTTTTGAAAAGTTTTCGCGAATGATGGGGCTGGTTTCTTCAGAGCTGTTTTGGGCGCAGGACTCGGTGCTGTTGGACGGAAAGAGCGAGTCTGATTTTTCGGCACGCTTGCTACGTATTCCCGCTGGCGAAGAAACTTTGAATGCTCCGGGGGTGCGCTCGCTTCCGATGCGAGAGGAGGGTTTGCAGTGACTTTTGTTGATAACCAGGTGGCCTTACTCTCGGGGCTTGGGGTTTGTGAGACTGGTTTGGAAGTTTTGACGATTTCAGGCCCGGATGCCCCCTCGTGGCTTACTACTTTGTCTTCGCAAAAAGTTGCAGATATGACGGCCGGTGAGAGCCGTGAAATGCTGTTTTTAGATGCGGCAGGTCATGTTAGCCATGCTGCCGGGATTGTTTGGGCAGGTGAGGTGGCTTGGCTGTTTTCTGCGGATGCACCCGGCTTGGCGGCGTTTTTGGAGTCGATGAAGTTCCACTCGCGGGTGGAGGTTAAGCTGCGTTCTGATTTGTTAGTTTGGGGGTTTTTTGCCCCCAGCGCTGCCCGAGAGGTGTTGGCGGAGTTTGGGCCTATCTGGGCTGACCCTTGGCCGGGGGTTACTGCGGGTGGCACTGCCTATTCTCCTCGCGATTTGGTTCATCCCGGCGAAAGCTATGCTGCGTATTTAGGGATGGTTCCTCGCGCCCAGTTGCCGCAGGTGCGTGCCCGTTTGAATTCGGTTTGGGCTGATTGTTCTTGGCCGGTGGAAACTGAGGATGGCTATAGTTTGTCAGCTCCGGTGTTTGCTGAGGTTTCTGATTGGGATGCTTTGCGGATTGCGGCGTGGCGTCCTTATGGTCGCGATATTGATAAGCGCACTTTGCCGCACGAGTTGGATTGGCTGCGCACGGCGGTACATCTTAATAAGGGATGCTACTGCGGGCAGGAGACAGTGGCACGAATCGTTAATTTGGGTCGCCCGCCGCGCCGCGCCGTGTTTTTGCAGCTTGATGGGGCGCTTTCACAGTTGCCTCCTCCTGGGGCGGAGCTGTTTTCTGCTGATGGCCGGGTGGGTAGTGTGCTTTGCTGCGCTAATCATTTTGAGGACGGCCCGATTGCTTTGGGTTTGGTTAAGCGCGCGGCTCCTCTGGGGCAGTTAAGTGTTTCGTGGCGAGCCGGGGACGAGGAGTTTTCTTTACCGGCTTTGCAACGCCTGATTGTGGATTCTTCTGGGGTTTCTTGGCGCGGGCAGGTGAGCGTTGATCGCAAAGGCTTTTTTGATTTGAAACCGCCCTCTGCTGCACGTTCTTTGAATATCGGAGGATAGGTAGGGTTTTATGCGCTCTCTAGTTCAACGGGTTTCATCGGCAGAGGTCTCCGTAGCGGGGGAGGTAGTCGGCCGTCTTGACCGCCAAGGACTGTTGGTGTTTGTGGGGGTTACCCCCGGTGATGGGCAGGCTGAGATTGATTGGATGGTGCGCCGTCTGCTTAATCAACAGGTTTTTGAGGACGGATCGTCAGTTTTGAGCGCGGGCGCGCCTTTGTTGGTGGTTTCGCAGTTTACTTTGTATGGTTCGGTTCGTAAGGGGCGCCATCCCTCGTGGACTCATGCTGCGCCGGGTGAGGTGGCGCGTCCTATTTTTGAGAAACTGGTTGCGGATTTGCGCGCTGGGGGCGCACAGGTTCAGACTGGGATTTTTGGGGCTATGATGCAGGTTTCCCTGGTTAATGAGGGACCTTTTACTTTGTGGCTGGCAAAGGAGCCACCAGGCTTTCCGTTATGAGTTGCTCCTTTTATTCGTGAGTCGCCCTGCCAGTTGGCGCGGCAGCCGGTGGTGGCTAAGGAAACGTTCGCGCTATAGCTGAGTGCTTTAGTTGGGTTCGGGGGTATAGGGGTTGTTTCAGTGGCTGGCGGCGGATCCAGACCGGACGCTCTAATGGGTTTTTAATTGTTAGGGGCGTTGTGGAGGGTGTTATCCCTGTGAATCTATGCACGTTTTATGGCTCTTTGTCAGTAAAGGTTCGCGAAACCTACTGCTAGTAGCGACTTAACATCTAAAGATTAGCTAAGTAAATGGCGAAGAACTCGCTAAATGCTATTGCGTTTCTGCATGAAAATCTAGTAACATGGTAGCTGCATTAAACTATATTAACTGCACTCAGACAAGTTAATAGTGTTCCTGTCGGCATTAACAACAGGTCAGGTCCCTCCAGACGGGCATTTGGGCATGACATAACCCAGACGAACGTCTCCTCAGGACTTGTTGGTGGAGATGCCGATCCCTCCTTCTAGTAGACACAGGATGAATAATGATTAACAGTCAAACTGCGAAGTTGTTGCGGCGCTGGATTGTTGCAGGTTTAGCTGCCGCTTTAGCTCTGGCCTGGACTATCACCACCCTGGTAGCCCCCTCCCAGGCCTCCGATGGGGAAAGCGCCCAATTAGATAAGAACTTTAAAGCTGTCGAAGCCGGAATGAACTTCCAGGAAAGAGAGGACAAAAACTGGGATGTTGCCAATCCGCCTTTCACCGAGGGAACTGAATTCTGGCCAAGGCAGTTTGGTCAAAATCCACGGAATAACAAGTGGGAGGATTTTGCAAAAAGAGATTTATATAATAATGCGGTAAAGGAAAGCAATGGCTGGTCAAATGACTGGGAGGCAGAATTCTCGGACAGCTTCCGCAGACATAATGCAAACTACTTGATGGTCAAGAATCGTCAAGATGTTTATCAGGATGTTAATCAGCACGGTTTTCTTACGAAAGCACCTGAATACTATACCAGCATATTCTGTGCTCAACCCGAGTTAAAAATTGATTCTTCTTGGTTAGATCCGGGCAAGCCGGGACATTTAAATAAAGCTTTGAAAGTATCGATTGATGCTGACGATAGAGTGGGTTATGTTAAAGCAAATAGAAAAGTTTCCGATCCGGATATTCAACGCCAACTAAAAGCCCTCGCTTACATCTATAACGGTGGCGATCGTCGCCTTATGGATATTGATACTCGTTTCCCAGCTGGGAAAGATTTTTACGAGCAAAACAAGATTCTAATTGAGGAGCATAAAGCTGCCTTAGCGGAGATGAATAAGCTCGATAAATACGAGAAAAATGGGGCTGCACAAGCTCTGATTTGGGCAATTGAGAAGAATTCTGACGCGAATGGAATTATTGTTTATCGAAAAGGCGAGGTTAATTGGAAAGTTACCAACGCAGCTCGCGCAATTCTACCTCGTATTAGGAACATAGCGAATGCTGAAATTAAAATGTGGCAGGCCTATCAAGCCCTTAAAGAGCAGAAAATTGCCGATTGGAATGCATACAAAAAGGCTCTGGAAAAGTGGAAAGCCGAAACTGCTGCCAGCATGGCCAAGGACGAAGCTACTTATCAAACCAATAAGCAGCTCCTGGAATCGATTCGACTTAGCGTAAGTCGCGCCGATGACACTCATTTCCGAGTAAATCTGATTGGCAGCTCCGAAGCTATAGCCCTATTGCAACAGGCTAAAGGGAGCTTGCAAATTAGCGGGTCTAGTAACCTAGAGCTTCCCTCTGATTTGTCAATAGCAAAGGCAGCTTCTCCATCTGGAATTTTAGTAGCTGTTAAGTTTGACCCCCGCCTTGCATGTTCCGGTAAAGCTCAGCGTGCCAGTATTCAGGCCTCGTTCAAAGGTAGTATCGAGCTAACCCGCACCTACATATTTAAGAATGCGGGCGGGTATGTTCAGTTCCAATCACAAGTAAACCTTGGTAAGTACGCAGTAGCAGTATCCGGCTCGGCGGAAAGCTCCTTTGACTTCATCTCTACTTGCCCGGTGGCTCCGGAGCCTAGTATTGGCACTACTTTAGAAGGTACTGATGGCGCTAAAGCAATCGATACCGCGGGTAAAGCCGATACCGACACGGTCACCCTCACCGACAAGGTAGCCTTCAAGAATCTTAAAGGCGGACAAAACTACGTCATCAAAGGCGAACTCGTAGATGGTGATGGCAACAGCGTAGGCGTAACCGCCGTCTCTGACCCCTTTGACCCCAAAGCGTCCGGGGCAAGCGACAACGGCAATGGCTACTACTCCGGAACCATCAACATCAAGTTCCAAGTACCAGTAGCTAAAATCCGTGAAAACGCGAAACTGGTAGCCTTTGAGACCCTCTACCAGGGCACAAACCCTGACACCGGGATCAAAGTTACCGAACACAAAGACAAGACCGACGAAAACCAGACCGTAACCGAAAAATCCCGCATCGGGACCAGTGCCCAGGCACAAGGCGAATCCACCGACAACGGTAAAGTAGCCGTACCCGAAGAAGGTAAAGACGTCCTCATCAAAGACACGGTTACCTGGAACAAGCTGAACCCCGGAACCTACACCCTCAGCGGACAGCTGATGAAGAAAGTAGGAAACCAGGTAACCCCGGTAGAGGGCACTAAAGCAGCTAAAAACTTCACGGTAAACGCGGGAGAGCTAAAGGGCACCCAGGAACTAACGTTCACCTTGCCCGCTAAGCAAATCGAAGCAGGTGCCTCCTATGTGGTTTACGAAAAAGTATTCAAAGGTGCTGACAACACTGCCGGAATCCTCGTGGCATCCCACGAAGACCCCAACGACAAGGGACAAACCGTAACCGTTAATCCCAAACAGCACAAGCTACCCACCATTAAAACCAAAGCGTGGGTACGCGACGACGGTAACACCCTGATTTCCAGCGTTGAAGCAAACGGCAAAGACTTCAAAGTCAAAGACCAAATCGAATACCAAAACCTGAAAGCCGGAACCTACACCGCTTTCGCCACCCTGGTAAACAAAGACAACCCGAAAGACATAATCGCTAGCGGACGTCAAGTATTCACCAACGGCACCGAAAACGGAAGCACCCTGGTAGAACTTACCGTACCCGGTTCAAAAGTAAAAGCCGACGGAAAATACGTAGTATTCGAACGCATCTACCAAGGTGAGCAAAGCACCGAGCCGAGTGGCGACCCCTACGCGAAACACGAAGAAATCACCGATGGTTCCCAAACCATCACCGTGACCCCCAAGAACCCGGTACCAGCCGAGTTCAAGATCGTGAAAAAGACCGTAGGTGGCAACACCGACACCGATCGGGTATTCGACTTCGATGTAAGCTGTGACGGGTTCAAGACCACCGCCACCGTGTTGGTGCGCAAAGGCGAAACCCAAGGTGAGACCACCGTCTCTAACAAGGCACTCACCAGCGGCATGAGCTGCCAGGTAAGTGAAAAAGCAGTCACCGACACCCTGAACACGGTAAAAGTTAAATTCACTGGCACCGAAACCAACAATGACGGTACCGTAGCGAAGTTCAACCTCACCGAGGACAACGCTAAGACCGTAGTGGTGACAGCCACCAACACTTACACGCCGAAAGAAGCAAAATTCACCGTTCGCAAGAATGTAGAAGCAGCCGGAGTAACCCACTTCAGTGTGCCGAACTCCTTCGACTTCTCCTACCAGTGTGACGGAGATGCTTCCTGGAAGGCTCTACCTAGCTTGAAAGCAGGCGAAACCTCCGCGGCAGTTAAAGTAAAGCCCGGTGTAACCTGCAGGATCAAGGAAAATAGTGCGACCCCGGAGAACTTGGATCGGCAACTGCAATGGCAAGGCGCCCAAAGCGTGGCCGCAGGAGTAGCAACCTTCAAGGCAGAAGCTGCCAGCCAGCTCGCCCTAGTTGCCACCAACACCTACACCGAGAAGACCGGGCAACTGGAAATCTCTAAGCAGGTAGTAGACGGAACTGCTGGTGCTGGTAAGATTCCGGGCACATTTGAAATGAAATACATCTGTGCCACCGGACAGAGAGCCGAAAGCGTAACCAAGCCGCTAACCTCCATTAGCGTAAACAAAGGTGAAACCAAGAAGATTACTGGTATCCCAGTAGGTTCCCAATGTGCAGTCTACGAAGATACCACCGGTATCAACGTACAGAACACCACTTTGACCACCACCTTTAATGGTCAAGCACCTCAGCAGGTGACCATCGGGGGACACGTACTGCACAACGCAGCACTATCCAACCCGATTAAAGCTGGCGAAAGCCAAAAAGCTACCATCAGCGTAGAAAACAAATACGTAAACCAAAAAGTTGGTGGCTTCGAGGTAGAGAAACTCGTCTCCGGAGTAGTAGACCCCGGCACCGTCCTTAAAGACGTAGCCTTCGACTTCGGATACTCCTGCCAGATTCCCGGAAACGCTAACGCGGTTAAAGGCAGCTTCAAGCTCAAGCACGGCCAAACCTTCACCAGCGCGGACCCTGCCAACCCGCAGCTAAATAACCTGCCGGTAAACACCGTATGTAAAGTATGGGAAGAAACCCCCAAGTCCAGTGAAAATGCTGACTATGTGGGTTCCAGTTTGCAGGCAAGCGCTACCAACGGTGCGGAAGTAACCGGAACTGATGGAAAACTTGAACTGACCATCAAGCTGAATAAAGCCGCTGCGAAAGCAAAAATCCTGGCAACCAACCAGTACAGCCAGCAGCTCGGCGGATTCACCCTGAAGAAAGAAGTTCAAGGCAGCGCCGACAAGGCACTAAACATCCAGTCCTACAAGTTCAAACTGACCTACAAGGACGGCTCCAACACCCAAGAGATTGAAAAAGCAATCACACCCGGTGGTTCCTACTCTGCCTGGGGTCTACCCCTCGGTAGCCAAGTACAGGTAGAAGAACTCGGAGCTATCGACAACAACGGCAAGTTCATCCCGTTCAACGAGCTATCCACCGCCCAGGTAAACCACTCCCTCAGCTGGAATGGAACCCGCGATGATAACTCCACTTCCGCCACCAACAGCTTCACCATCAATAAAGCGATGACCGAAGCCCAGTGGAAAGAAAACGGTAAACAAGCCAACCTGGTAGTTAAAGCCACCAACGTCTACAAGCAGATTGAACAAAAAGGCACTTTCTCCGTACAAAAGACCACGGTTAAAGTAGCAGGTGAAAGCGCCGCTAAGGTAAAGGATTTACCTGCCAGCTACAACTTCACCTACAACTGTGAAGGCACTCAAGGCAACATCAACAATGTAAAGCCCGGTGGAGAACCGGTGGTAGCGCCCGCACAATTCAAAGCGGGAACCGTCTGCACCCTAACCGAGCAGCAGATTCTACCTGCCGGAACCAACGGTCAAACCGTTAGCTGGACAGTAGACGGTAAAGGCGCTGGAGTCGGCCCAGCCTCCGGACAGAGCGTAACCTTCACCATCGGTGCAGACGCTAAAACCCCGGTAAAGGTACAGGCAGCCAACGAATACCAGACCCTCGATAAACCCCGGATTGCTACCGAGCTTAAAGGCGAAGGACGCAATGGGAATATCGACTTGGTTCAGGAAGCTGACCACACCTACACCCTGACTGACAAGATTAGTTACTGGAACCTACAGGTCGGTAAGACCTACAAGTTCTCCGGTGAACTAGTTGTGCCCAACGCTGACAAGACCAGCGCCACCGGCACCGGTATTAAAGCCGAAAAGGAAGTTACCATTACCAGCCCCAACGGCGTAGTGGAACTGCCGTTCAAACTAACCCAGGCACAAGTACTCAAATACTCAACCCTGGTAGCCTTCGAACAGCTTGACCTGAAAGTAGACGGCGGATTCGAGCCGGTCACCGACCACAAAGATCCTAAAGACGAAAACCAGACCAAGCATGTGAACCCCTGGATAGCCACCGTGCTAACCGACGAGGCCAAGAATAAGCAGATTGACACCACCGGTAAAGCCGATAGCGATATCGTAAACCTGGTAGATGTGGTTAAATACCACAACCTGGAAGCAGGAAAGACCTATCACCTCACCGGTAAACTGGTAGACGGTAAAGGAAACCCGATTGGTGTAGACGCAACCTCCGAGCCGTTCACCGTGCCCGGAGAAGCCGGAACCCGCCAGTCAGGCGAAGTCAAGATGACCTTCAAAGTCACCGTGGCTCAAATCCGTCAAAATGCCAAACTGGTAGCCTTTGAGTACCTTCGTGACGGGAAACCGAACAACCCCGGTGATGGAACAGTAGTCACCAAGCACGAAGATCCTAAAGATGAAAACCAGACCGTAAACGAAGGTCCGCGCGCCGGAACCACCGCGACCAACACGGCGGGAACTAAAGTATTCGACGCGAAGACCCAGGCGAAAGTGCTAGACCGGGTAACCTGGTCGAAACTACCTGCCGGAAACTACGTACTGGTCGGCACGCTGATGGACAAAGGAACCAACCAGGCAGTACCGAACGTTACCGCCCCGGTAGTGAAGTTCACGGTAGCACCTGACCAGCTGAGCGGCGTCCTAGAAATGACCTTCCAGATACCCGCCGAGCAGGTCAAAGCCAAGTCACAGTTTGTAGCGTTTGAAAAGATTTACCGCCAAGGAGACGTCGACGATAGCGGCAAAGTTATCGGCGGCAAAACCCCGGTAGTAGAACACTCCGATTTGAACGATGCGGATCAGACCGTAAACATCGGTGAAGAACCGCAAAGCCCGGTAACTCCGAAACTATCCCTAGAAAAGGTAGTCAAGAGCGAAGGACTAGAGATTCCTGCCTCCAAAGAGTTCAACTTCACCATGAAGTGCTCCAACCCGGCAGACGGAACTACCAAAGAACATCACTACTCTGTGACCGCAGGAACTCCGGTAGCACTGCACTACATTAAAGGCGCAAACTGTACCCTAACCGAGGACAAAGCTGCCGCTAAAGTAGCAGGAACTGCTCCCACCAAGACCGAGTTCACCGCGAACTCACCGAAAGTAGGGTTAATCAGTTCGGAAAACTCCGCATCATTCAAGATGCCGGCAGAAGAACTAACCGAGGTGAATATCAAGTTCACCGCGACCAACACCTACCCGGTACCTGAAAAGCCGACCGTAGCGACCTCCGCCAAGGATGTCGCCGGCACCAAGGGAATGTATGGGCAAACCAAGGACGCTAACCAGGTTTACGCCGGAAGCTCCGCCGAGATTATTGATGAAGTTTCCTGGGCAAACCTCTTGCCTGGTGACTACGTACTCATCGGTAAACTCATGGACAAGGCAACCGGAAACCCGGTAACCTCCTACAGCTCCGCACCGGTTAAGTTCACGGTTAAAGAGGGCGAAAAGACCGGTAAACAGGACATCAAGTTCACGGTTACCGGCGACTCGCTGAAAGCCAACAACTCCTACGTGGTATTCGAATATGTTTACCGTGCAGGAGACGTCAACGGGGTAACCCCGAACCAGGACGCGAAAGTAGTTGCCAGTCACGAGGACATTAAAGACAGTGACCAAACCGTTCAGGCAATCACTCCTCCGTCTCCACCCGCAGCGAAAGTGAAAGTAAAGAAGACGGTAGAGGCTACTGGCATGAGCGTAGCTGGAAACCGCGCCTACTACTTCACCATTACCTGCCACGACAAGGACGGTAAAGAGGCTGGAACCAGTACCCTACTGGTACGTCCTAACGCTCCTACCGAGGTAAACGGGCTACGTTCCGGCTACGTATGCTCTATTACCGAAGATTTGCGTAACGCCATTGAGCAAGAGGTAACCCCCGCAGTTTCGCTAACCAGCGGAACCGCAGGATTCAGCGTACAGCAAGACTCCACCGCAGGGTCGGCACACTTCACAGTACCGGCAGCAACCGAACAGGTTCCGGAAGTACTGGTGAACGTAACCAACACCTACAACAAGATGGGCAAACCGGAACTGCAAACCAACGCGGTAACCGATAACGGTACTAAATCAGTACAGGCTGGAACCGCGACCACGGTAACCGACACCGTTACCTGGAAGAACCTGCCAGAAGGCAAGTACCTGCTGACCGGTAACCTCATGCACATCAATGGAAACAACGCTGCTCCGGTAGCGGGAGTAACCAACGAACCAGTGGTAGTTGAAATCACCAAGGACAACTCCTTGGCAGGTAGCACCACCATGAAGTTCAAAGTTCCCGCAAACGCGATCAGTCAAGCTGGCAAGTACGTGGTATACGAATACCTGTACAAGTTCGAGGACACTGATGGCACTAAACCGAAGCCGAACACCTCCGCTGTGGTTTCCCACAACGACCCCAGTGATGATAATCAGACAGTGACCGTTACCGAGGCTCCCTCGGTAAGCACCACTGCCACCACTGACGGGGTAAACGATAAGGAAATCCAAAAAGGGAAAGCTGCGGTCGTAACCGATACCGTAAACTGGAAGCATCTAGCAGCCGGTGAATACATCGCACTAGGTGAGCTGGTAGACCAAAAAGGCAACCCGGTAGCGGGCGCAACCACTAAAGCGGTAGCGTTCACCGTAAACCAGGGAGAAGATGCCGGAAGCGTAGTTACCAAGTTCCAGGTACCGGCATCGGCAACCACCAACGCCGGAACCAAGTTCGTAGTATTCGAGCGAATCTACCATGCCAGTGACGTTGATTCCAAGACCGGAAGGCCTGCCGACAATGCTAAGCCGGTGGTATCCGAACTTGACCTCAACTCGGCCAACCAGACCGTGACAGTCGTAGAAAAGCCGCAAGGTCCGCCTGCGATTACCTTCACCAAGGTGACCGAAAAAGCCATGGCTGGGGAAGTACCTGACCAAGACCGCAAGTTCAAGTTCACCATCAGCTGTGACAAGAACTTCGGGGGCGCCTTCGAGTTCGAAATGCCCGCGGGAGTATCAGCTTCCCTACCTGGAGGTAAGCAGCTACAGAGCGGAACAGTCTGTACCCTCACCGAGATGCTGACCGATGAAGCGAATCCGGACGGAATCTTGCCGAGCGCGATTAGCTTCAGCTCCTCCAACCCGGCAATGACAGTCTCGAAGATAAACAACCAGACAGCCCAGTTCACGGTACCTAACGTAGATACTGATGTGATTCCGGAAATCCAAATCACTATTAGGAACGTCTACAGCAAGGGATACCCTGCGCTCGGGACGGTTGCGCGCGACAACGCCGACCAAGACAAGGTAGTAAACGTTAAGAAAGGCGAACCTGCCCAAGTTCAAGACGTTGCCACCTGGAAGAATCTGCCTGCTGGTGACTACACCATGATTGGTACGCTGATGGACAAACTAACCGGCAAGCCAGTTATCGGTGCTAACACCCCGGCAGTAAACTTCACTGTCAAGAAAGGTGAAAAGACCGGGACAGTTACCGCCCTATTTACCGTGCCCGCCGAAAACGTCTCTACCAAGGCAAGTTGGGTAGTATTTGAAAAAGTCTACAAAGCTGGCGACGTAACCGACGGCAAGGTGAAAGAGGGAGCCAACCCGGTTGTTGATCACGCGAATATCGAGGACGCGGATCAGACAGTCAGCGTAACTCCACCTCCTGCCGGGCCGGAACCCAAGAGCCCTGAAATTGCTACCGTTGCGAAGAATGGGACCACCTACACAGATGGAACCAAAGATTCCAACCTTGGCAAACAGGTTCTAACCGCCGGTCAAGATGCAATCGTCGTAGACACCGTTAAGTGGAGCAACCTGGAACCGGGTGAATACACCATCACCGGTACCCTGATGGATAAAGCCACTAAAGCGCCTGTAACCTACCTAGACAAGGACGGGAAGCAGCAAAATGGGGCAGAAGCCACCAAGGGATCATTCACCGTTAAGAAAGGTGAAACCAGTGGGGAAGCCAAAGTCTACTTCCGGGTGAAAGGTCAAGCGATTCAAGCTAATAACCAATATGTGGTGTACGAGGATCTATACAAGACCGCAGACACCACCGATGGTAAACCCAACCCGGGTGCGGAAATCGTTGCCAAACACCATGACATTAACGATGCGGCACAAACCCTGAGCGTAGATAACCCCACGCCAGGAACTCCGCCAGAGACACCTAAGACCCCGAACACTCCAGGAACTACACCACCTCCGAATCCGGGCACTACACCGCCCCCATTCCCGCGGGTAGTTCGCACCATCCTAGCCAAGACTGGTTCAACTACCGGAATCATGGTTATGACTGGTGTTCTCGCAATGGTAGCCGGAGTTGGATTAGTGCTAATCCGTCGCTACCAGCGTGAAGAACTCGAGGACTAGGAAACTAAACATAAATGAATAACTAGAAGGACCTTGGGGTCGGAAGATAATCTTCCGACCCCAAGTGCTATATAGCCGCCCTCCCTTTCGGGGGTTGTAATCTGCGTGTTAAAAAGTGGGTCTGGCTCGGTAAAAGCAGCAAATGTGAGGGGCGGGGAGATAGCTTTTTCCTCCTGCCCAGAGTCCGGGAAATACCGCAGGTATTTCCCGGACTCTATGCCCACCGCACCCACTCGGATAAAAGCAATCCCCCCGCCTTCTTTCAGTTGTTGTCGCTCATTTATGTGTCGTGACCCTAGTGCTTCGTAAAAAACTTGTTCCCGTGTCAACGTTTCTGTGCTTTTATCTGTCCCGAAATTGAGCGCGGTGGAGGGTTTTATCATTGCCTGAGGGCTTCGAATCCGCATATGTACTGGGATAAGCGTGGCAGGCGGGTCGCGGCCGGTAAAAGATACGAGAGGGGCTTGACCGGCGAAGCCGGTCACGGGGTCCCCGGAGTGCTTTTACCGAGCCAGACCCGGGTGAAGGTATTTCACGTGGATATGGCAGCAAATTAAACAGAAAAATGCCCTCCCTGCTTTGGGCAGGGAGGGCAGCTTTGTGCTATTTGAATGAATTACGGGTTACTTTTCAACCTTATCTTTAACCGCATCAACGGCATCCTGAGCTTTGTCGGCAACGTCCTCGGCAACCTCTTTAGCCTTGTCCTGAGCGTCCTCGACAGCTTCTTTCGGGTCAAACTCGCTGACCTCGACGTCCTCCCAGTATTCTTCAGCCCAAGGGTCATCGACCGGCTGGGAACGGCGGTAAAGTAGATAGCCAATCCCGCCAGCCAAAGCCGCCAAAATCAGGAACAAGAAAGTCTTACGTCCCCTCTTCGGTGAAGACTTGCCAACCTTTTCCGCCAAAGCCTCACGTCCATTTGCAGAATGTTTCTTCAATTGCTTACTAGCCTCCTTAAAAGACTTCTCGGAATACTTCTTAGCATCTTGGAACTGATCCTTCATGCTATCAACCGCGCTCTCAACTGTGGGCATCAAGTCAGAGGCGACTTTTTCCTGTAAATCTTGAGCACCCTCAATCACGAACTCTTTACCCTGGTCGGCTAAATTACGTGCCTGTTTAACCAGCTTCTTGTATGGGCAGCATTTCTTCATAGTAGCTCCTTTAACTGGACTGAGCCGAGGCGCTCTCGCTTCGGTGATGCCAAATCGTACTATTCCAGTCTAGACGCTGAATGCAAACTTGGGGGAAGAATAAGCCAGGCGATTTCACTAGATTAGACTAAGAGAAGTATCGGAATTACCGCATTCATGAAAGGATAAAGGCTATGGAAGCAACAATTCACACTTCAAAAGGCGACATTAAAGTCGAACTATACCCAGATAAAACCCCGATTACCGTAAACAACTTCAAAGGTCTAGCCACCGGTGAGCGCGAATGGCAAAACCCTGCAACCGGACTAAAATCCAATGAACCCCTGTATGACGGCGTAATTTTCCACCGGGTAATCGAGGGATTCATGATTCAGACCGGTGACCCCCTGGGTACCGGCACTGGCGGCCCCGGTTACCGTTTCGGGGACGAAATTGTACCGGAACTAACCTTTGACGAACCCTACGTTTTGGGAATGGCAAACGCTGGTCCGGGTACTAACGGTTCCCAATTCTTTATCACCCAGGTACCAACCCAATGGCTAAATGGCAAACACACCGTGTTTGGAAAAGTTACCGACCAGGCCTCCCGTGACGTGGTAGACGCAATCGCAGCGGTAAGTACCGATGGACGCGACCGTCCTCTAGAGGACATTACCATCAAATCCATTGAAATCAGTGAATAGCTAAAACTATCCGTAACCACTGGCTTAAAGCCCAAATGAACAGGACAAATGGTTAAAACTGAAAACCGGTTTGACGTAATAAACATTCTGATTATTACCTGCGGGATTGTCTATGTGGCATCTTGGCTATTTCCCAGCCTGGTAGAACAATTTCTGTTCCACCCGGTACTGGGGTTATATCAGCCCTGGAGATTCCTCACCGCCGCGTTCCTCCATTCCGGAATAATCCACCTCGCCTCCAATATGGCGTTCCTGTATATCCTGGGGCAATTAGCCAAACAGGTTATGAGCTCGTTTCAAATCGTCCTAATCTACTTGCTCTCCGCCTGGGCAGGGTCATTAGGAATGGTGATTTGGACACTGCTAACCGGACAGCAAAATGCAGTAGTTGGAGCCTCCGGCGCAGTCATGGGACTATGCGCCGGAGTCTTCGTCTACACTCGAAACCTACACGGAATATCCACCTCACTAGGTGGATTGCTAATCATAAACCTGTTAATCGGTTTCGTAATCCCCAATGTCGCCTGGCAAGCCCACCTAATAGGCGCACTGGCAGGGGCAATCACCGGGTGGGCGCTACACCTGGTAGCAGTAGTTTCCGGCAGGATAGGACGCAAAAAACTAGGGCAAGCAATTCCCGATGTGGTAGACCGTAGGCGCGCCGCTAACGCGGTTAAACGCACCCAAATAATAGGGAACGCGCTAGTAACAGTGATACTGACCACCCTGCTGCTATTGAGTACCCTCGCCTGCTACCTATAGGAAGCGGCAGATACCTATCGCGCCTGTTTCGTCCTCAAAATAAAAGCAGCCTCCGCCGGTAGTGAAACCAGGCGAGCATCTAAGCCAAAAACACCATAATGGACATAGTGGAGAAAATACCACCCGAAAAATCCTCCCCTAAAGGTCAAGGAGAAATATGTTCGAACGCTTTACAGACCGGGCACGCCGCGTAGTCGTTTTGGCGCAAGAAGAAGCGCGAAATCTAGAGCACAACTATATCGGTACTGAACATATTTTGCTGGGGCTGATTCGCGAAGGCGAAGGCGTAGCCGCAAAAGCCCTGGAAATGGCGAACATTACCCTAGAGGGCGTGCGCGAACAGGTCGTCGAGATTATCGGCAAGGGCGAGAACGATTCCAAAGACCATATTCCTTTTACTCCCCGCGCTAAGAAAGTCTTAGAACTGTCAATGCGGGAAGCGCTACAGCTCGGGCATAACTATATCGGTACTGAACATATTTTGTTGGGGCTAATTCGTGAGGGCGAGGGGGTCGCCAACCAGGTACTCACCAACCTGGGGGTTGATTTGGGCAGTATCCGCCAAAACGTGATTCATCTGCTGTCTGGTTATCCCGGGTCGGCGCAAGATGCCTCTGGTGGAGAAACCGTAGGGGTTGGAACCGGTAGCCAAAAACCTCAAAAATCTGGCTCTGCAATCCTGGATCAGTTCGGGCGTAACCTTTCAGAGGCGGCACGGGAAAACAAACTAGACCCGGTGATTGGGCGCGTAAACGAGATGGAAAGGGTCATGCAGATTCTTTCGCGGCGCACCAAGAACAACCCGGTGCTAATCGGGGAACCCGGGGTGGGTAAAACCGCGGTAGTAGAGGGTCTTGCGCAAGCAATTGTGCGCGGTGATGTTCCCGAAACCCTGAAAGACAAGCATATTTATTCCCTGGATATGGGTTCTCTGATTGCGGGATCGCGTTACCGTGGCGATTTCGAGGAACGCCTGAAGAAAGTTCTGAAAGAAATCCGCACCCGTGGCGACATTATTCTATTCATCGACGAGATTCACACCCTGGTGGGGGCGGGAGCCGCCGAGGGTGCGATTGACGCAGCCTCCATCCTTAAACCCATGCTGGCGCGCGGTGAACTGCAGACCATTGGAGCTACCACTACCGAGGAATACCGCAAATATATTGAAAAAGATGCGGCCTTGGAACGGCGTTTCCAGCCGGTGCAGGTAGAACAGCCCAGCGTGGAGGACACGGTAAAGATTTTGACTGGTTTGCGTGACCGCTACGAGGCACACCACCGGGTAATCATTACCGATGATGCGATTAACGCGGCGGCAACTTTAGCTGACCGTTATATTTCCGACCGTTTCCTACCGGATAAAGCCATCGATTTGATTGACGAAGCGGGCGCGCGCCTGCGTATCCACCGCATGACTGCACCCCCCGAGATTAGGGAAATGGATGACAAAATCGATGAGGTGCGCCGCGATAAAGAGGCCGCAATTGATGCTCAAGATTTCGAGAAAGCTGCGAGTCTGCGCGATCAGGAAAAACAGCTCGGTGAAAAACGCGCCCAGCTGGAGGCCGACTGGAAGTCCGGGGAGGGCGACCGGATTGGCACTGTCGATGAGGACTCTATTGCGGAAATCCTGGCAATGTCCACCGGCATCCCGGTGTTTAAGCTGACCGAAAAGGAAAGCGCGAAACTGCTGCACATGGAAAATGAGCTGCATAAACGGGTTATCGGCCAAAACGAAGCGGTCAGCGCCCTATCGAAATCTATTCGCAGGACGCGCGCAGGGCTTAAAGACCCGAATCGTCCCGGCGGTTCCTTTATTTTCGCCGGTCCTACCGGGGTAGGTAAGACCGAGTTGGCGAAAGCCCTGGCAGAGTTCCTGTTCGGCGACGAGTCAGCGCTAATCCAACTGGATATGTCCGAGTTCGGGGAAAAGCATACTTCTTCGCGCCTATTCGGGGCTCCTCCTGGATATGTGGGTTATGACGAGGGCGGGCAGCTGACCGAAAAGGTGCGCCGCAAACCCTTCTCAGTGGTGCTCTTTGATGAAATCGAAAAAGCCCATGCCGATATTTTCAACACTCTCTTGCAGGTGCTAGAGGACGGGCGGCTGACCGATTCGCAGGGGCGGATGGTTGATTTCAAGAACACCGTAATCATCATGACTACTAACCTGGGTACTCGGGACATAAATAAAGGGGTACAAACCGGTTTCCAGGTCGATAACGACCAGTCCGGCTCCTATGAGAGAATGAAGAACCGGGTTAAAGAGGAACTAAAACAGCAGTTCCGCCCCGAATTTCTCAACCGCGTGGACGAAGTTATCGTATTCCCGCAACTGGGTATGGAAGAAATCCGCGAGATTGTGGATTTGATGATTGCTAAACTTCAAGAACGTACCCAAGAGCAAGATATGACCCTAAAGCTCACCGATGCTGCTCGCGAAGAACTAGCTACTCGCGGTTTCGATCCCGTGTTGGGGGCGCGTCCTTTGCGGCGCACTATCCAGCGCGACATCGAGGACGCCCTCAGCGAAAAGATTCTTTTTGGAGACATCGAGCCGGGTCAGGAAATCGTGGTTGATGTACGCGAGGGCGAGGACGGGGAAAAGGAGTTTACCTTTAACGGCAAGTAGCCGCACCCCTGTATGTTCCCACGTTAGCTGTCCCTGCCGATGTGAAGGAGGAAGTGAAATGACTGTAACTTTAGAGGATTTTCTAGCGCATCATCCGGTGGACAGAACTTTAGTTGATTCTCATAAGCAACGGATGATGGCGGAAGTTCGCGCCTATAAGCTGCGGGAACTGCGGGAAGTCTCCGGACTTACGCAGCAGCAACTGGCCGCGCGTATCGGGGTTTCACAACGGCAAGTTTCCAAGATTGAACGCGGAGATTTAGAAAGCACCAAAGTCGGCACTCTTAGGGGTTATCTGGAGGCCGTGGGGGGAGGGCTCGCGGTAGAGTTCGTCCGCGGTGACGCCCGTATCCGCGTCGCCTAGAAAGATATCTGGCACGGTTTTTTCCTACCGGATTCTGCTGGTACGAGCCAAAACTAGCTTCGCGGTCTGCGCTACCTATAATCTCGCTATAATGTGAAGTTAGGAGTTTAAGGAGGGCGCGTGAGTGTAGTTGCACACCCAAAAGCCGAAGCCACAGGGCTGGCGGCTGATTCTACCGAAACCTGCGCCGCGTCCTCAGCGGCCGAAACCTCTTTATCCCCGCAACCATTCCTTGAAAATTTGGGAAAGTATTCCCAGGTAAACCCGATATTATTCTTAGATGTAGACGGTCCGTTAAATCTTTGGGGTAGGGCGGGTCGGCGTATCCTTAACCCCCTGTTGCGCGCCCGTCTGGTTCACCTGAAAGAAGACGGTTCCCTCAACGTTAAACTGGTATTTTCGCGTCTCCTGGGAGCAAGACTGCGTGGACTGGCGAAACATTATGAAATTTGCTGGGCTACTTCTTGGAATCAGTGGGCAAATCAGTATCTATCCCCGCTGTTGGGTATTCCTCAGGATTTACCTTGGCTTAATTGCCCGAACGGCGATCCGCGTTCTAAATTTTCCGAGGTTATTACCTCGGCTCAAACCAGCAGTTTTGCCTGGGTAGATGATTTCTTGACCGAGGAGGTGGCGGAGGCTGTCCAGGAAAAGTTACATCCTGCCCAAAGCGCGCTTCTAATTTCCCCGCATATTATGTGCGGTATCGATCACGAAGTTGCTCACCTGCTAAAATGGTTTTCAAAGATGCAGGAAACTGGATGTGAACCTGGCAGACGTGAGGTTCGCAAAGCAGCAGCTATCCTCACTTCTCGGCGAGTGGCTGCTTGGCTGGTCACGCCGGGTATGGTGACCTGTTTAAGTTCGCGAAAGGGGCGAAGCTAGGTGTCTAAGCTAACCATAGATGAGGTGGTCAAGTGCTGCCTTGAGCTAGCTGACCAGTTGGCATCGGAGCTTGCCGATTCACGTTTGACCGGGCTGCGCAGTGGAATCGAGCAGGCTCGAGAAGCATTCAAGGCGGCAGATTTACCTCGCTGGCAAGCAAAAAGACTGGTAGATACGGTGGCGTTGGCGGGAATGCTTTGCGGTAAAGGTGAGCTTGCTGAAGAGGCTTTCGGTTTATGGATGAAAGCCGGGCAGTCCATTTCCCAAAATCCTGCATCTCTAGTTTTGGAGGCTTTGCCTGATGTAGGAAAACAGGTCTACACAGAACCGAAGAGGGCGGGGGAAGCTCAACCAGTACCACAGCCCGCCCTCAAGCCTGAGCCACTATCAGCGCAGGTAGCGACACCTACGCATCCTCAAACAGTAGCTGCCGCGCCGCTATCCCCAGTGCCGACGCAACCAACAGCGCCGATAGCACCACAGACGGCGGCGGAGCCACCTGCCAGCTATTCTCCTATAGGCTCTATTGCACAGGACGTAACCCACGCGAAGCGGGGAAATAGCGCTGAGGGATTACCTGCTGAGGGCGTTCAGGTCGCCCCGCCGGTTCAAAGCCCGCAAAATAACTCGGAACGCTCACCTGAAGATGCAGGTGAGAACCAAATCTCTGGAATGGGTTTAGCTGCCATGGTTTCAGCGGCTTATGCTGCCGCCAATGATTCACCTACCCCTGCCAGCTCAGCTGCTCCCAGCTGGCGCACCCCCAGCAGTGAATTATCTTGGATTCCGGTGTTAAACGGAAGTGACAACCCGCTATCGACAGCAGAGAATCAGCAGGTAACAGCCGTTCAATCGGGGGCATTATCGCCGGAAGCCAGTCCTGAAACCAATCCTGTTGCCAAGAATGCTTCCAGTCGAGAGTTTCCTGCCCGCCGTTCCCTAGCTAACCGGCTTTCTCAGCCCGATATGCAAGAGGGCAACAAACCCGCTATGCGTCCGGCACCTCCTCCGCCCCAAAACTCACTGGCGAGTTCACCCCCAGAAACTGTCGCCCCCATGAAGCCGGCAGTTACCTCCCCGTTACCAGCTAACTCGTCCTCCCTAAAAATGCCGCTAACCCCGCAAATACCGGCAAATAACCCAAAGCTTGCCGAGATTGGTACCAACTCGGTAGCCACGCCCAATAACCTGAGCCTTCCCGCCTCGGCACTTGCCACGCCTAGCCCACAAACAGCTGTTCCCGCAGCCCCTAATCCGCTGCCAGCTGCGCCTATCCCTAGTGAGCAAAACTTATCCAAACCGGTTGATAAAACTAGAACCCCTGCAAGCTCGCCAATCCCACCCAGCTATCTGGCTCCGGCAACTTTGCTCGAAGCTATTGTCCCTAACGCTCCTGCCAGCGCGCTCCCCGAAGATTTAGGTTTCGATCCGGAACTAGAGGTAGATTTCGACGAGCTAACTTCCCAATCCCCGCCATCACCCGCAGCTGTGAAAGAAATCGACGCGGCAACGCCCGCGAAGGAGATTTCCGCACCCCCGATTAAACGTTCTGCTTTTGCAGAGGTCGAGGACGAAATGCCGGAATCTTTAACGCGCCACCAGCCCCCGCTGACGCTATCATCACCGGCAGGTTCTGATTTACGAAAACCGGCTCAAAGCGCACTCACCCCTTCACGGGTGAGCCTATCGGCACCTGCAAAACAGCGAGAGATACTAGCTGAGGCTGACCGGCAGCCTTCAACCAAATTAATTACGATTCGCGTGCGCGGATATTTCGATTACAGGCCACGTTTTACCCGCCCCAAAAAGAGCCTGGACGAGCCGGCTGTTGCTGGCTCTAGCGCCTCCTTTGCAAAAAGTATTATTAGCGCAGAAGGTCCGATGCCACTCGCATTTTTGGCGCGTCGGCTGTGCCAAAAGTACCGGATTGAATATAACGACCAACGCCCAGATGAAGCTAGTCGCTGTCTATCTTCCGATTTGAAACTGGTATCCGAGCCGGGAATGCGGACAGTCTGGCCGGCGGAAGTGAATCCGGATGAGTGGAATATCGCCCTGCAATCCCCGATTGGTTTGCCACGTAAACTAGGCTCGCTCACCTTAACCGAGGTGGTAAATGCGTTGCGCTGGCAGATTTCTCGCACCAATAGCATGGAGCGGGAAGAAACTATTCGCTTAGCCTTTGAGCTGCTCTACGGAGTTTCACCCCTAACTGAGGAGGTGCTGGCGTTGGCGGATCGGGCTATCTCTTATGGGATTGGCAAGAATCTATTGGCAGCCGGAAATGGTAGCCTCTGGTTGCCCTAGCTGACAAGTTGGGCGGGGTGACCGGAAACTTTCGTTTCCGGTCACCCC